>NZ_JTLB01000003.1:0-88288 GCF_000798975.1 Exiguobacterium sp. ZOR0005 | reverse complement strand
AGAAGCGAAAGAGAAAAAAGGAGTGGATGTTGATGACAACGTATAAACTGTTCGTATCGGACATGGATGGCACGATCTTGCACAACCACACAAAAATTGCGCCGGAAACGGCTGAAATCGTTCGCGCCGCCGAAGAGCAAGGAATTCGCTTTGCGATTGCGACGGGACGCAATTACTTCAACGCGAAAGAGATTCTCGATGAGGTCGGCCTCACGTGCCCGATCGTCTCGTCCAACGGGGGACGTGTGTTGACGGAGACGGGAGACGTGCTTCATGAGATCGACTTGACGACGGAAGAGGCGCTTGAGGTCGTATCGGTGCTGCATCAAGATCATAAGTATTCGGACGTGTTCTATGAGATGTATTCGGAAGCCGGGCTCGTCGCGAGTCGTCTCGATTTGATTGAGGCGACGATGGAGAACTTGAAGCAAAACGGCGACGACCGTTCGCTCGAGATGTATGAGTTCTTCCGTAAACGCTACTATGTCAACGAGGACGTTCGTCTCGTCGAAGACATCGAAGACTTCATCAAAAACGAGGCCGGGCGCGTCTACAAGTTTATCGCCTTCTCAAGCCACTTTGAAAAAATGTCGTCGCTTTGGACTGAAATCGATGAACGTGTCGAGGGCGTATACGTCACGTCTTCAGGCAATGACAACATCGAGGTGATGGCGAACGGGGCCGACAAAGGGCACGGTGTCCGGAAACTCGCCGAGTATTTCGGGGTCGACTTGTCCGAGGTCGTCGTCATCGGCGACAATTTGAACGATGTACCGATGTTCGAGGTCGCCGGCAAGGCGATCGCGATGGCGAACAGTCATGATGAATTGATCAAAATCAGCCATCACGTCACCGAGCGTCATGACGAGTACGGCGTCGCCAACGCATTGAAGCGCGTCATGAACGGCGAATGGAAGTAATTCATTTGTCGAGGCGCTCACACGTCTCGTATAATGGACGTAACGATTAGTCACTAGGAGGACACACACAGTGAAATTCATTTTCAACCCGGACATCCGGGATCCAAAACTCAACTTGGCGGTCGAGGAATACATTCTCAAACATTTGAACGTCGAGCATGAGGATTACTTCTTGTTCTACATTAACGGGCCGTCGATCATCATCGGGAAAAACCAAAACACGTCAGAAGAAGTCAACTTGAAGTATATCGAAGAGAACGGGATCGATGTCGTCCGCCGTCTCTCGGGCGGTGGCGCCGTCTATCACGACGAAGGCAACTTGAACTTCAGCTTCATCACGAAAGATGACGGCAACTCGTTCAACAACTATAAGAAGTTCACGCAACCGATCGTCGACGCACTCAAGCAACTCGGCGTCGAGGCCGAGTTGACGGGACGAAACGACATCCAAGTCGGCGAACGGAAGATCAGTGGCAACGCCCAGTTCACGACGCGCGGCCGCATGTTCAGCCACGGGACGCTCATGTTCAACTCGAACATCGAGGAAGTCGTCAACTCGCTCAACGTCTCGGAAGAGAAGATGCGCTCTAAAGGCATCAAGTCGGTCCGGAGCCGTGTCGCCAACATCACGGAGTTCCTCGAGGAAGAGATGGCGATGGAACGGTTCGTCGAAGCGTTGCTTCACTCAATCTATGACGGTCAAGAACCGGAACGCTATGTGCTTCGTGACGAGGACTGGGAAATCGTCCAAGACATCTCGAGAGAGCGCTACGCGAACTGGGACTGGAACTTTGGGAAGTCTCCGAAGTTTGACGTCGAGTCGAAACGTCGCTTCCCGATCGGCACAATCGATGTCCGGTTGAACGTCAGCAAAGGGACGATCACCGAAGCGAAAATTTTCGGGGACTTCTTTGGGGTCGGTGACATCCATGACGTCGAGCAAGCGCTCGTCGGGACTCGCTTCGAACGCGGGGCGATTCGGGAACAATTATCACACCTTGACGTTAAACACTACTTCGGCAACGTCGATCTCGAAGAACTCGTCGATCTCATTAGCTGAGGCGGGTCGACAGCCAGGATGGTCTCATCATGAGACCATCCTTTTTTGGCGGTTTCGTGAAACATTTCCTGTGGCGTTGCGACAGTAGTCGAGGAGGCGTATCATAATCAGTGCAAGCGCTTTCGTAAACTGAATCGATGTTGAGGAGGAATTAAGATGTGCCGTTTCATCACAGAATGGATGGACACGAACTGGATGTGGGTGACCGATCAGCCGACGTTTGAGCGCGCCGTGCGAGCGATTGGTCTTGAGTTAGAGGGAAGGGGGATCGTCACGGACGCGTTCACCCGAGCCGTCCTCGAGCAAGAACGGACAATCCCGTCCGGTGTGAGCGATGTCGCGGTCCCTGTCGCCGTCATCGACGTCCCGCGGCATGCGGCCCGGCTTGACGGCATCACATTGTTGCATGTGAATCACCCGTTCGATGTGGGAACGATCGCCGGGGAGCCGGTCCGGGCCGAAATGATGTTCATCGTCACGGCGACGACAGATGATTGCAAAGAATCGTACCATAAATTGCTCGACGATTTGCTCATGGATGATGAGGCGCTACAAGCGCTCGTGCACGTACAGAGCCGGAGCGGATTATATCATTTAAAGACGATGGATTTGAAAGCGTTTTCTTCCTGAGCCGTTTCATGTACAATAGAATTAACTGAAAAAGAGCGCGGTCGCCGTGCTCTTTTTTACGGCGTAAAAGTGAATCGTCATTCATTAAAAGGGGGATTACTATGGCAAACTTAGTCACGGCGTTACAAGGGGTAGTGGCCGAGCACCGCTCGAAAGCGGCCTACGTGTTCGGGGAAGACACGGTCAGCTACGAGCAGTTTTTCGGGCAAGTGCGGGCGATGGCGTCGACGCTTGAAGCGAAAGGCGTCAACAAAGGAGATCACGTCGCACTCGTTCTCGGTAACAGTCCGGCATTTCTCATTTCTTACTTCGCGGTGCTCGCGCGAGGCGGCGTCGTCATCCCGATCAACCCTACATACACACCAGACGAGATGGCTTATATTTTGCTCGACGGGGACGTGAAAGCCATCGTCGCCTTGTCACCACTCGTCGCCCAAGCGAAAGGGGCATTGTCACAGCTGCCGCAATTGAAACTCGTCATTTCGGTCCCATATGCGGACGTGCCGGCCGAAACAGAAAGTGGCGCCATCGAGTTTTTACCGTTCGCCGACTCGCTTTCGGCGTCTGAAGGGGAGCTCGTCGAAGTCGATGAGGAAGAAGTCGCCGTCATCTTGTACACGAGCGGGACGACCGGAAAACCTAAAGGGGCGCTGCTCACGCACCGCAACTTGTATTCGAACGCACAGTCGATCGGGGAATATCTTGAAATCACACCGGACGACAAGGCGCTCGCGGCGTTGCCGATGTTCCACGTCTTCTGTTTGACCGTCATCGTCAACGCACCGCTCTTGCGCGGGGCGACGATCGTCATCTTACCGAAGTTCTCGCCGCAGGACGTCTTCGACCTCGTCCCGAGACATCGCGTCAGTATTTTCGCCGGCGTGCCGACGATGTACAATTTCTTGCTGCAAACTGCGATGAAAGTCCCGGCTTATTCGTCCGCACTCAAGCATGTCCGTGTGTTCGTATCTGGCGGAGCGAGTCTCCCGGTGCAACTGCTCGAATCGTTTGAGCAGAAGTTTGAATGTAAAATCCTTGAGGGGTACGGGTTGTCAGAAGCCTCGCCGGTCACGTGCTTCAACCCGCTTCACGGGGAACGCAAAGCCGGGTCGATCGGTCCATCGATCGTGCTCGTCGAAAATAAAGTCGTCGATGAGCTCGGGGAAGAAGTGGGTGTCGGCGAGGTCGGTGAACTGATCGTCCGTGGCCCGAACGTCATGAAAGGGTATTATAAGCTCCCGGAAGAGACAGCGATGACGCTCCGGGACGGATGGTTGTATACGGGTGATTTGGCGAAGCGGGACGAGGACGGTTATTTCTACATCGTCGACCGGAAAAAAGATATGGTAATCGTCGGCGGCTACAACGTCTATCCGCGAGAAGTCGAGGAAGTGCTATACCAACACCCGGGTATCGTCGAAGCGGCAGTCATCGGGGTACCTGACGCCGAACAAGGAGAGGCAGTCAAAGCGTACGTCGTCACGCGCGACGATGTGACGACGGATGACATCCGCGCCTTCGCGGCGACGAAGCTAGCGAAGTATAAACAACCGACGTACATCGAGTTGATCGATGAACTGCCACGTAACACGACCGGAAAAATTTTACGGACGGTCTTGAAGAGCGAGGCGTTCCAAAAGAGTTGAGTGAGGAGAGCGACACAAAGTTGTCGCTCTTTTTCAATTTAATCGTTTGACACCATTACGGGGTAGGGGTATATTGATGGTGAGGTGATAACCATGGAGGAATACATGCATGAACAACCGCTAGTTCCGCGTGACGATGTCGAGCGCGAAGCGCTCAGTAAACGCCTGCGCCGGATTGAAGGACAAGTCCGCGGCATTCAAAAGATGGTCGAGAGTGACCGTTACTGCGTCGATATTTTGACACAGACGTCAGCGATCCAGGCGGCGCTCAAACAAGTCGAACTGCAGCTACTCGAACGCCATATGCGCAAATGTTTGGTTCATGCGAGCGAGACGGAAGATATGGATCCGTACATTGACGAATTGATGACAATCGTCAGCCGCATTAAAAAGTAAGGAGGTCGAGCGATGAAAACCGTCGAATTGTCGATTCAAGGAATGACATGCGCCGCATGCTCGGCCCGAATCGAGAAAGTGTTGAACAAGATGGATGGTGTCGAAGCGACCGTCAACTTGCCGCTTGAAACGGCAATGATTCGCGTCGACGACGGCATCACTGAAGAAGAACTGATCGCCCGGATCGAGAAGATCGGGTACGGGGCGGAACGGAAAGTAGAATTCGCGCCGAAACACGACTTACGACCGCTTGAACGAAAAGTGCTCATCTCGTCGCTGTTGTCGGCACCGCTGTTACTCGTCATGATCACGCACATTCCAGGGTTCATGTTCCATGCGGATTGGCTTATGAACCCGTGGTGGCAATTTGCGCTCGCGACGCCGGTCCAGTTTTGGATTGGGGCCCAATTTTATCAAGGTGCGTATAAGAGCTTGAAGAGCGGCAGTGCCAACATGGACGTGCTCGTGGCGACCGGGACTTCGGCCGCTTACTTCTATTCGGTGTTCGAGATGCTCGCCCATCCGATGCATCCGGCGCTCTATTTCGAGACGAGTGCGGTCCTCATCACGCTCGTCCTCGTCGGGAAATGGCTGGAGGCACGGGCGAAAGAGAAGACGACCGATGCGCTCAAATCATTATTGTCACTTCAGGCGAAAGAGGCAATCCTGTTCGTCGATGGCGAAGAACGTTCGGTCGCGGTCGCACTCGTCAACGTCGGCGACGTCCTCGTCGTCCGTCCGGGCGAGAAAGTGCCGGTCGATGGACGCATCATCGAAGGCGAGACGATCGTCGATGAGTCGATGTTGACGGGAGAATCGATTCCTTCTGAAAAAGGCGTCGGTGCCGAAGTCGTCGGCGGGACGATCAACCGTTCGCACCGTGTCTTGATGAAAGCCGAACGGGTCGGCAGTGAGACGATGCTCGCCCAAATCGTGCGTGTCGTCGAACAGGCACAAACGGATAAAGCGCCGATCCAACGCCAAGCCGACCGGATTTCAGGCGTGTTCGTACCGATCGTCGTCGCCATCAGTGCGGTCACGTTCGCTGTGTGGGCGTTCGGACTCGGCAACATGGATATGGCGATCCGGGCTTCGATTGCGGTACTCGTCATCGCCTGTCCATGTGCGCTCGGCTTGGCGACGCCGACCTCGATCATGGTCGGGACCGGCCGCGCCGCCGAGCAAGGTGTCCTCTTTAAAGGCGGTGGCCAACTCGAGTCGTTGAACGGGGCGGACATCATCGTCTTTGACAAGACCGGGACGCTTACAAACGGGACGCCCGAGGTCGTCACGATGTTCGGCGACGAGTCATTTTTACGTAAGGCCGTCATGGCTGAACGCCAGTCGACCCATCCGCTCGCCGAGGCGATCGGGAAGCTCGAAGGGGACGGTCACGTCGAGCAAGTCGAAGAGCTCGTCGGGCGAGGATTGAAAGCCGTCGTCGATGGGAATGAACTTCTTGTCGGGTCCGTGCGAATGATGCGTGAAGCCGGATTCGAGTTGCCGGATTGGGACATGAAAGCGATGACGCCCGTGTACGTGGCGGACGCTTCTGGCATCAAAGCCGTGTTCGGGCTGAAGGACCGCTTGAAAGAAGGCAGTCGGGACGTCGTCCGGCAACTCGCGAAAACACGCCACGTGTATGTTTTGACAGGCGACCGTCAAGAAGTGGCCCTAGACGTCGCCCGAGAGCTCGGCATCCCGGAGGCGAACGTCATCGCGGAAGTATTGCCTGTCGAGAAAGCAGACCATATCGAGGCGCTCAAACAGAAAGGGCGGGTCGCCATGGTCGGTGACGGGATGAACGACGCGCCGGCACTCGCGGTCGCTGATGTCGGCATCGCCTTCGGAAGCGGGACGGATGTGGCGCTCGAGGCGGCCGATGTGACCGTGATGGGTAGAGACGTGATCGGTGTGACGCGTGCGCTCGAGATGAGCCGTCTGACGATGAAGAACATTCGCCAAAACCTGTTCTGGGCACTCGCCTACAATAGTCTCGGTATCCCGGTCGCAGCCGCCGGATTGCTCGCACCGTGGATTGCCGGGGCGGCGATGGCGTTCAGTTCGGTGTCAGTCGTCTTGAACGCGTTACGATTAAAAACTCAAGGAGGAACGAACTCATGAATGAGACAGTATTGAAAGTAGAAGGAATGACTTGTAATCATTGCAAGGCGGCGGTCGAAGGGGCTTTGACCGAGCTCGAAGGCGTCGAATCAGCCATCGTGTCGCTGCAAGACCATCGTGTTGATGTGATCCACAACGACAAAATTTTGTTGAAAACGATGATTGAAGCGATTGAAGAACAAGGTTACGACGTAAACGCATAATCCGTTCTCCCGCCTAGTTGGCGGGAGTTTTTTTGCATTGGGCAAGATGAGCGAAATGTGCTATATTAAAGGTGATAATGAGAATCGGTATCAATGGGAAGGTGGATGGTGATGGAACTCGTCATGATTAGCGGTGTGGTGGCGCTCCTGAGCGGGGGCACGGCTTTCCTTGCCCAAAAGTTGCGGGAACAGACGTCCCGATAGAGAGGGGAGACCCTCTTTTTTTGTGTGCTTGTCGCACATTCGACCGTCATTTTGCGGTGATATTCCCATCATTCACCCATAAATATTTGATATGATATGTAAAAACGTTGCAGGAGTGAATCGGATGTACACAATCTACTTAGTCGACGATGAAATCAACTTGAATAAAATGCTCGTCACATATTTAGAACAAGAAGGGTACCGGGTCCGCTCGTTCTCCGACGGTGTCTCGGCACAGGCCGCGATTAAGGATGAACCCGATCTATGGGTGCTCGACATCATGCTGCCGGACCTTGACGGCTTCCAACTATTGAAACAAATCAAGGCGACAAACGCCAACACGCCGACGATTTTCATTTCGGCACGCGATGAGGATATCGATAAAATCATCGGTCTCGAGATGGGGTCCGATGACTATATCGCCAAGCCGTTTTTACCGCGCGAACTCGTCATCCGGGTGAAGAAGTTGATCGACCGCGTGTACGGGTCGAAGTCGAACGAACATATCGACTACGGAGAGTATACGATTTATCCGGACAAGCGTCTCATCAAGCATGAAGACGAAGAAATCGATTTGACGTCGAAAGAGTTCGACTTGTTGCTCCTCTTTTTAGAACACCCGGGTTCGGCGTTATCGCGGGAACAGATTCTAGAAGGCGTTTGGGGACACGACTACTTCGGCTCCGACCGTGTCGTCGATGACTTGGTCCGCCGGCTCCGGAAAAAATTGCATCGCCTTGAACTCGAGACGCTCTACGGCGTCGGCTATCGCCTCGTCAAACCATGATGTTCGAGCAGCTCAAGCCGAAGCGGCTCATGTGGAAGATATGGGTGCTCATCCTGTTGATCATCGTCACGCTCGCGTTGATGATCCTGCTCACGGTCCGGTCGTCGATTGCCCAGTTCATCGATGAGCAAGTGTATGAGACGTTGCAAGACGTTGATTATTACCTTGGAAATACGAACGAGCTCGAGAACATTCCGCGTAATCCGATCGAGTATGACCGCAGGCAACAAGAGTCACGTTCCGTCAACCAGCTCATCTTCTTGCCGAACGGACGCATCATTTACGGGTCGGCCCCGCTCGAGCTGACGAACCGGATGTACCGCGAAGCGATCGAACAGACGGGGGAAATCGAGAAATACCAGACGACGATCGATGGAGAGGACGTCTATTACATCATCCGTCAAAATGAGTATGATGGGACGACCATCTACCAGGCATCGTACGCATGGGATGCTTATCGCCGGGAGCTTGTCTCGACGCTCTTTTGGCGCATCTCGATCTTGATCGGTGTGATCAGCTTGCTCTCGCTCATCCCAGCGTTGTGGATGTCACGAGAGTTGACGAAACCGATCGTCGAGATGGAACGGGCTGTTGAAAAAATCTCGAACCGTCAATGGGAGACGGTGTTGCCGCTCGCGCGCGAAGATGAACTCGGGCAGTTGGCCCGGTCGATCGATGCGATGCGACAAGAGTTGCAAGAGCAGGACTTGGCGCAACAGGCGTTGCTCCAAAACATCTCGCACGACTTGAAGACTCCGATCATGGTCATCCGTGGTTATGCCCAGTCCATCGGAGACGGGATTTATCCGACCGGTGACTTGAAAGGATCGGCTGAAGTCATCGACGAAGAGGCATCCCGTCTCGAGAAAAAGGTCGTCGACTTGCTGTACGTCACAAAACTCGAGTACTTCAAAGGCCAGGAGATGCGGCTTGAACCGATCAACGTTGATAAGTTGATGGAATTGCTCGTCGCCCGCTTCAAGCTGCGCGGTGACCTGGACTGGACTATCACCGGTCACGCCGGTGAGATGTTAGGGGACGGCGAACAGATCCGTGTCGCCTTCGAGAACGTGCTCGACAACGCGCTCCGTTACGCCGAGTCGACGATCCAAATCGAACTCGCGCGGACGGGCGGGGAAATCAGCGTCACGATCAAAAACGACGGTCCGCCTGTCGACGAAAACCTTGATTTGTTCCATCAGTTCTCCCGAGGGAAACAAGGGAAGTTTGGTCTCGGACTGTTCATCGTCCAACGCATCGTGACGCTCCATCAAGGAGAGGTCACGCTAGGAAATACTTCGAACGGAGTTGCTGTCCGATTCCGCTTCCCGCAGCTGAAACCAATCCAAAATTCAAATTCAGATGCTTGATTTTTCAAAAACCAGCCGATGTCGGCTGGTTTTTTAGTTGGGCAATGTGAAAACACGATTTGCTGCTTCGATGAAGAACTTGGTATGACTAACGTGTAAGTCACATTAAACGGTATGGAGGATGAACAGATGACGCAGTTGACGAATGACACTAGAGCTTTGCTTCCGGTATTTAACGAGTATGGGGAGGCCGAGACGCTCGTCTATCAGCCAGACGGGGTCCATCGGCTGAAAGGTTCACCGATGCATTTGCTCGAGACGGCCTGTCTCTATTATGGGTCGAGCATACAAGGACGAATCGAGGCGGCGCGATACGTGCTCGGTCCGCATCGCAAGACGCCGGTCGTCATGGACTGGCACGCGGATGCCGTCTTTTTCCCGACCATCGCCAAGGAAAGTCCAGATTGTGCGTGGATCAATTTCCAGCACGTCACCGATATTAAACGTTGTCAGGACGGGACGCGCATCCAATTCTTGACCGGCGAATCCGTCGAAGTGAACGTGTCGGACCATACCGTCTCGCGTCAAAAACAGCGCTCGATTGAAATATCCTATGCGTTCCAAAAACGAATTCACAACAGCACATTCAGCCGCACGTAAAGATTGAAATCAAATGTGAACCCCTCTATGATGAAGAAGAATAGTTCATATGTGTATTTGCACATTATCTGAAAGCGAGGGGTCCATATGTTTTTTCAACAAATGATTGAGCGAGGAAAACTCGTCATCGTGTTTTTACTCGTCGCAATCATCGTCGGCGTGCTCACGTTCTTCCAATTGCCGAAGCGTGAAATCCCAGAAACGAGCATCAACATCGTGCTCGTCCAGACGCCATATCCAGGGGCGACTGCTGAGGCGGTCGAACGAAACGTCACGAGCGTGCTCGAGGACGAATTAAGGAGCATCGAAGGGGTGGAGAACGTCACATCGCTTTCGGCGTCCGAGTTCTCGAACATCACGGTCGAATATGAGGACGGCGTGAACAAATCCGAACTCCAGGCGAACGTGCGCCAAGCCGTGTCGGATGCACAGTCGCGTCTGCCGGAAGAGGCACTCGCGCCGACTGTCAACGATTCCGTTGGTCAACTCCCAGTCGCGTCTTACTTGTTGACGGCGGATGACCGCGAATCGCTTGAGACGATTCGAGGCAACGTCGAACAGTTAGAAGAACGCCTGTTACGTACGACCGGTGTGACGGGCGTGACGATCAAAGGGCTTCCGGAAACAGAGTTTGTCGTCTCACTCGACTCGGAAGCGCTTGGGGAACGTCAGCTCGCCTTCCCGGACGTGTTGACGGCCATCAATGAAGAATACAAGACGACGCCACTCGGCCGTCAATCGACGGAAGATGGCATCTATCAGCTTGCGATTGATAGCCTGACGAATGTCAATGACATGGACCAAGTCGTCGTCGGATCGTTCGAAGGAGAGCCGGTGTTGCTCGCAGACGTCGGTACGGTCGAGGAAGCGCCGAAAGCGGTGACCGATCTCGTCTCGCTCGACGGAAAGCCGGCCGTCTCGTTCACGGTGACGATTGAGCCGGGCCAAGACATCCCGACGCTTCAGGAACGGGTCGACGCAGTCGTCGCCTCGGAAGTCGGGAACCTTGACAGCGTCGAGCTCGTCACCTATTCTGACCAGGCGAAAGCGGTCGATGCGATCTTCTCCTCGCTCACACGCGAATTTTTGATTGCGATGATCGCGGTCATCGTCGTGACGACGATTGGCTTGACGTTTACGGGATCCCTTATCGTCAGTTTGGCGATCCCGCTCTCGTTCTTGCTCGCTTTGATCCCGCTTCGCTTCACCGGGGTCGATTTGAACCAAATCTCAATCATCGGCGCGATCATCGCGCTCGGGATTCTTGTCGATGACGCCATCGTCGTCAACGACAATATTTTGCGCCGCTACCGGAAAGGGGACTCGGCGATGCTCGGGGCCGTTCGCGGAACAAAGGAAGTGTGGGGGTCGATCGTCACGTCGACGCTCGCCGTCGTCTTCGCTTTCTTACCACTCACCTTGCTTTCAGGAGCGAACGGGAACTTCATCCGGGCCCTTCCGACCGTGCTCGCCTTGTCGGTGCTCGCGTCGATGGTCATCAGTTTGACGCTCGTCCCGATCGCGCAATATTGGTTGAACCGGAAGCAAGTCCGCGTCTCGAAACGCGAGCCGGGATGGCTCGGCGGACCGCTCAATCGGTTGAGTAACTTCTATGCGGACAAATTGCTCCCTGTCGTCGCGAAACGGCCATGGACGTTTGGCCTCGTCGGATTCGTCATCACGACGGCACTCTACGGTCTCATCTTATTGACGCCGTTCGAGTTCTTCCCGGCGGCGAACCGGCCGGAAGTCGTGACGAGCGTCACGTTCCCGGTCCAGACGAACCTTGAAGAGACGGAACGCCGCTTGCAACAGATGGAATCCGAATTCCAAGACGTAGACGGTGTCGTCGAGACGTCCGTCTTCGCTGGTGGCGGGCTACCGAGCCTGTTCACGGGCGGGCTTGACCAGTCAGGGGAAAACACAGGACAAATCGTCGTCCGCGTCGATAATGACCGAATCGACGCGATTCAACTGATCGACCGTTACACGACCCAACTGCGTGAAAATTATCCCGATGCGGAAATTTTCTTAGAAACGCAGCAACAAGGACCGCCGGCTTCGGCTCCGGTCGAGTTCACGATGCGCGGGGAGACGATCGACCAGCTCGTTGACGCCCGGGACACGGTGAAAGCCGAGCTCGAGGCGATTGACGGTGCCCTCGTTCTCGACGACATTAAAGAGCCGTTCCAGACGCTCACGTATGAACTCGACCGTGAAGCGATGGCGTCGGCCGGTGTGACGGCGAAGACGATCAGTGATCAGATTCGTCTCGTCACGGACGGTGTCCCGATCGGTACGTTCGATGATGGAATCGAGCAACGGGACGTTAAAATCGTCATCGATGCCGAAGCCAATCGTGAGGCGCTCGCGCTAGACGACATTCTCGTTCCGGTCGAGGCAGAGGCAGGTCCTCCAGTCGCGCCGCTCAGTACGTTCGTCACGGAGACGACGACCGAGCAAATTCAACAAATCCCACGGGAGAACGGAGAGCGGACGGTCACGCTTCGCATCTATCCGACCGAAGGGATGGACGAGGAAGCGTTCAAGTCGGACGTCGACCGCGTGCTAGAAGACGCACAGGCCGGCTTGACTGACGATGGGATCTCATTCGCCCAGACCGGGTCGAGTGATACACAAAACGAGTTCTTCCTCGAACTCGCGACGCTGTTCGTCGTCGTCTTGTTCTTGATTTTCTTGATTATCGCGTTCCAGTTCAACTCGTTGTCCTTGCCGCTGCTCGTCTTGTTCACGATTTACTTGGCCATCGCCGGTGCGGTCGTCGGTCTGTTCGTGACGCAGACACCGTTTAGTTTCATGGCCTCGATGGGGATGGTCTCGCTCGCAGGGATCGTCGTTCGGAATGCGGTCGTCTTGTTTGAATTCATCGAGCAGGGCATTCGCCAAGGAATGGCGGTCACGACGGCCGTGTTTGAGGCGGGCCGTGCCCGGATCCGTCCGATCTTGCTGACGGCACTCACGGCGGTCGTCGCCTTGTTGCCGGTCGCCCTCGGCAGTGACCCGCTCTTTAAGCCGCTCGCGATTGGAATCGTCTCCGGGATCATGTTCTCGACGATTCTGACACTCGTCCTCGTGCCGGCGTACTACTTGATTTTGGCGAAACGTCGCCACCGTGACAAACCGTTCACGGAATGACTTGAGACCGGCCGTCGTGCCGGTCTTTTGTCTGTCTTCTTGCTTCGGTAACGGGAGAGATGTTTTTTTGAGATGCTCTATGGGTATAATAAGAGAAGGACTTCACAATATTGGAGGGAATCAACGATGAATGATTCATACACATGGTTAAATCGCCGGACGATTCGCCCGGCTTATAGTGCGACAGGGGGACGGGCATGGACGAGTGAACGTGTCGTCCGTCCGGATGCCGCTCGAGGCAAGACGGTGCGCGGTGTGAAACGGGTTCGCCGTCCATATACGGATGAGCATGGCAACCGTCGCTATACGACGGGACGAGTCGTCATCACCGATGCGGCCCGCAAAGCACGGGCACACGGTCACGGGGAGGCGGCCGTACATCTCGAACTGTCGGTGCCGACGCCGTATGAGCGGGTGAAAGAGATGATTCCGACGAAGAAAGTACTCGTTCCGGTCATGGCCGGGATTGCGGTCGCCGGAGGCATCGCCGGTGCAATTTATGCGCTCCGTAAGAAAAAACAAAACAAGAAAAAATAAAAAATCGCCCGCGGGCGATTTTTTATTTGAGTCGGTCGGCGAGGATGCGGTTCAGTTCACGTTCACCGAGTTCGCGCATCTCGTCTTCGTTTTCTTCATCGTATGCGTCGTCCGTGAAACGGCCGACGAATTCGACTTTTCCGTTCCCGAGTTCGCGGAAGACGAGGTTTTTACGGTCGTTATAAAAGACGACCCGATACTCCCGTCCGTTCTCATGCATATAGTTGAACACACCTTTAATGTGGTCCATGTTCTTTTCTTCGGGTTGATCCTCTTCTTCGTCCTCATCGAGTGCATCGGCGAGGACAGCCGTAGGCTCGACTTCTTCCGTTTCTTCCTCAGAGGAAACGGCTTCTTTTTTCTCTTCTTCTGTCATGACAACGACCTC
Organism: Exiguobacterium sp. ZOR0005; assembly: GCF_000798975.1. Taxonomy (NCBI): domain Bacteria; kingdom Bacillati; phylum Bacillota; class Bacilli; order Caryophanales; genus Exiguobacterium; species Exiguobacterium sp. ZOR0005. The sequence continues at coordinate 74,267 of NZ_JTLB01000003.1, read as the reverse complement.
CTTTACTTACTTTCTTATCATACCCGCTTTTTGAAAGGCTGACTACTCAAAATGGTGCGAGCAGACACGGACGACGTTCGACGACGACATGATCAATCGATGGAACAACTGGCGTTTGACCGCTTCCGGCGCATCGACCGTCTTCAGTGCTTGCTCCATGCAACCGAGCCAGTGCCCGGCGTGTGTCTCAGAAATCGGATGGTCCCGATGGATCATCGCCAAGTTGCCGCCACCACGACGATCCGTATACAGCTTCGGTCCTCCGAGCAGCTGTGTCAAAAATTCAAACTGATGTTGTTTTACCCGCTCTTTGTCATCTGGAAACAGCGGCAATAATACTGGATCGGCATAGACGAGATCGTAAAACGCCTCCACGAGTTGCGAGACGCCGCGTTCGCCGCCGAATTGTTCGTATGCACTCATTGCTCATCCCCCTCATACGTCTAGTCTAATCGAAACAAGCGCCAAATGGGACTGAGAAGGGTTGGGTATTTTTCTTCCAAGGTCGAGAGGAGGTTTCCCTCTACAAACGGATGTGGATGCGTCATAATAAAGAAAAAAGGGAAGGGGTGTTCGCCTAAATGACGGTCACTTTTCACGTCGGACGTTCGGGCAGCGGCAAGAGCGAATGGATGATTGGGCGCATCATCGAAGAGCTGAAGCGCGACCCGAGCGGACCGACCATCTATTTGTTGGTCCCGGATCAAATGTCGTTTGAGATGGAACGGAAGATGGCGATGACCGACGGCTTGACCGGGTCGACCCGGGTGCAAGTACTGTCGATGCGTCGTCTCGCCTTTTTAATGATGCGCGATCACGGCATCTCGACCGAGCAATTTTTAGACCAGACGGGGACGCACCTGTTGTTGCGCCGTGTCGTCGAGATGAACGAGGAACGGCTGACGCTGTTCCGCCGGACGATGAACCAATATGGCTTTTATGAAGAGTTGAATGATTTGATCACGCTATTGAAGCGGGGGCTAGTCGACCCGGAACAGTTGCTTCGGCTGAGCGAGCAAGACAAGCACCGCGCATTGAAGCTTCAAGACTTATCGATCCTGTACGAAGGCTTCTTGTCGATGACAGCCGGCAAGGCACTCCATGCCGAAGACTACTTCAATGTCATGCTCGGGCTGTTGCCCGAAGTCGATCTTGCGGGCACCGAGTTTTACGTCGACGGGTTCAACGAGTTTTCCGAGCAAGAGCTCGCCGTTCTCGCCGCCTTGGCGGAAAAAGCGCCGCTCTCCGTGTTGTTGACGATCGACCCGGAATCCCTCTATCGCCCACATCCGCTCTTTGGACCGACGCAGCGAACGATCATGCGGTTCAAAGAGCTGCTCGCCGAACGGCAAATCCGTGCGACCGATGTGCCATACGAAGGGGTGCGACGGTTCACCCACCCGAGCCTCGCTTACCTCGAGGCGACGTTCGGTCACGTGACGGCAGCACCGTACACACGAGAAGAAAACCACGTCACACTTGAAGCGGCTGTCGATCGGTCCGTCGAAGTCGAGGCGGCGGTACGAGAAGTGATGCGACTCGTCCGGGAAGAGAACTTCCGGTATCGAGACATCGCGTTCGTGTCGCGTTCGCTCGAAGAATACGGCGACTTGGCCTCACAGGCACTCCAGAAGGCGGCGTTGCCGTTCTTCCTGGACGAACGGCAGCCGATGCTCGATCATCCTGTCGTCGAACTACTGAAAGCGGCGATCGAGGTCGCTTTGCGTGGATACCGGGAAGAACCGGTATTTCGGGCGCTTAAAACCGAGCTCATCTTGCTCGACGCCGAGCATCGACGTACGTCCGTCGATCGGCTCGAGGCGTTCGTCATCGAACGTGGCATCAAACATTACCATTGGCATGACGAATGGCAACTGAAACGGCGCGCCGAGGACGAGGCGAAACTAACAGGGGAGGAACTCGACCTCGAGGCGTCGCTCAATCGCTATCGCCAGACCGTCGTCGAGACATTCGACCCGCTGCTTGCTGACTTGAAAGCGGCGAAGACGATGCAAGCGTACACGCACGCGATCTATCACTTCCTAGAGCGGATTGACGTCGCTTCCTGCTTGGCGCATTGGCGGGAAGAGGCGCTCGAGGAGGCAAGGTTGCTCGAGGCGCGTGAACATACGCAAGTGTGGGATGCCGTGCTCCACCTACTCGAACAACTCGAGGCGGCAGCACCAGACGAGACGCTATCGACCGAGCTGTTCCTTCAAATGATGGACACGGGGCTCGACAGTCTTCGCTACGCGCTCGTCCCGCCTTCCCTCGATCAGTTGACGGTCACCGACTACGTGCGGGGACGCTTGATTGATAAGAAAGTCGTGTTCTTGCTTGGCGCCAACGAAGACCAAATCCCGCTCGTCGCGACGCAGTCGAAGCTGTTGACCGACCACGATCTCGACTTTATGCACGAGAACGGGGTCCGGGCCGGTAAGGCGACGGAACATTTGTTTGATGATGAGACGTACTACCTATATAAAGCATTGACAGCACCGAGCCATCGATTGTATGTGAGCTATGCCTTGGTCGACCGGAGCGGGAAGGCGATTCAGCCAGCCGGTTTCGTCGCCGATTTGAAAGCGAAGCTCTTGAACGGGAAGCCGGTCAAGACGAATTTCGCGGAAGCGGGTGAGCATCGACCGGCTGAACAGCTCCGATTCATCACGAACGTCAACCAGACGGCGGCCGTGACAGCGCTCGAGCTCCAACGGTTGAGCCGACATTATCCGATTCAAGACACATGGTTCGCCGTCTATAACGAACTGTTGCGGCATCCTGAAGGCCGTGAACGGATTCGTCTGCTGACGAGCGCCTTGTTTTATCAGAACGTGCCCGATCCGCTATCGAAAGACGTCGCGAAATCGCTCTACACGAACTCGATTCGGGCGAGCGTCTCGCGCCTGGAGACGTTCCAGGCCTGTCCGTTCCGTCACTTCGCCAGCTACGGCTTGCGCTTGAAGGAACGCCGTCTGTACCGGTTAGAGGCGCCGGATATCGGTAACTTGTATCACCGGACGATCGAACACATGTCTCAGACGGTGAAGATGGACGGAAAAGAATGGCGTGACGTCAGCCGGGACGAATGTGCATCGCTCGCCGAGTCAGCCGTCGAGCTTGTCACGCCAGAAATCCAACATGCGATCTTGATGAGTTCAAACCGTTACGGCTACTTGAAGAAAAAACTGACGGACGTCGTCAGCAAGACGGCGGAAGTGTTGATTGAACAGTCGAAGCGGGACGGGTTCGATCCCGTAGCGTTCGAGCTCGCGTTTGGCAGCGGCAATTTCCCGCCGGTCTCGTTCACCCTCAGCAACGGGGCGACGTGCGAACTCGTCGGCAGGATTGACCGGGTCGACACGGCCCAGGTCCACGACCAGCTTTACGTCCGCATCGTCGATTACAAGTCGAGCAAGCGCGATATCGACTTCGCTGAAATATATTATGGGCTGGCGATGCAGATGCTCATCTATTTGAAAGTGTTGATCGAGCAGGCGGACGCTTGGACGCAAGAGAACGTCGCTCCGGCGGCGGCTCTTTATTTCCACGTCCACCGCCCGCTCGTCACCCCGGCTGAAACAGACGCTGATACGGAGCGGAAAGTGCTCGAGTCGTATCAGATGCAAGGACTGCTCGTCGATGACCGGGAAGTGCTTGACGTCATGGACCGAACGGCGAAGGGCGACACGAAAAAGTCGATCGTCATCCCGGTCAAATACAAAAAAGACGGGACAATCGATTCGAATACGGCGAAAAAAGTTGTCACCCCGCCGCAGCTCGAGCAACTGATGGACCATGCGATCGATGTCGCCGAAACGAGTGCCGAGGCGATGTACGACGGCGCGATCGGTGTCGAACCGTATGAGTACAAAGAGCGCCGGCCGTGTCAAACGTGCCCGTACCAAAGTGTATGTCACTTCGACGAGGCGCTCGCCAATGCGCCGCGGCAATTGAAGAAACTAGAGAAAGATGACGTCTTGTCAAGATTAGGAGGGGATGCGGATGAAGTGGACGAATGATCAACAAGCCGCCATCGATGCGAGAGGTTCACACGTGCTCGTCTCGGCGGCCGCCGGTTCAGGGAAGACGGCGGTTCTCGTCGAACGACTCGCCAGCCGCTTGCTCGACGAGAACGATGACTTGACGGCGGACCGGATGCTCGTCGTTACGTTTACGAACGCGGCGGCGGCCGAAATGAAGCGCCGTATCGCCAAAGCGCTCGACGGGGCACTTCGAGACGACCCGGATAACGACTACATCCGACGGCAACGTCAAATGCTCAACCGGGCGCTCATCACGACGATCCACTCGTTCTGTCTAGAGGTGATCCGCGAGAACTACTACTTGCTCGACCTTGACCCGGCGTTCAAAATCGCCGAAGAGCGCGATTTAGTGTTGCTTCAAGACGATGTCCTCGAAGAAGTGCTCGAAGACGAGTATGGGAAGCAAGATCGTGCCTTTTTCGCCCTCGTCGACGCGTACACGTCAGATCGGGGCGACAGTGAGATCGAAGAACTTATCCTCGGGCTGTATCATTACGCCCGGACGCTCCCGGACCCGGAAGCGTATTTAGATGAATTGACCGCCCTTTATCGTTTTGAAGGGGATCCGGACGAGGAACCGCTCTTAATCGAATTCGGTCGTATCTTGTTCACCGATATCGAGCGGGCGCTCCGGCAGTTACGCCGCGTCGGCATCGAGCTACGGCTCGCCGGGTACGAAGCGCAAGCTGAGAACGTCTTGACCGCCATCGCCCCGTTCAACCAGGTCGAGGCCGAGTCGCTCACGTGGAGCGAACTCGAGACGGCCGCCCGTGCCGTCAAATTCGGGTCGATGAAACCGGTCAAACGGCAAGACGAACATCACATTTACCATACGGTGTTGAAGCCGGCTTACGACCAAGCTAAGAAAAAATTTAGCGACGCCCTCGGACAGGCGAGCGTGAGCGGGGCCGACCATCTCGAGGCGCTCGTGTCACAGCGTCCGCTCGTCGAGACGCTCGTCCGGACGGTCCGGACGTTCGCGACTGCATACGAACAGGCGAAACGGGACCGGGCGTTCGTCGACTTCAGTGATCTGGAGCATTACGCCCTGGCCATTTTGCGGGAAGGCGAGGCACCCTCGGCGGTCGCGTCGCTTTATAAGCAACGGTTCGCCGAAGTGCTCGTCGATGAATATCAAGATACGAACGAGATTCAAGAGACGATCATCGGTCTCGTCAGCAATGAAGCCGAACATAGCGGTAACTTGTTCATGGTCGGTGACATCAAGCAATCGATCTACCGGTTCCGACACGCGGAACCGCGTCTGTTCATCGACAAAGCGACACGTTTCAAACAACCCGATTCCGGTCAGCGCATCGATTTGTCGCAGAATTTCCGCAGCCGGGCCGAGGTGCTCCACGGCATCAACGACTTGTTCGTCCAACTGATGGATGAGGAGGTCGGTGAAATCGAATACGATGAGGCGGCTCGTCTCGTCCCCGGGCGTGACTATGAAGCGCTCGAAGCGAGCCCGGAACTTATCTTCGTCAACGGTCAGAGCCGTGACTTATCTAAACAAGAACTTGAAGGGCGCGCCATCGCGACGCGGATTTTAGAACTCGTTTCCGGAGAGGAGCCGTTCAAAGTGACGGATGACGAGACGGGGATGCTCCGGTCTTGCGAATACCGGGATATCGTCATTTTGGTCCGCTCGAAGAAGGAACGGGTCGAGCAACTGATGGACATCTTGACACAATATAACATCCCGGCCTATACCGATTCTGACGGCGGCTATTTCCAAGCGACTGAGATTCGGATGATGCTGGCCGTCCTCAAGCTGATCGATAATCCGCTGCAAGATATCCCGCTCGCCGGGGCGCTCCGCTCCCCGATGTTCGGATTCACGGATGAAGACTTGGCCAAAATCCGACTCGAGTCGGAAGATTCGTTCTTTGACGCCCTTAAGATGAAAGCGGACGAAGAAGATGATCTCGGTTTAAAATGCGGCACCGTTCTCGATCAGCTGTCGGCGTGGCGTACGTTCGCCCGAAACCACAGCTTATCGGAACTGATTCAGCAAGTGTTCAACGACACCGGCTTTTATGATTTTGCCGGGGGTCTTCCGGGCGGGAAAGGGCGTCAAGAAAACTTGAAGGCGCTCTACGACCGCGCCTTGTCCTATGAACGGAGCGGCTATCGCGGATTGTATCGCTTCCTGCGGGTGATGGACCGGTTACAAGATAACGGTGAGGATTTATCGGAAGCCCGTTCGCTCGGGGAAGAAGAGAACGTCGTCCGGATCATGACGGTGCATAAATCAAAAGGACTCGAGTTCCCGGTGACGATCGTCGCCCAGCTCGGGAAACAGTTCAACAAACGCGATCAAATGCAACGCGTCATCTTCCATAAACAATACGGCATATCACTCGACGCGATTGACGTCGTCACACGGACACGCACCGAGACATTCGTCAAGGAGATGATTCGCCGCGACCTCGATCGGACGATGAAAGCCGAGGAGATGCGTGTCTTGTACGTCGCGTTGACGAGGGCAAAAGAAAAATTGATCTTGGTCGGCACCGTAGCCGATCCGGCGAAACAAGTAAACGATTGGCTCCATGTCGAACAGACCGGTGCGACACTTGCGGCCGACGCACGGCGTGAGGCGAAGACGTATCTTGACTGGGTCGCCCCGGCGCTCTTGAAATTAGAAGGGTCGGCGCCGTTCCTCGAACAGTTCGGATTGCCAGCCTTGTCGGGGACACCGGAAGCGGCGAGATGGACGTATCGGGTCATCGGGGAAGAGGACCTGGCCGAAGTCGCGACACTGCAAGAGATGATGGCCCTGCTCCATCACGTCAAGCAGTTCGAGGTGATCGATTTCCCGGTCAAACGAGAAGCAGCAGTGACCGAGACGGTCCGCCGTGCGTTCGACTACATTTACCCGGCCCAAGTGGCGACAGAGACGGCAGCGAAGCAGACGGTCACAGAATTGAAGCGGGCGTTGCAGCTTGAACAAGCAGCGTTTGAAGAGACGTTCCGGCCGACCGATACACCGTATCGGGAGCCGAAATGGAAACAGACGCGACAGACCGGTGCCGAACGCGGGACGACGTTGCACCTGTTGTTCCAATTGATCGACCCGAACGAGCCGATCGCACCGCAAATCGACCGCTTCGAGAATCACAATATGTTGAGCCCGGTCGAAGCAGAGACGGCACGACTCGCCATCCCAGATCTCGAAACGTTCTTTGACGCTCCGGTCGGGCAAGCCTTGGCAGAGGCGCTTCGAACAGGCCGCGCATGGCGTGAGTTACCGTTCACGTACACGGTACCGGCCGACCGCGTCAACCCGAACGAGACGTTCACGGACGAGCGCGTGCTCATCCAAGGGATCATCGATTGTCTGTACGATAACGGAGAGACGTACGTCTTGCTTGACTACAAATCGGATTCGGTATTATCAATGAGCGCGTCCCGCGAAGCGGCGGCTCACATGCTCGTCGACCGGTATGCGGTCCAGTTGTCGCTGTACCGTGAGGCGATCGAGTCGATTTGGGGCATCACGGTCGGCCAGACGCTCATTTACTCGTTAGACTTACAAGATGTTGTTGTACTATAATGTAGACGTAGTACGTTGGAAGGTGTACGGTTATAAACCGTACGCCTTTTGTTTTGTGATTATGAAATAAATCCGTTAAAATAATGAGATGGAATGAAAATGGAGGAATCGTCATGGTAAAAATTCTACTCGCAGAAGATGAAGAAGTATTACGCATGCTCGTATTAGATACGTTAGAAGACGAAGGCTACGACATCGATGAGGCACCAGACGGCCTCGAAGCATATCGCTTGATTGAACAAAACGAATACGACCTCGTAATCGTTGATCATATGATGCCAGGGATGACCGGACTCGAAGTCATCGAGAAAGTAAGGAAGTTGCCAGGACGTCAACATACGAAAGTGATGATGTTGACGGCGAAGAGTCAACAATCTGATCGTGATTGCGCGAACGAGATTGGAGTCGATTACTTTATCTCAAAACCGTTTAGTCCACTTGAATTGGTGAAGATCATAGGAGGCATCGTGAATTGAACAGATGGTTTAAACAAAAACTCGGACGTGACATCATGGTCGTCCTCTATTCGTTTTTAGTGGTCGCTTTGGTCGGCTCAGGGATTGCCTATTGGTACGTCGAGGATCGTCTCGCAGCGAACGAGGCCCGTCTGCGCGAAGTCGACGAGCGCATCAGCCGACTGAACACGCTATGGGACGAGTGGCAGGCTGCCCAGTACGATTCGCGTGGATACTTATTGTTTGGCGATACGGCAGCGCTGGAGCGGGCCCGGTCAAAAGAGAACGAGTTCCAACAAGAAATCAATTGGTTCAAGAGCGTCGTCCAGACACGACAAGGTGAAATTTTTGCGGACGACCTGCAAAACTTCCATGACTTTTACTTCGATGTGATTTTACCGGTCACACTTGAATACGGACAATCGCGTAGCGAAGGGGATGTCAGCGAGACGTTCATCGACCCAGATACGGTCGCATCGCTCCCGACGGCACAGCGCTTAATTGAGCAAGGTGCCATTCAATTCAGTCCGGAACGAGGTATCGACACGCTCGGACCGATTCAACAAATCGAGACGTCGCTCACCGACTACAAGACGCTCATGAACAGCGAGAAAGAAATCGTATACGCCGAATGGCGACAAAACAATAATATTTTACAGTTCTTATGGATTGCGAGCATCGTCTCGTTCGCCGTCTTGATCCTCTTGTTCGTCCAGCCGTTCTTACGTCGCCAATCGCGTTTGATTTCAAGGCTCGCGGTCGCATCTGATCGTCTGCTCAAAGGGGAAATCGTCGATTTGAGCGACCAGATGGATCGGGAAGACGAGATTGGGACGATGTCCCGCTCGTTCAATAAGATGGCGGAGACGCTTCGTGACAACGAACGTCACTTGATCGAGAAGAACCATGAGTTGCAGGCACAACAAGAAGAGTTGATCGCTCAGCAAGAAGAGCTCCAAGCGCAGCAACAAGAACTCGAAGAGATTTTGGAACAGACGCAACAGAACGAGCAGCACTTGGCGTATCGGAACGAATTGACGGAGACGCTCGCCGCCCGAGACTCGTTGACGGCTTACCCAGAGATTATCGAGAAGCTCGTCGCCATCACCGACTCCGAAGTCGGGGCGCTCGTCTTCGTCGATGCGACGGGATCGTTCTCGGTCACGAGCCACGGCTTGAACGAGACGCTCACGCGTCAGTTGCTTGACAGTGAGAACTCGGTGCTCACGCGGGCGATGACACTTCGGACGACGGTCCATTCGTCGAAACAAGTCGCGAGCGACCACCCGCTCCCGTACCCGTACTATATGTACGAGACGGCCGTCCCGGTCCACGACCCGACGGACGACTCGATCATTGCGTTCATCTATCTCGTCCGCTACAAAGACCGCTTCACGCAGACGCAGATGGGCGACATCATGTCGTTCGCACGTCAATTGTCGCTCTCACTTCTCCGGATGCGTCTCTTCGAAGAGATGACCCGAGAGAAAGGGAAGACGGAACGGATTCTCGATTCGATTCGCGAGGCGGTCATCTACGTCGAACACTCGACCGACGACGTGTTCGTCAACCGGCCGCTCTATGAGATGTTCCCAGAGCTTGACGACATCACGTCGAGAGAACTCGCCGAACTGTCATGGAACGAATGGCGTGAGACGATCGCGACAACGGTCGACCAAGAAGACGATTTCATGACGTATACGGACCGTCTGTTCACAGACGACTTCCCGCACGACAGCGTCAGTTTCTCGATCCGCAAAGGGGAGATGAACTTGCAGATGTACGCCGAACGCATCGTCGTCGGCGGCCTGTCGAAAGGGACGCTCCTCGTCTTCCGTGACATCACGAGCGAGACAGAGGCGGAGCGCTTGAAGAGTGAGTTCATCTCGACGATCTCGCACGAGTTGCGCACACCGCTTTCTTCGATTTACGGGTTCACCGAGCTCATGGTCAAGAAGCAGTTGCCAAACGAGAAACAAGCGAAATACTTGCAGACGATCCACGCGGAGACAGAGCGGTTGACCCATCTCGTCAACGACTTCCTCGACGTGCAGCGTATGGAAGCCGGAAGCCAGATGTATGACCGGGAACAGCTCGACATCGAGCCGGTCATCCGTGACATGATGACATTCTATGAAGCGTCGTCATTGAAGCATCAGTTTGAACTCGTGACTGCTGACGACCGTCCGTACGAACTGTTCGCTGACTGTCAGAAGTTCAAGCAGTTGATGAGCAACTTGCTCTCGAACGCCGTGAAGTATTCACCGCATGGTGGCAAGATCACAATCGAATTGGCCCATCACGATCAGTCCGTGTCGATCAAAGTGAAAGACGAAGGGATCGGGATTCCGAGCGAGGCACTCGACCGCCTCTTCGATAAGTTCTATCGTGTCGATAACTCGGATAGCCGTGAGATTGGCGGTACAGGTCTTGGACTCCCGATTTGTCAGGAAATCGTCCGAGGCCACGCCGGTCAGATTCATGTCGAATCGGTGCAGCATAAAGGATCGACGTTCACCGTCGTCATCCCGAGCTATGAACATGCTGTCCGTGAAGAAGCGCAGACGACTGCTTAATTGGCAATATTGGAGAGGTATGCGGCCGCATACCTCTCTTTTTCTGTCCCGGCTTGACCGGTCACCGGTTTATTCGTGTACAATAAGGATTGTATATGACTAAAAGGGGGATTATTGGATGCCACTGACTGCATTCCTACACACACACGTGACGAGCTGGATTTTACTCCTCGTCTTGTTCGCTGTCGCCTACATCGGCTACAAAAATGGTAACAAGAGCGGTAAGATCGCGCATATGGCGTTTCGCCTCATGCTCCTCGTCGCGTTCGGTACAGGACTTTACTTGTACTTGCAATTGAACGGCGGCGGCATGTTCTACCACGTGAAGATCACGGTAGGGCTCTTGACGCTCATCTTCGGTGAGATGGCGCTCATTCGCATGAAGAAACAAAAACCTGCGAGTGCGATGCTCGGCGGTTTTGCGGTCCTGTCGCTCGTGACAATCTTCATCGGTTACGCGCTGCCGTACGGCCAATCGTTTTTCAGCAACTTTATTTAAAGTACGTCCCACTTCGCACATCGAAGTGGGATTTTTTTGTTTGTCCGCAAATTATTAGGGGAAAATAAAAAAATCAGTGATAACGATGATGAGGTGAAACGATGGATCAACAGATGAATGAATGGTCGCGCGTGCTCCACGCGCGGAGATGGATGAAGCAGACCGAGTCGTTCCTGCCGTTATGGCACGGTTATATCGGATACAAGTACGGTTTATTTGATGCGCTCCAAGGGGGGGCGAGTTATGCGGAAATGACGCTCCGTTTGAAACAGCCGCTGACAAAACTCGCACTCGAGCGCTGGCTCGACGTCGGCGTCGCCGTCCGTCATCTGAAGAAGAAAGGCTGGCGTTACTACCCGACCCGCAGTTTGAAGTACCAACTGTCGCACGAGGACGAGCGCAGCATCGGGTTCATGCTCCAAGAGATGATGGAGCTTCATATCCCTGCCTTGATCGCCTACCCGGACTTTTTGGAGTCAGGCAAACAAAAAACGTTCGATGGGGCGACGCACGGACAAGTCGTCGCACAGACGTCGACGCTCGTCGAGACGGTCGCCTTCCCGATCGTGCAGCAATTGCTGCGTCAAGCCGACGTCAAGACGATGCTCGATATCGGTTGCGGGCATGGCGGCTATTTGCGCAAGCTCCACGGGCTCGAGCCGGATTGGAAGTTGACCGGCATCGATCTAGAAGAAGACGTCATCGAAGAAGCGCGGGAACAAGACGATACGGGCGAGATTCGATATGAAGTGGCCGATTTTATGGAATGGGACCACGACGAGCGATTCGATGCCGTCATGATGAACAACATGCTCTATTACTTTTCGCCTGAACAACGGATCGAGCTGCTCGGACGCATGCTCGAAAACCTGGACGAGCAAGGTGTGGCCGTCCTCGTCACCCCGCTTGCGGAGACGCCGCTCGGTGCTCGGTTCGCCTCGGCGTTCAATGCGTTCATGACCCTTCACGACAATTTATACCCGCTCCCGACGATTCGCGCGCTCCGTCGCCAAATGGAACAAGTCGGCTTCGAGAACGTCCGTTTCATCCCGTTCATCCCAGAAGGTTCTTGGTATATCGTCATCGCCGAGCGAGGCGTTTGACACATCGCGGACACATGGCGAGCCGATTCAGATTTGAACTTGTCTCGACTCATTTCTATAATGGAGTAGAAGCATAAGAGACTATTCACATAGGGAGTTGTTCAACGTGTCGGATAAAAGAGTTGCAGTCATCGGCGCCGGGCCAGGAGGCCTCGCCGCCGCCATGATATTGGCGAGCCGCGGTGTGGAAGTGACCGTGTTCGAGAAACAACCGTTCGTCGGTGGACGGACGTCACGTCTACAAGTCGGTGAGTTCGCGTTTGATCGTGGCCCGACTTTTTTGAATATGCCTTACATTTTAGAAGAGATCTTTGAAGAGACGGGACGTAACCTTCACGACTACGTCGATATGAGACGGCTTGAGCCGATGTATGACTTATATTTTGACCGGGGACGACGCGTCTTATCGATGACGACCGACCGCGACGAGATGCACGAGGCGATCGAAGCGCAGTTCCCTGGCAACGGGGAAGGGTATGAACGGTTCATGGCTGAGCAGGCGATCAAGCTTTCGAAATTGATGCCGGTCCTGCAGACGGCGCACGACAAGTTGACGGACTACGTCTCGACGCGCGTGTTGAAGGCGTTGCCGTTTCTATCGATCGGCAAGTCGCTTTACGACGTGCTCTCGGAATATTTCACGAGCGAGGAGTTAAAATACGCGTTCACGTTCCAAGCGAAATATCTCGGCATGTCGGCTTGGGATTGTCCGGGTGGATTCTCGATCTTATCGTATATGGAGCATGCTTACGGCGTGCATCACCCGATCGGCGGTGTGAACCAGCTTTGTACGGCGATGGCGCGCGTCGTCGAAGAGGAAGGCGGTTCGATTCGTCTTGGCGAATCGGTCGACCGGTTGTTGCTCGACGGGAAGCGTGTGAACGGGCTCGTCGCGAACAACGTCCATTATGCGTTTGACGAAGTTGTCATCGGGGCGGATTTTGCCCATGCGATGACATCGCTCGTCCCGGACGGAACGCTCACACGCTGGAGTCCGAAACAGTTGCAGAAGAAGCGCTACTCGTGCTCTACGTTCATGCTCTATCTCGGGCTCGACCGGCTGTACGACGATGTCGGCCACCATACGATCCATTTCGCTGACGACTATGAACGGAACGTGAAAGAAATGACGCAAGACTTGAAGTTGAGCGACGACTTCTCGTTCTACGTTCAAAACGCGTCAAGAATCGATCCGACGCTCGCACCGGTCGGCAAGTCTTCTTTATACGTTCTCGTCCCGGTACCGAACAATTTGTCCAACTTGCCGTGGGAGACGCTCGAGGCGAAGATGACCGAAAGTGTGCTCGACGCGCTCGAGACGCGTTCACCGTATCGAAACGTCCGCGATCATATCGAAGTAATGCAGGCGCTCACGCCGCACGACTGGGAGTCGTTCGGGGTGTACGAAGGAGCGACGTTCAACTTAGGGCATAACTTGTCACAAATGATGTACTTCCGTCCGCACAACCAGTTTGAAGAACTCGACCACGTCTGGCTTGTCGGAGGTGGCACGCATCCCGGTAGCGGCCTGCCGACGATTTTCGAGTCGGCACGCATCACGGCTAACTTGCTTCGTGACCGGGCAGGTGTCGGTCAATGAAGATTAGTTTCGTCGGGGCCGGCATCGGGTCGCTCTACGCGGCCCTCTTGCTGACCCATAAGTATCCGGCGCTCGACATCACGATTTACGAGAAAGAAGATCGCGTCGGGGGCCGTCTCAACTACGTCGAGTTTGAGAACGGGGCCCGCGTCGATGAAGGCCCGACGATCGTGTTGTTGCCGAGCAAGCTGAAGAGCCAGCTGAAAGAAGCGGGCTTCCCGGAACAAGAGCTCGAACTGCTCGAAGTCGACCCGTTGTATCGTCTCCGCTACGAAGACGGGACGACGTTTTACAAGTATCGCGACATCGAGCGCCAAGCCGAAGAAGTGGAGCGCATGTTCGGAGAAGGGGACGGGTTTCGCCGCTACATGGGGCAAAAGCGTGAAGAATACCAAATCGGATTTGAGACGTTCCTAGACCGTGGGTACAAGGCGAAGTCGGATTTGTTTGAACCGAAGCTGTTGCTCCTCCTCATGCGGTTGAAAGCGTACGAGACCGCCCACGAGAACATGAAACGCTTCTTCAAAGACGAACGTCTGCGCGTCGCCTATAGCCTCCAGACGCTTTACATTGGTGGGAACCCGTATGCGACACCTTCACTTTACGGACTCATCCCGTATCGTGAACAAGAAGAAGGCATCTGGTACGTCAAAGGAGGATATTTCTCCTTGGCGACGAAATTAGAACAAGAGCTGAAAAAGCGGGGTGTCACGTTCAACATGAACGCCGCGGTCGAACGGGTCATCGTCGAGAACGCTCAGGCCAAGGCAGTCGTCGTGGACGGGGGGCGTGAGACGTACGACGCGGTCGTCGTCAACGGTGATTTCCCGCTCATGGAACGGCTCATTGACGGTGTCAAACCGAAAGCGTATGAACCGTCGAGCGGCACGTTGCTCCTGTACTTCACCGTAACAGGTGACATCGACCTTCCGGTTCATCAATTTGATTTGCCGAATGATTTTGCTGGTTCGATGCGAACGATCTTCGAAGATGGTAAACTAAGCGAGTATCCGGCGATGTATACGTTCAATCCGTCACGCATCGATGCGACGCTCGCGCCGGACGGGACGAGTGTGCTTTACGTGCTCGTGCCGGTGCCGCGCAAGTTAGAGCGCGAACACTTTGAAGCGAGCGGGACGATCGATCATCTCGTCTCGCGGATCGAGGCGATGGTGCCTGACTTTACCGACCGCGTCCTCGAGATGAAAGTTCGTACCCCGATGGACGCGGAACGGTTCGGATTGTTTGAAGGGGGGAGCTTCGGCATCGCCCCGAAACTTGCCCAGTCGGCAGCATTCAAGCCGCAGGCGCGCCCGTACGCGCATATCGATCGGCTCTACGCCGTCGGTGCCTCGGTCCATCCGTGCGGCGGGGTCCCGATCGTCATGATTGGATCGCAACTGTTAGTGAAGAGAATGGAAGAAGAAATGGGGGCAGCGTACCATGACGACACAAGAAGCGTATCGTCAATGTGAGGAAATCATGAAGAAAGGCTCGTTGACGTTTTATCGGGCCTTCTCGTTGCTCTCAAAGCCTGACCGCCAAGCTGTGACGGCCGTCTATGCGTTTTGTCGAACATTAGACGATGCGGTGGATGAATCGGATCGGCCGGAAGAAAGTTTGGCGGAGTTTTTGCAAGCGTTTGACCACTTTTTGTCGGGAGCCGAACAAACGGACGCTTTATGGGTGGCGCTCCGTGACGTATGGGAACGGTATGAGATGGACGTCGAACCGTTCTTTGAACTTGCCGAAGGCATGAAGTGGGACTTACATAAGTCGCGCTACGAGACGCTCGAGGAAACGGAGCAATACGGTTATTATGCGGCGAGCACCGTCGGCTTGATGCTGTTGCCAATCCTCGTGCCACGTCCGGAAGAGGCGATGAAGGCTGAACTGAGACAAGGGGCGATCGACCTCGGCATCGCCATGCAATTGACGAACATTTTGCGTGACGTCGGTGAAGACTTGAACCGGGACCGCATTTATGTGCCCCGTGACGTTCTCGAGCGACACGGCATGACCGAAGCCGATCTGTTGGCACGCACGGTATCACCTGCCTTCATCGACGTCTGGGAGACGCTCGCACAGCGGGCCGAAATGCTCTATGCGAGCGCTCGGAAGACGCACCGGCTATACCCGCCGGCGAGCCGGAAGCCCGTCCAGGCCGCTGCACTGTTATACGAAGGCATATTGGATGCGGCCCGTCACAACGAGTACGACGTCTTCACGAAGCGGGCATATGTGTCGACGCTTCAAAAAGGAAAGCTATTAGCAAGACTGTGAGTGACCGCCTATGCGGTCGCTTTTTTTCTGCACAAAAAAACCACTTTTGGCGGGGGACCAAAAGTGGCGTAAGCGTTATGTTGACCCGTTCATCGGGGAAACGAACGGATCGGCTTGTGATGAACACCTAAAGATGTGCCTCGTCTCATGGGGAATGACACGATGGGGCATCTTCGCTGAACCAGGATGCTTGATGGACTAAGGGGGAACATCAGATGCATGCTGATCCAGCTACGGCATACGAGTGGGGAAACTCGCTCATCACTTTTTCTCGGGTGTGACAAGTTCAAAACGCGATTGGCTCGGGGAAGCCATTCGATCGCTACAGGTGTAACAAACGTTACAAAACTGCTTGAACTCGAATATGATATTATCACGTCTGCAACTTGTCGACAAGTGTCGAATCTCTTGTTCACAAAATGTTCAAATTGTCAGAGGTATGTCCTCTAACATCGAGCGGGCCGCCAATTGTCCTGAAAGCGTGACCATCGGGCTACCACCGCCAGGATGGGTCGAACCGCCTGCGAACCAGATGTTCGAGACGTCTTCGGACCGTGCCGACGGACGGAAGAACGCACCTTTTTTCGAATTGGCAGACGTCCCATAAAGCGCCCCGTAATACGCATAAAAATCACGCGTCAAGTCGTGCGGGGTGACGCGACGGTGATACATGACGTCCGCATCGTCCCACTCGACGCCGAACTGGCGGAGGCGACGGCGGATCAGATGTTCATACGTCTCGGCGTCGATGTCGGTCAAATGGGCCGGGGCGTTGACGAGGATGAACAAGTTGTCACCACCCTCGCCCATCGCCGGGTCGGTGTAAGAAGAGTTCGAGATGTAGATCGTCGGTTCGTCAGCGTAACGTTCTTCTTCGAACAGTGCCTGGAACTCGGCCTCATAGTCGTCTGAGAAATAGACGTTATGGTGCGCCAAGTTCAAGCGCTTGTTGAGTCCGACCATGATGACGAACGCCGAGACAGACGGCTCGACCGTGTCCCGTGTTGGCACGGGGAACGAGGGACGATGTTGCGTTTCGACGAGGCGCGGATATTGGGTGAGCAGTTCACCGTTCAACAGCACCGCGTCGCACGACAACACTTCCTCGTCATCGATGACGACGGCGTGGGCTTTTCCGTTCAACACTTCAATCTTCGTGACTTCGTGACCGAGTTTGAACTCGACACCGAGCTCGCTCGCCCGTTTGGCGAAACCTTTCGCGATCGTCCAATTTCCACCTTTCGCATAGTAGACGCCGTCGTTCAGCTCGAGGTGAGAGATGAGCGCGAACGTGCCCGGCGTCACATACGGGCTGCTGCCGATGTATGTCGCGTAGCGGTCAAGCGCTTGGATGATGCGCGGGTCCTTAAAGTATTTTTTATGGAGTGAGTGCAGGCTTGTGAGCGGGTGGACTTTCATCATGTCCGCCCAGAGGCCCGTATCCATCTTCGTCTCCATTCGGGTGAAGAAGCGGTTATTCGCGATATCGAACAACTTTTCGGCCTCGTCTAAGTATTCGGCGAGTTGGTTCTTGTCGGCTTTGTCCCCGGTCAAACGCCGAATCTCTTCTTCCATCTGTTCGCGTCCCGAGTGGAACGTCAGCGTCGACCCGTCCGGGAAATGATTGACCGTATGCGTGTCGAGTTTGATGAGTTCGAAGTAATCTTCCGGGTTGGCCCCGCTGTTTCGGATGACGGAACGGAACACATCCGGCATCGTGATCGTGTTCGGACCGAAATCAAACCGGTGGTTGTCCGTGATGACGGGCATCAATTTGCCCCCGACGTGTTCATTTTTTTCGATGACGGTCACGTCGTAACCGCGAGCCGCAAGCGTGACGGCGGCGCTAAGGCCACCGAGGCCGGCTCCGATGATGGCAATCTGTTTCATGGCTTTCTGCCTCCTAACGTTTTTCTAAGGGTACATTCGGCCTTTCCATGTAATCGGTTGTCGTCTCCATTTTCGGATGACCGCGCTCGACAAGAGAGCCAAGTAAGCGATGAGGCTGAACGGATGGAGCCAAAAAAATCGTCCGCCGGATTTCAAGTCGATGGCGAGTCTGGCGAGGAGGACGAATAGCACCCCTCCGAGCGATAGGAGATCCGGTCGGAAGAGGAGCGCAACAAACGCTGACAACTGGATACCGTAATACATAAAGAAATAAAGGGCGATGCCCACTGATTCATTCATTCCCTTGAATACGTTTTTTGAAAACCCGTTCCACACTTCTTCATTCGTCGCATACATGTCACACGTGATGTAAGGCGACACTTGGACGAGTGATGTCACTTTTTTTCGGCGTTTGAACTCCCGGCATAGGTCGATATCATCGATCAACGAGTCGTGGATCGAGGCGTGGCCGCCGACGTCGTCATAACTCTTCCGTTCGACAAGGACGTTCATCCCGTTCGCGGCCGCGAAAGCGGGGTGACGCACTTTTCGCCAAAACAGCGGCAAGTGTTGGGCGATCAAGACGTGTTGCATCGGGATGAGCAGTTTGCCGAGCCAAGTCGGAGTCGGGAAGCGAGGGAAGCCGGACAAGAAGACGGCCTGTTCGCGGATGAGCGTCCCGTGCATGCGGCCGATGAACGAGCGGTCGATCGTCACGTCGGCATCGAGGAAGAGAAGAAACGGTTCGGCCGTCCGTGACGCGAGCTGGTGACAGGCGTGCACTTTGCCGGCCCAGCCTTTCGGGAGCGGGACACCGCGGAAGATAGTGAAGCGTTCGTCGTTATCGATTTCACGGAGGAGCACCTCATACGTCTTGTCTTCCGAACGATCTTCGTATAAATAGACGTGACAACCTGCCGGCAGGGCCGCTTTCAAACTTGCGATCAATTTCGGCACATTCCGCTCTTCGTTACGAAGCGGGATACAGACGGCGGTGGCCTGGGCGGACACCGGTGCTGTGAGCGGTCGTAAAAAAAGTAAGTTGACGAGCGTGAAGACGAGCATGAGCAGGGTGAGCGAGAAGATGATCATCGGCGTCCCCTCGCGATCTCGAGCAGACGCTCCGTCCAATCGGCGAGACTGCGCTTTGGCGGAAACAGTGCGACGTAGCGATCAGATTTTGAGATCACGTCAGCCCGCGTGTCGTCGTACAATCTTTCGAGCGCCTCGGCGAGCTCTTGTTTTTGTAGCCTGCGTGTATCCGAAACGACACGGTGGTTGCGAAACCGGACATAGACGACCGGTGCGGCGTGTGATTCGAACGCATAATAAATCGCGCATAGTCGCACGTCCGGTTTCGTGAGCAGCATCGTCGCCCCGGTGCCGATCTCGAGCGGACGATGTTCTTGAGGGTACTCACGTCCTTGTGGGAACATCCAGACCGACTTGCCGTCATTCAACAATGATCCGGCGTAGGCGAGTGACGCGCGGACGTCGGACAGTTTTCCTTTCTTAATCGAGAATGCACCTAAGTGGCGGAAGAATGGGAAACGGCGCAAGCCGTCCTCATCCATCAACACATGGACGTCATGACGTAAGTAATGTTCGTTCAACATCAATAAGATGAGCCCGTCCCACCACGAGCTGTGGGTCGCAAGGAATAAGCCAGGCGTCGGGACGTCATCGGCGCGCACGTAGACAGTATGGAAGAACGGACGGATTTGACGCTCTTTGACGAAAACGGAAAAGACATCATTGAACCATTTCTTTTTGTTCGCTTCGATCATGTCGGACCCTCCGTTCGATGAAGATGACCCCGGCCGTCACAATGCTGAGCGCGCCGATACCGTATAAGCCGGCATTCACCGCCGTGACACCGAACAAGGCGTGCAGCATGACGAACAAATAGCGTCCGTGCGTCAACAAGAGCGGTTCGGCCTCGACTTCATACCGATCGAGGAGCCAAGAAAAGATGAGTGACAAACCGAACCAACCGACAAAGTTTTGTGTCGGGATATCATAATATAAGCCATCGTTCGCCCATTCCCAATAGCCTTTCACGTTCGCCGCGACCGGATCGATCGCCATGTCGAGCCAGACGGCGAGGAACGGGACGAGCCAGAGCGTTCGGCGTTTGAAGTTGAGCAAGCGAGCGACGGCGAAGCTTGCCCCGATGACGGCGAGCCAAGCCGCGCCGATCGTGATCGGGACGCCGAAGACGGTCGGCCCGAACGCCTCCGCGTACAAATATTCACTGAACGGGAATCCCGTTTTGACGCCGAGCGTCTCGACGGCGATCGATCCGAAAAAGATGAACGGGACGATGTAGCGGGCGTGACGGACCCCGTCCGCAATGACCCAGCCCCCGATGGCACCGGCAAGCCATAAAAACACCGGGTTCGCCCATTCGAGCCAACTCGGGAGTAAATCGAAACCGACCAAGATGAGGCCGATCCCATACCAAACGACAAACCATTTCCAAATCCATGGATAAACTTTCATTTCATCACCTCTCTTACCATTCTAAAGAGGTTTCTACCTGGCGTCTAATGAATGCGTGCACAAAAAACGAGCTCCTGTTGTAGGAGCTCGTCAGTTTGCCATACTTTTTCGTTTTTTGACGAACGAGAAGGCGATGAACAGAACGTAGAACGGAACGGCGATGAACCAGAACGACGGCCATTCCTTCCATCTTGCGAAAATCATATACGTCAAGTAGACGAGGCTGACCGTGATGATGAACGAGTGGCGCGGCAACGGGACGTCTTTGAAACTCGGGATCCGCACGCGGCTGACCATGAGTAGAGCGAGGCCGGTGAAGAAGATTGGCGTGAGCAGTTCGCTGACGCGATCGCCGAACGTCGTAACGACGGCGAGGAGTCCGCCCGCAGCTGTGATCGGAACACCTGAGAAATAGCTTGCCGTCACGTTTGTCGCTGACAAGTTGAAGCGGGCCAAACGATACGCTCCGAATAACGGGAACAAGGCGGCGAAGAATAGGCCGTAGTTGCCGTAGTCGATGAAGAACGTGTAATAGGCGAGCAAGGCCGGAGCCACGCCGAACGTGACGACGTCGGCGAGTGAATCGAGTTCTTTCCCGAAGTCGCCCGCCACCCCAAGCATGCGGGCGAGCCGACCGTCGAGACTGTCGAGCATCATCGCGATGATGATCAAGAGCGTCGCGTTCGAGAAATCGCCCCGTGCGGCGTAAACGATGGCGATGACGCCGCAAAATAAGTTACCGAACGTAAACGAGTTAGGAACCCAGGACCGGATTCTTTCTTTCCACATAATATTGCCTCCATCTTTTTCATTGAGTGAACCAGCGACCGTTCATGAAACGTAGCAGGTCGTCTGGGGTAAGTTCAAGTTGGGCGCCGCGTTTTCCGGCTGAGATGATGATCGTTTCTTTCTGTTTGGCACTTTCGTGCAAGAAGACCGGGAACGGTTTTTTCGACCCGATTGGTGACACGCCCCCGCGGATGTATCCGGTGAGCGCCTCGAGTTCCTTCATTGGGACCGGAGAGGCTTTCTTCGCTCCCCATGCTTTCGCCGCCGCTTTCAAGTCGACGTCCATATCCCCCGGGATGAGGAAGAAAGCGTGGCGCTTTTGTTCATTCTCGAGGCAAATCGTTTTATATAATTGGTTGAGAGGCTTGCCCATCGACGCGGCGACGTGACTGGCTGAGACGTCAGATGGATCCACGTCGTACGTATGGAACGTGAACGGGATCTTTCGTTGCTTCAATTGCCGAGCGGCGTTCGTCAGTTGCATCAAGCCCACCCTTTCCATGAATGACTCCTCTAAGAATAGCAAATAGTGGCAGTGTCGGGCAATCGAACTCGCAAAGTTTTCGTGACAGGAAGGAGACAGAATGGGGAATAGCGAAATGAACAGTGATTCATTTATTAAAAGGGGGACGTTGAACATGCAAACGATTCAAATCACGCGCCATAACGGGGTAGGCTGGCTCAAATGGAATCGGCCCGAAAAGTTGAACGCGTTAAACGAGACGCTTTTGAAGGAAGCGGCCGAGGCGATGCAGGATCTTGTGGCTGACGAGGACGTGCGCGTCATCGTGCTCGTTGGGGAAGGGCGGGCCTTCTCGTCCGGCCAAGACTTGACGATTGAGAGCGATGCCGATTACGGGACGTATTTAGAAGACGTGTACCATCCACTCGTACGTGCGCTCGCGTCATGCCCGAAACCGCTCATCGCCGGCATCCATGGGGTCGTCGCCGGTGCGGGGCTCAGTCTCGCGCTTGCCGCCGATGTGCGCATCGTGGCCCGTTCGACGAAATTCAGTTCGGCGTTCATTAAAATCGGGCTTGTCGCGGATGCGGGCGGACCGTATCACTTGAAGCGGTTGATGCGCCCTGACCTTGCCCTTAGCTGGATGTGGAGCGGGCGGACGATCGACGCGGAACAAGCGGAACGGTTCGGTCTCGTCACAGAGCTCGTCGAAGATGACGTCTACACGAAAGCGTTGACCGAGTACGCCGAGGCGCTCGCGAAACAATCGCCGGTCGCCGTTGAAGGAATGAAGGCGCTGTTCCGTGCCGAATCGTTCGAAGCGGGGCTCGAAGAAGAGATTCAGTGGCAACGAAAATGCGGACAGACCGACATCCATCGGCAAGCGATGCACGCCTTCTTGACGAAGAAGTAACACAATAGGCAGTCGGATTAGCAGAACGGTTTACCTCGCAAAAAATAAAAAAACCGCAGACAAATCTTGTCTGCAGCCGGAAGAGAGCGGATAGCCGCTCTCTTTTTTATGAAGTTGGTTTCGCTTCGAACTGGAACCCTTTCTGTTGCCACGTCCCGTACTTCCAGCGACGGAAGGCGAAGAAGCCGCGGAACCACTCGTCGAGTGAGAAGGCGAGCCAAATGCCGAGGATGCCGAGCCCCATTTGGAGGCCGAACACGTAGCTGAAGACGACGGCCACGCCCCACATCGAGGCGATCCCGATCATGACGGGGAACCGGACGTCGCCGACCGATTTGAGCGAGCCCATCAAGACGATGTTCATGGCACGGCCAGGCTCGAGGATGAGCGTCGCCCATAAAATCGGAATGCCGACTGCGATAATATCCGGGTTCGAGGTGAACAAGCCGAGCAACGACTTCCCGAAGACGGCGAGGCCGAGCGACGCGACGAGTGAAGAGAACATGGCGATCTTCAGCGTCCGGACGGCACGAGTGTAGGCTTCCTTGAACCGTTTCCCGCCGATGTCCCGGGCGATGAGCAACTGTGTCCCTTGTGCGATGGCGACAGTGAAGAGGAAAGCGAGCATCGACAAGTTCATGACGTACACACGGGCGGCCAGGGACGCTTCTCCCATCGTGGCGATGAACCCGGTGATGATGATTTGGGAGAACTGATATGACAAGTTCTCACCGGCGGACGGCACTCCGATTTGGAGGAGCGCCTTGATGTCGTCACCTTGCGGACGAATCAATTCTTTGATCGGGAAACGGAGCATGAGACGTCGTTTGACGATCCAGAACAAGAGCACCATCGCCGCGAAGCGGGCGATGACGATGGCCCAAGCGACACCAGCGACGCCGGTCACCGGCAGGCCGAACCAGCCCGTGACGGCAAGCATCGCCCCGATCGCCGTGATGACGTCGATGAGGAGCGTCGCGAGCATGGCATGTTTCGTCATACCGTGGCTACGCAACACGGCACTCAATGCCATGATGAGCGCTTCGGTGAAAAGGGACAGACCGACGATCTGTAAGAACAACAGACCGTGAGCGAACAGCTCGTCGGACAAACCGAAGAGACGAAGGAACGTCTCACCGAACAAGAAGACGACCGTCACCATGACGACGCCGAGCCACATGTTCAGGCTGACGGCGGAACGAGCGAAGTCCCGGCTCTTCTTCATCCGGCCGGCACCGATCGCTTGACCGATCAAAATGGTCGCTCCGACCGAGGTGACGCTGAAGACGATCAAGAAGACGTTCAACAGTTGGTTGGCGACCCCGACCGCGGAGGCGGCGGCATCGGAATAATGGGCGAGCATGAGCGTGGCGATGATCCCGGTCCCCATATGGAGCGCGAGCTCGATGAAAATCGGCCACGATATTTTAAATAAACTGAGCTGTTCGGTGTCTTTGTTCGGCATGTGTATTCTCCCTTGTTTCTACAATTCTCTCTATGAAATATTTACGATTTAAAATTCACAAATGTCATGTTACTCCTTTTGAAATGAAAAAGAAAGGGATTTGGTAAATTATTTTCAACAAAAAAAACACCCGCCGAAGCAGGTGTTTGAGGAATATCATTTCATCTTCAAAATCGCTGTTCCGTACGGGGCAAGTTCGACTTCGAGCGAGTTCAAATCGCGGTCGTTGAGCAAGTCGTAAGCGCTTCCTGTATGGCCGAGCGGGTTGAGTACCGACGTCGTGTCTGAGTTATTGAAGTATATCAAATACGTCTCGTCTTTCGTGCAACGCTCGATGATGAGGGCGTTGTCTTCGTCATCGACAAGGTTGAAGCGATACGTGCCTGAATTGGCAAGTACCGGGTGATCTTTACGCAGTTGAATCAATTTCTTCGTGAAACGGAACAACTCACGGTCTTCTTGTTCTTCGTCCCATGGCATGCAGCGGCGGCAGCCCGGGTCTTGTTCACCTTCGAGTCCGATCTCATCTCCATAGTAAATACATGGACTGCCCGTATACGTGAGCATCGATGTCATGAGGAGTTTGAACTTGCCTTTATGGCCTTTCGCCCGGGTGAGGGCACGCGGCGTGTCGTGAGAGTCGATCAAGTTAAACGTCACTTCGTTCACGTTCATCGTGTTCATCATCTCGACGCGCGTCAACTCGTCGCGGAACTGTGATGCCGTCGTCCGGTCGAGCGCGAAATAGTTCAAGCTCGCGTTCGTGAACGGGTAGTTCATGACCGCATCGAACTGATCGCCTTGAAGCCAAGGTTGGGCGTCATGCCAAATCTCACCGAGGATGTAGGCGTCCGGGTTCGCTTGTTTCACGGTGCGACGGAAGTCTCGCCAGAACGCGTGGTCGACTTCGTTGGCGACGTCTAGACGCCAGCCGTCAATGCCGAACTCCTCGACCCAATAACGGGCGACTTCTAATAAGTAAGCTTTGAGCGCAGGATGCTCGGTGTTGATTTTTGGCATATTCTTCTCGAACGCGAACGTGTCGTAGTTCGGCTTCGGCGTCGTCTCGATCGGGAAGTCGCGCAAGTAGAACCAATCCCGATACTCCGAGTGGGAACCGTTCTCGACGACGTCTTGGAACCACGGATGATGGTAACCGACATGGTTGAACACAGCGTCAAGCATGACTTTGATGCCATTCGCATGAAGCAAATCGACGAGTTCTTTAAATTTCTCTTTCGTCCCGAACTGAGGATCGATTTCCATATAATCGAGCGTATCGTACTTATGGTTCGTCGTCGCTTTAAAGATCGGGCAGAAATAAATACCGGTAATGCCAAGGTCGACGAGATGGTCGATATGGTCGATGACCCCTTGGAAATCCCCACCGAAGAAGTTTGTGATTGTCGGCTCGGTGCTGTTCCATGGAAGCGTCTCTTCTGGATTGAGCGACGGGTCACCATTTCCGAAGCGGTCCGGGAAGATTTGATACCATACCGTGTCTTTCACCCAAGACGGGGCGTGGAAGATGTCGATCGGGTTGATGAACGGGACACAAAAGTAGTAACCGGTATCGTCGAGCGGTTTGTCTTCGAACCAGCCTTTCTCTGTGAATACGGCCGTCTCATTACCGTCATGAAGACGGAAACCGTAGCGGAGACGACGGAAAGGAGGCTTGACGGCGATGAACCAATAGTCGTATTGGTCATCGTGGCCGATTTTTTCCATCGGTGTCTCGAACGTCCGCCAGAAGCTCGGCTTGTCCGGGTCGAAGTTCCACATGGCCGGATCTTCCGAGTGCCAGTCGTAAGGATCGTTCCAAATTAAGTCAACCGATTGGATATCATTTCTTTTTGTATGAAAACGAATGTGAATCGTCTCTCGGTCATACTTGTAAACGAAAGGGGACATGGCGCGATGGTAAATAGCTTCTTTGATCAAGTGAAATCGTTCCTTTCTCTATTGGGGATATAACCATTTTACACTGTCGATTCTGAAATGAAACAACAGTTGCGAAAACGTTTGCTCAAGCAAAGGTTAATAAAGCGTTTACATTTTGTCAATCGTACATCACGATAATTATTGAAGAAACGACGACAAAAAATTAAAAAAGAGATAAATGGGTTAACGGCAAGAAAAAATCCTAAAAAAAAGACTTGTAAAACGCTTACACAACTGTATAATAAAAATTGAGGTGAGGATGCAAACGTTTTCACTGAGCGACTGATTTCGTAGCGGAGTTGAATAAAATCAGTCGTTCAGCGCGGTTGCGCAAATCTGACCATACTAATTTCCTTGGGGAGGTTTTTCATCATGAAGATGAAAAAGATGGTAGCAGGACTTTCAACAGCAGTATTCGCATTCGGTGCACTTGCTGCATGTGGTGGCGGTACGGACAACGGTTCGACGAATGAAGGCGGTTCTTCTAGCGAGAACAAGCCAGAAAAAATCGTAATCTGGGAAGATATTGAAAAGTCGGAAACAACGAAAGAAGTTGCCAAAGCGTTTGAAGAAGAGCATGGCGTAAAAGTTGAAGTCGTCGAAGTACAGATGACAGACCAAAAAGACAAGCTCGCCCTTGATGGTCCGGCCGGTAAAGGTCCAGACATCGTCCTCGTACCGCATGACCAAATCGGAACGATCGCTGACCAAGGTCACTTGAATCCGCTTGCTGACGAAGGCGCACTCGATGCGTTCACAGATGCTTCGAAATCAGCTGTCATGTTCGATGGCCAAGCTTACGGTTACCCGAAATCAGTTGAAACACCAGTTCTCATGTTCAACAAGGACTTAGTATCTGAAGCACCTGCGACAATGGATGAGTTGTACGAGTTGTCGAACGATGTGAAAGGTGACGGCGAATACGGTTTCCTCGGTCTTTGGGATAACTTCTACTTCGCACACGGCGTCATCGCTGGCTTCGGCGGTTACGTATTCAAGGAAGATGGCGGCGCGCTCGACCCGGCTGACATCGGCTTGAACAACGAAGGCGCGGTTGAAGGATTCGAGTACATCGGCAAATGGTACCAAGAAGGTCTCTTCCCTAAAGGGTTGATCGGCGAGTCTGGTGGCCAAGCGATGGACCAACTCTTCACTGAGAAGAAAGCACACACAGTCATGAACGGACCATGGGCCGTAGCTGGTTACCAAGATGCCGGCGTCAACCTCGGAGCGTCTGCAATGCCGACACTTCCAAACGGTGAGCCAATCAAGACGTTCATGGGCGTGAAGACGTATGCGCTCTCTGCTTACACAGAGAACCAAGAGTGGGCTGAAATGTTCCTCGCAGAACTCACGAACGAAGAGAACGCATTGAAGATGTTTGAAGCTTACAACGAGATCCCACCAGTAGCTGCTCTTGAGACGAACGAGACAATCACGTCGAACGAAGTAGCGAAAGCGGTATTCGATCAAGCGACAAACGCGATCCCAATGCCTAACATTCCTGAAATGGGACAAGTTTGGGAGCCAATGGCACAAGCACTTCAGCTCGTTGCAACTGGCAAGCAAGATGCACAAAAATCAGCTGACGATGCTGTGAAAGTCATCGAGCAACAAATCCAAGCGAACAACCAATAAGGAACTGAAATGACGGGGTACGCCAACTGGCGTTCCCCCTCATTTTCTAGAATTGAGCAAACGCTTGCTCGATTGATTTGCTCAAATTGAAAGGAGAAATTGAGGATGGCTTCAATTCCGAAACCGAACACGCCGGATCAACGTCCGGACAAACCGACCAACCATGCCCGGAACGCCGCATTACTCTCGATCATTCCGGGAGCCGGACAGTTTTATAACAATCAACGTGCGAAAGCGATCGCTTTCTTTATCGTCATTATGTCTTATTTCGCAGTAAACTACGATCTCTTTTTCAAAGGCGCGGGCGCAGGACCTGGCGACCGTGGTGGCCTTTGGGGATTGATCACGCTTGGCGAAGTAGCAGGACCTCGTAACGACCACTCCATCTTCTTGATGGTAGAAGGTATTGTCGCATTAATCTTACTGTTCTTCGGGATTGCGTTTTACATCTGGAACATTCGTGACGCATACCGAGTCGGTCGCATTCGTGATCAGCACCTAAACGTGCCATCGTTCCAAGTGCAGCTTCGCAACTTACGTGACCACGGATTCCCATACTTGATGTTGATCCCGTCACTCATCTTGCTCGTCTTCACTGTCGTTTTACCGCTCATCTTCACGTTCTTGATTGCTTTCACGAACTACCGCTACAATAACGCACCACCGGCGAAACTCGTCGAGTGGATCGGATTCAGCAACTTCACGAGCATCTTCCAAATCGACATCTGGCGTGATACGTTCGTCAGCGTCCTCGGTTGGACGCTCGTCTGGACGGTCGCTTCAACGGTCGGTGTCATCGCGATCGGGATCTTCCTTGCGGTTCTGTTGAACCAAGAAGGACTCCGTTTCCGTCGCTTGTTCCGTTCGATTTTGATCTTGTCATGGGCCGTACCGGCGTTCATCACGATCTTGATTTTCCGTTCGATGTTCAACGAATCGTTCGGTGTGTTCAATACAACGATCCTCCCGGCGTTCGGGCTTGACCCGATCAGTTGGATGACGGACCCGACGGCGACGCGAAGCGCGCTCATCTTGATTCAGTGGTGGCTAGGCTTCCCGTTCATCATGACGCTCATGACGGGTGTGTTGCAGTCGATCCCGGGTGACTTGTATGAAGCCGCGACGATTGACGGCGCGAGTATTTTTGACAAGTTCCGCTTGATCACGTTGCCGATGCTCTTGTTCGCAACAGCACCGATTTTGATCACGCAGTTCACGTTCAACTTCAACAACTTCAACTTGATTTATCTCTTCAACGGTGGGGGACCAGCTGTGCCAGGACAGACGGCCGGCGGTACCGACATCTTGATCTCATGGATTTACAAATTGTCTCTCGGTGCCAACCCGCAATACGGACTTGCGGCTGCGATCACGCTCATCTTGTCATTCTTCATCATGACACTTGCCGTCATCCAGTTCCGTCGGACAAAATCTTTCAAAGACGAGGATATGATTTGATATGAAAAAACAAAAACGAATCAATCTGGCGCTCTCTTATGTCATCTTGACGTTGGCGTCGATCATCATCCTTTATCCGATGCTTTGGGTAGTGGGGACGTCGTTCAACCCGGGACGTACGATCACGTCGAAAATCATTCCGGACAATCCGACGCTCATTCACTATAAAAACTTGTTTGACTTAACGATTTCGGATTATAGTTTATGGTATGTGAATACATTGAAGATTGCCTTCATCACGATGGCACTCGCGGTCATTCTCGTTACGATCACCGGTTATGTATTCTCGCGTTATCGTTTCGTCGGACGGAAGAACTCGCTCATCTTGTTCCTCGTCTTGCAAATGGTGCCGCAATTCGTTGCCATCATCGCGATTTACGTGCTCCTGAACATGCTCGGTCTTCTTGACACGCATACGGCGCTCATCCTGCTGTACGCCGGCGGGGCGATTCCGATGAACACGTATCTCGCAAAAGGTTACTTCGATACGATTCCGAAAGAGCTCGATGAAGCCGCTCGGATGGATGGTGCCGGTCACCTTCGTATCTTCTGGCAAATTATTTTGCCGCTCGCGAAGCCGATTGTCGCAACGATCGCCCTGTTCAACTTCATGGGCCCGTTCAACGACTTTATCTTGGCATCGCTCGTCCTTCGTTCACCGGAGAAACAGACACTTGCGGTTGGTCTCTATAACATGATTTCTCGACAGTTCGACAACAACTTCACGTTGTTCGCGGCAGGCGCCGTCCTTTCGGCCCTCCCGATCGTACTCTTGTTCTTCATGTTCCAACGCTACTTCGTCTCGGGTCTCACTGCGGGTGGTACGAAAGGATAATACTCACTTAAGGGGGAAGCGATATGAGGCGAGGCGTCGTGCTCGTTCTCCTGTCGCTTCTTTTGTTTCCTACAACTGTCGGAGCGAAAGAAGCAGCAACATGGGAACAAGAACGCATGTACTTTATTATGGTCGACCGGTTCGTTGACGGAAATCCCGATAACAACGACCAAGTCGACAAAAATGACCCGAAAGCCTTCCATGGCGGAGATATTCGAGGCGTCATTGAAAAGCTCGATTACATCGAGTCGCTCGGTTTCACGTCCATCTGGTTGACGCCGGTGTTTGAGAATATGCCGGACGGCTACCACGGCTATTGGATTAAAGATTTTTATGAGATCGACCCGCAGTTCGGGACGAAAGAAGATTTACAGGAACTCGTCGACGAGGCGCATAAGCGAGACATGAAAGTCATCCTCGATTTCGTCGTCAACCACGTCGGCCCGGGTCATCCTTGGGTCGAAGAGAAGCCAGACTGGTTCCATGACGAGTTACCGATCGTTTTATGGAACGATCAAGAACAAGTCGAGACACATTGGCTCTTTGACTTGCCGGACTTTAAAACCGAAGACCCGGAAGTGAAAGACTACTTGATCGAGGCAGCGACGTACTGGATTGAAGAGACCGGCATCGACGGCTATCGCCTCGATACGGTCCGTCACGTCGACAAGCCGTTTTGGGAAGAATTTGTCGAAGCGGTCCGAGAAGTCGATCCTGACTTCTATTTGTTGGCTGAAGTGTTCGACCCGAATCCGCAGTATGTCGCCGAATATGATGACCTAGGCTTCAACAGCATCACGAACTTTACGTTTTATGACCGCGTCGCCAAGACGATGGCGCAAAAGCAGGCGAACGTCGACGAGATCGATGTCGCCGCAAGCTACGCTCAGACGTTCTTCAACGACCCGAACCAAATGGCGACGTTCCTCGACAACCATGACGTGGAACGATTCATGCATGTCGCTGAACGTGGCGGCGCCGAGTCGGCTGAACGCCGTTTACGACTCGGGTTGTTCGCCCTGTATGCGTCACCAGGCATGCCGATCGTCTTTCAAGGGACGGAGAATGCCCAAACAGGTGGCGCCGATCCGGCGAACCGCGACATGACCGATTTCCCTGGAAATGAGGACTTGCAAGCATACGTCGCGACGATGAACCGGATGCGCGCCGAATATCCGGTGTTCGCAACCGGTGAACAGCGAATGCTCGCGTCCGAAGACGGGATGGCCGTGTTCGAGCGCCGGAATGGCGATGATGTCGCCTTATATGCCATCAATATGAACGGAGAAGACAGAGAGATTCAATTCGAGGTAAGCGAAGTCGGTGAAGACACACGCCTTCGCGGTCTCCTGTTCTCACAACTCGTCACTGAAAAACGTGGCACGTTCACGATCAAACTTGCCGGTGAGAGCGCGAACGCCTACATCGTCGAGGAATCGGAAGTGAACATGTGGACGATTGGCCTGCTCGTCATCGCTATCCCAATCTTTTTGACGGGACTTGTGATGTGGAAGCGGCGCCGCAGCGCGAATTGATCGATGTCAGGGAACTTAGAACTAACGGAAGCAGGGGGGAGCACCATGCAAATCACGATTAAAGATGTCGCGAAACACGCCAACGTCGCACCGTCGACGGTGTCTCGCGTCATCGCGAACAGTCCACGGATCAGTCAAAAAACGAAAGAACGCGTGCGCAGTTCGATGGAGGAACTCGGGTACCATCCGAACATCCACGCGAGAAGTCTTGCCAACCGCTCGACGCAGTCGATTGGTCTCGTCATGCCGAGCGCGGCGACGAAAACGCTGCAAAACCCGTTTTTCCCGGAAGTGCTCCGCGGAATCAGCACGAAAGCGCATCAGAACGGCTACTCGCTCTACATGACGACAGGGGTCACCGAAGAAGAGGTGTTGTCGGGCGTCATCGAGATGGTACAAGGGCGTCGGGTCGACGGCGTCATCGTCCTCTATTCGCGCGAAGACGACAAAGTCGTTCAGTATTTACGTCAAACGAAATTCCCGTTCGTCGTGGTCGGGAAGCCGTTCGGGGACGCTTCGTCGATCACCTACGTCGATACGGACAATTACTTGGCCGGCCGGGAAGTGACGAAACATTTGTACAATCTCGGTCATCGTCGCATCGCCTTCATCGGCGGCTCGGATAAACTCGCCGTCACGCAAGACCGCCGCAACGGCTATGCGACGGCGCTCATGGAAGCCGGTATCCCGGTGCGTGAAGATTATATCGCCCGCGCCGAGTTCATGACAAAAGGCGGCGCGAAGGCCGTTCGCGAGTTGCTACACATTGAAGAACCGCCGACAGCCGTCGTCGTCAGCGATGACATGATGGCGCTCGGCGTCATCAGCACGCTCAGCGAGATGGGGCTAAAGATTCCTGAGGACGTCGCCGTCGTCAGCTTCAATAACGTCTACATCGCCGAACATTCGAATCCACCGCTCACATCGGTCGAGATCAACATCTTCGGCCTCGGGTTTGAGGCGACGAACTGCTTAATCGAACAGATCGGGGACAGTGCGCCGCCATACGGAAAACGCGTCATCGTGCCGCACTATCTCGTCGTCAGACAGTCGTGCGGACAAAAAAAGGCCGGACAACCGACTGAATAATTCGTAACCCTCTCGTCTTCGGATGAGAGGTTTTTTCATGCATATAATAGAAGGCGTTACAATCGGACAAAAGTCACAACGTTACAAACAGATTACAATCATGAAAGAAATGCATGAAACGGAGTTGCAAGGGAACACATACATTACCGGCAGGATGGTAGAACATAACGAATCAGCCCAGCCAATAACCAAAAAAATAAAGAATTTGAAAGGGAGATACAATCATGGATAACAAACGTTACGTAGGAACTTACTATCAGGAGTCAGAACTCGTGTCAAAAATTGATGAGCTCCGTGCTCAAGGTCATCGTGAAGAAGACTTGTACGTCGTTGTGAAAGATAAATCGAACCTTTCAATGGTTCGTGGCGAAACGGGTGCAGAAGTAAAAGAAACAAAAGCATCATGGCTTGATCGCTTCTTCGGAGTCGCGGACGGTGCAGACGAAGTTCGTCACACGTTCGACAAACTCGGCTTCTCAGAAGAAGAGACGGCACGCCACCATTCAGATATCGAGAACGGCGGCTTCGTCCTCTTGCTTGATACGGACGATGGTGTCCTCGATAACGGACGGAACGATACGTTCGAAGGACGTACGTCAGCAGGCTACGGTTCAGAAGGGAACGAGGCTGGAAACATGACGGCTCGTGACCCGATTGGTACAGGTGTCGGAGCAGCCGGAACAGGTCTTGACGCGACGGGATCGCATCATGACTCGACGCGTCACCACGACATGGACGAGGATATCCGTAACCGCACCGACTTGACGGACGAGCAGAAGTTGCAGTTGCATGAAGAACGTCTACAAGTGAACAAAGAGCGCGTCCAAACGGGCGAGGTTCGCGTCGAGAAAGACGTCGTCGAGCATGAAGAACGCATCGATGTCGAAGTCGAGCGTGACGAAGTGTATGTCGAGCGACGTCCAGTCGACGGTGACCGCGCCGCGACAGACCACTCGTTCGATGCGAAGAACGAACGTGACGAGATTCGTGTCCCTGTGACGGAAGAACGTGTCGATGTGACGAAGAAAGATGTCGTCGCGGAAGAGATCGTCGTCGGCAAAGAAAAAGTGAAGGATACTGAAACAGTACGGGAGACAGTCCGGAAGGAAGAAGCCCATATCGAGGGTGAAGATGACCTCCGCAAGCGTGACGGTGACCACACACGCCGTGACGACCGCGACCGCCTCTAATTTGACCAAGTACCTGAAGAAGGATGGTTCTCTCTAAAGGGACCATCCTTTTTTTACGACATACTTTAGGAGGAATGAGACATGAGACAAGCCATCATTTCTGAACTGTTCGACGATGCCACGGCGTTGCTCGCGCGGACGGTCGACTTGAAACGAGAAGGTTACGACGAAGGAGACATGTTCGTGCTCGTCAAACGTAAAGAGACGGGAGAGGCCGTGAAACGTCAATCGAATCTATACGTTCTCGTCGCCGACGACCCGCAGGCGATCGCTTCGCTCGTCACATCGAGCGAGCGTCCGGTCGAGCGATGGCTCGGCAGTATGCGCTTGACGCCTGAAAGACAGGAGACGTTCGCCCAGGCGATCGAGCAAGGAAAGTTGTTCCTCTACGTCGACGCGGAACAAGGCGAACGGCTCGAAGCAGCGACAGCGACCCGTCGAAAACAAGCGACAGACACCGAAGAACAAACGCTCGCCCTGCATGAGGAACGGCTCGACGTGAAGAAGCAAGCGGTCCAAACCGGTGAGCTCGTCGTGAACAAACGTGTCACCGAGACCGATCAAGAGATTGAAATCCCGATTCGGAGGGAACAGTTACACGTAGAGCGCAAAGACGGCTCGCTAGAAGAGATTGAAGACTATGACTTCGACCGACCGGGCATCCGGACGATCGACGAAGGCGATCACCTTCGGATTCAAGTCATCGAAGAGCGAGCGTTCATCGTCAAGCGACCTGTCGTCGTCGAGGAGATCATCGTGCATAAGCACGTGCGAGAAGACGTCGAAACGGTCACGGAGACGTTGCGCAAAGAAGAGATCGAGGTCCGGGAGGAAGGCGATGCCCGCATCGACATCGATTCATCACTTACAAAGCGAAAGGATGAGACATAATGAGCAGAAGACGATTTGTTGACACGTACCAAGACGAGGCGGCCCTCGTCTCGAAGATTGATCAGTTGAACCATGATGGCTATGACGAGAAGGACTTGTTCGTCGTCGTGCGAGACGAGGATAACGTATCGCTCGTCAAACGAAACACCGATGCGAAAGTGGAAGAGGCTTCAGCTTCATGGCTGCAAAAGTTTGCCGGCGTCGCTGAAGGCGAGCAAGAAGTGAAACGAGCGCTCCTCGACCTCGGACTCGCGGACGATGACGTGAACAAGGCGTACGGAGACATCATGAGCGGTGGTTATGCGCTCATTCTCGATGAACCGGATACCGGCTTCAACGACGGGGACAACCCGGCGTTTGAAGGGCATGAAGGCAATGCGGCGTTCGGCCGCGATCGCGACGTTTGATTTGGAACGGCTTCGGGGGAACTCGAAGCCGTTTTTGTCTGCCGTAAACTGTGAGGAAAAAAAGAAAGAAAAAGTTCTATGCAAACGATTGCATTCTTCGTTGAGTCGTGTAAAATGAGAGGTGAGATTGAAATACAGCGCTTTCATAGACAAACGGTTGCATGATTCCGTTGTCTATCGAGGAGTAGCCTTGTAGAGAAAAAGGAGTGGCAGACAGATGAAACGATTGTTTGCAGTCGATGAATGGAAAGTAACGGAAGAAGGGCTTCACCCGAAAGAGAACCGTCTCGCCGAATCGATCACCTCGCTCGGTAACGGGCATATGGGGATGCGAGGGAACTTCGAGGAAGATTACTCGAATGACACGCACCAAGGGTTTTATGTGGCAGGCGTCTATTACCCGGACAAAACGCGCGTCGGTTGGTGGAAGAACGGCTATCCGGAATACTTCGCAAAAGTGTTGAACGCAACAAACGTCATCGGACTTCGTGTTGCCATTAACGGGACAGCGGTCGACTTGGCGAAATGGGACGTGAAAGAATTCAAGCGCGAGCTCGATATGCAACGTGGCGTCCTCACGCGGACGTTCACATTGTTGAACGGGACGGAAGAGACGAAAGTGGAAGTCGTCCGTTTCTTCTCGATCGTCGATAAAGAAATCTTAGCGATTCGTTATAACGTCACGCCGATCAACTACGAGGCGAAAATCGAGTTTACGCCATACTTGGACGGTGACGTCGTCAACGAGGACTCGAACTATGATGAGAAGTTCTGGTTGCCAGTCGAACACGGTGTCGAAGAGCGTTTCGGTTTTGTCACGACGAAGACGAAAAAGCTCGATTGGCACGTGACGGCTTCGATGATCGCAGACGTCGAAGGCGCGCGCTGTGAAGTGCTCGAAGCGACCGACCTGTTCGTCGCGAACAAGTTCACGGTGACGGCGCCGGCCGGTGAAACGGCAACGGCGTATAAATACGTATCGGTCGTCACGAACCGTGACTACGAGATCGATGGACTGCAATCGGCAGGGATGCAACGCGTCGAGGCGGCGTTTGAAAAAGGATTCGAGACGCTGCTTGCCGAGCAGACCGACGCCTGGCTCGCGCGCTGGGAAGATGCTGACGTTCGCATTGATGGCGACGCCGAGGCGCAGCAAGGCATCCGCTTCAACATCTTCAATATGTATCAAACGTACACGGGTGAAGACTCACGTCTCAACATCGGACCGAAAGGGTTCACCGGTGAAAAGTATGGCGGTGCGACGTATTGGGATACAGAAGCGTATTGCCTCCACTTCTATTTAGCGACAGCCAAACCGGAAGTGTCATGGAACTTGCTCAAATATCGCCATAACCAATTGCCGCAAGCGAAAGAGAACTCGGTGAAAAACGTCGGGATGGAAGGTGCCCTCTATCCGATGGTGACGATGAACGGGGAAGAGTGCCACAACGAGTGGGAAATCACGCACGAAGAGATTCATCGGAACGGTGCGATCGCCCATGCGATTTTCAACTATACGAACTTCACGGGCGACAAGTCATACCTTGGCAAATACGGACTTGAAGTATTGGTCGAAATCTCGCGTTACTGGGCGAGCCGCGTCAACTTTGTGCCACACAAAGACGTGTATATGATCCTAGGCGTCACAGGTCCGAACGAATATGACAACAACGTCAACAACAACTGGTACACGAACTTGATCGCCGCGTGGACGCTCGAGTACACGCAAGAAGTATACAACTACTTGAAAGAAGCGGAGCCGGCTCGTCTTGACGAACTCGTGGCGACGCTTGGTCTATCGGATGAGGAGATCGCGAAGTGGAACGACATCCAAACGAAGATGTACTATCCGAAAGACGACCTCGTTCCTGACGTGTTCATGCAACAGGACGGCTTCATGGATAAAGAGCAGATCTTAGTGAAAGACCTCGATCCGAAACACTTGCCGCTCAACCAGAACTGGTCGTGGGACCGCATCCTCCGCTCGAACTTCATCAAACAGGCGGACGTGCTCCAAGGTCTCTATACGTTCAGCGACCGCTTCACGCTTGAGCAGAAACAGGCGAACTTCGACTTCTACGAACCGCGTACGGTCCATGAGTCGAGCCTATCGCCTTGCGTCTACTCGATCATTGCGGCCGAAGTCGGTTATGAGGACAAAGCGGTCGAACTATACCAACGTTCAGCCCGACTCGACCTCGACAACTATAACAACGACACAGAAGACGGCTTACACATCACGTCGATGGTCGGTTCGTGGATGTCGATCGTCCACGGCTTCGCCGGGATGCGCGCGCTCGACAATGAGCTAACGTTCAGCCCGATGATTCCGAAAGATTGGAACGGCTACTCGTTCAACATGCTCTGGCGCGGCCATCATTTGACGATCTCATCGACACGTGACCACGTGACGATCAAGCAGAACGGCGGTACAGCTGTCGACATCCGCGTCTACGGAAATGTCGTCACGGTACCGGCGAACGAAGCGGTGACTGTCGAAACGGTGAAAGCGTAATCAAATGTGTGCTCGCAACAAGTCGGCTTCGGCCGGCTTGTTTTTTATTCGGCACCGTCTACAGATTGGCTTATTTTAATGATAGGCAGCGCCTGGAATCTATGTTATCTTGATTCTTAGCTATTTTTGAAAGGGGAGACAAAACTTGACGGAAGCCGTTAAAGAACATGCTCGCATCGGAATCGTTTCGATTATTGGGGGAGTGTTCGTTGCATTATCCATGACATTATTTTTAATCCCGGCGGGGGTATACTCGACCGGATTTACAGGGCTCGCCCAAATCTTTACGCAACTGTTTGCGGGGACACCGTTTGAGCTTGGGGAAGGGATTTGGTTCTTCGTCTTAAACGTGCCGTTGTTGATTGTCAGTTACTTCATGCTCGGCAAGAACATGATGATTCATACGCTCATCAGCGTCGCGGCTGTCACCGTGTTCATTCGCGTGCTTCCACAATCGCAGCTCCTCTCGGACGACCCGCTCTTGAACGCCGTGTTCGGCGGGGTCTTGCTTGCGATCGGTTCGGGGATCACGATTCGCTTCGGTGCCTCGACGGGTGGATTCGATATCGTCGCCCTCATCTTGGCGAAGTTTACGAACAACTCGGTCGGCGTCTACTTGTTCCTTATGAACATGATGATCGCGCTCTGGGCCGGTGCTTTATTCGGATGGCAGACGGCGCTGTACACGATCGTCTTCTTGTATGTGACATCGAAAGTCATCGATGAGATCTATACGAACACGCAGCGGCAGACGCTCTTCATCGTCACGAGCCACCCGGATGAAGTGACGAAAGAATTGCACCAGCACGTCTTCCGCGGCATCACGCTCATGCCGGCGATCGGCACATACTCGAAAGTCGAGAAGGCGACGCTCATGATGGTCGCCCAACGCCACGAAGTGCGTGAAATCACGCGCATCTGTAAGGATGCCGACCCGACCGTCTTCATCAACATGGTCCCGACCGAAGATGTCGAAGGCGCGTTCCGACGCTAAAATGAACCCCCGCTGAGTATTCGGCGGGGGTTATTGTATAGTTAGCAATAAGAATGATAGAGGGGCGGTTGCGTGATGATCGGAGTCAGTATTGCGACGAAGTGGGAATATGACGCGACATTGGACTATTATGATGTAAAAGACGAGGAGCGTTTCAGTTACCCGTATGGCGAGTATTTCAAGAGGACGCTTGATGACGTCGAACTTATTTTCTACAGCACCGGTGTGCGGAAAGCGAATGGGGTCGGTGCCAATCAATATATGATGTCTCGCTTCAATTTAGCAAAAATAATCGTGGCTGGGACGTGTGCCGGAATCGACGATACATACACTGACTTGGATATTTTTGTGCCTCATCGCGCCGTTCAATACGATTGCACGGTCAAGGAAGTGGAGCCGCTCATCAAGCCATCGTTTATCGTCGAGCTTGGGATAGCGAATTACGGAGACGATTTTTTGAGCGGTACCATCGCGACGGCCGATCGCGCGGTTGTGATGTGGAACGACTATTTGGAACTGAAGGAACACGGCATCACCATCGCAGATACGGAAGCAGGGGCCATCGCATATATCTGCAAGATAAATGACGTCGAATGCATCATCATCAAAGGCATCTCAGATTTCCCGACGGATGAACGCGACGCGAATCCAGTCGACTCGAATGCGGAACAAATCAAGGTGTACATCGCGAACACCCCGAAAGTCATGACTAAGATTTTTGACGACTATTTGTGGCGCTTTATTTGACCGATTTTTAGAGCTGAACGCAAAAACACACCGACTGCATGCACAGACGGTGTGGAGATTATGCTTTGATGCCGAGTTTTTCTTCGAGGTAGATGGCGATCCCGTCGTCCATGTTCGAGGCGGTCACTTCGTTCGCGACAGCTTTCAACTGGCTGATGGCGTTGCCCATCGCGACACCGGTCCCGACGTAGTCGAGCATCTCGAGGTCGTTCTCCTCGTCACCGAAGGCGATGATGTTCTTCCGGTTGATGTTCAAGTGTTTCGACACTTCACGAAGGCCGAGTGCTTTCGACGTGTTTTGGCTCATGACCTCGATCATGTGCTCGGGCATCCGCCATTGACGGTTCAACACGGCCTCGGCGTGAACTTTGTTCAAGCGCGAACGGACGTGGTCGACGTGCTCTTTCGTCGCATGGATGAGAAGCGATGTCGGCTCTTCCTGTAAATGTTTGAGCAAGTCGCCTGATGTGACGCTGAGCGCCCGTTCGGCGTAAGGGCTGTAAAACTCTTGCGGATCTTTATGGAAATAGACGTGGTCGGTCACTTCGACGACGATGTTATGTGCTCTCGTCTCTGACACTTCTTCGATGATATCGTGTGCCGTCTTGAGCGGGATCGGACGGTGAGTCACCGCGTAAGACGTGTCTTTTGGATGGTGGACGAGCGCTCCGTTGAAGTTGATCAAAGGCGTCGTCAAGCCGAGCTGTTCGTAGTACATGATCGAGTGGCGTTGGGGACGTCCCGTCGCAATCATGACTTCATGACCCGCCTCCCGAGCCGCCTGTAGCGCGCGGATGTTCCGGTCGCTGATCGTCTTGTCGTCTCGTAACAACGTACCGTCTAAATCAACTGCGATTAAATAACGTGACATAAGTCATCCTCTTTTCTTCGATGTGCTGTTTCTCTGACGGTATCATACTTCCGGTTTCAACGGAAAGAATATACAATCGAGGTCGCACATTCTATGGTAACAATGCTATACTAAGGTCGTATGGATTTTTCATGAATCATCTGTGAGATGGAGGGGACTTTCGATGCGTTATTTAGTCACATTGTTCTGGGCGATCTTGCTTTCGAACACAGCAATCTTTATCATTTCTGCTGTCGATGGCGTGCCATTCAATGCGATGCTCGCGACAGCGTTTGGCGTGGTCATCACAATCTTTATCGTACTCTTGGATACGCTTAACCGCGATATGGGGATCAGCGACGTCGCTCAAGAGAAGTAAGGCGTTCACAATCAAACTGACTCACATCTGAGTCAGTTCTTTTTATATCTGAAGGAGGAACCAACTATGAAAAATGATGCAAAACGCGCGAACTTTATCACGTTCGCAATCATCGGTGCCATCATCGTCATCGGTATCGGGCTGTTGTTCTTTTTGAACAACGCGAACGAAGAGGAAGGCGTCAACGCCGTCACGGCAGAAGAGCTGGAGACGAAGATTTCGGAAGAAGAAGAGGTCGTCGTTTACTTCTGGCAGACTGGCTGTGAGTACTGTGAACAAGTGAAACCATACGTCGAGCCTCTCGTTGAAGAGTACGATGCCGTCTCGATCAACTTGGCCGACCATAACGTCTGGACGACATACGGCATTAACGGCACCCCGACCGTCATCCGATTCGAGGACGGTCAAGAGACAGGGCGCATCGAAGGAGCCGTCTCTGAGCAACAATATGAGACGTTCTTTAAAAACGAGGAGGGCGAACAGTGATCAAAAGTCGTTTCTACCAGACGTTGTTTGAACTGAACGCCTCGCCGTTCATCGCCAAACGGCTCCGGTCGTTCGCTGAGTCACCGATCAGCCGTCCGCTCATCCCTTCATTTGCTAAACTGTATGCGATCGATCTCGAGGAAGCGAAAGATCCGATCGCGACGTATCCGAGTTTGCACGCCTTCTTCACGCGTCACTTGAAAGACGGTGTCCGTCCTATCGATGAACGCGCCGACGCCATCGTTTCCCCGTGCGACGGGAAATTGTCGATCGTCACGGACATCTCAGACGATAGCCGCT
Source organism: Exiguobacterium sp. ZOR0005 (assembly GCF_000798975.1). NCBI lineage: Bacteria > Bacillati > Bacillota > Bacilli > Caryophanales > Exiguobacterium > Exiguobacterium sp. ZOR0005. The sequence continues at coordinate 32,866 of NZ_JTLB01000003.1, read as the reverse complement.
TTGAGGTGAAAGGGCAGTCCTACACGCTCGCCGAGTTGCTCGGCTCTCAGCAAGAGGCGCGTCGTTACGCAGGCGGCACGGTGTGTGTGCTTTACTTGAGCCCGCGCGACTATCACCGCGTCCACGTCCCGCTCGCCGGGCGCGTGCTCAGCCATTATGAGCTCGGCGATCGATCGGCCCCGGTCAATGAGATCGGTTTGACGGAGACGGTCCGTCCGCTCTCGCGCAACTATCGCCGGGTCACACGCTTTGACAGTGCGGCCGGCGTGTACGAGCACGTCATGGTCGGCGCCTTGAACGTCAACACGATCGAGTGGACGCATGACGCGTCTGAAGTGGCGAAAGGCGAGGAAGTCGGCTACTTCTCGTTCGGCTCGACGGTCGTCCTTTGCTTCGAGAAAGGGAGGGTCGCGATTGACTCGTCAAAAATCGGTCCGGTCCGACTCGGTGAAGCGATCGGAACGATCCAAAACGGCTAATTCACAAACTTTTTCTTTCCGGCCAAACGATACACTAGTCGTTTGGTCGGTTTTCGTTTACCATAGAAGGGATATCAATACTTGTATGAGTAGTTGAATCGCTTTAGATAATTGGAGGAATTCAAACGTGTTTAATCGACTTTATCCGAAACAGTTCGTCGCGTCAGTCTTTGACATCGACCTTGAAGAATTGAAAGACCGTGGTGTCCGCGTCATCTTGACGGACCTTGATAATACACTCGTGGCCTGGGACGTCCCGCACGCACCGGAGCTTCTTTTGCTATGGTTGGAAAAAGTGAAATCACACGGACTCGATGTCATCGTCGTGTCGAATAACAACGAGAACCGCGTCCGAACGTTCACGGAACCGCTCGGTCTTCACTACGTGTCGCGCGCGAAAAAGCCATTGCCGTCAGGGTTCAAGCAGGCGCTCGCCAAATACGGCTACTCGACGAAGGAAGCGATCTTCTTAGGGGACCAACTGTTCACGGACGTGCTCGGCGCCAACATGGCCGGCATCCACGTCATCCACGTCGAACCTGTCGTCAAGACGGACGGTCTCGTCACGAAGTTCAACCGTATGCTCGAGAAAGTCGTGTTCGCGCACATGAAGCGCCGCGGGAAGTACGTATTGAACACGAAGAAAGTCGAGGAGATCGCCGTCGATGCGAAGCGGGCCAAAGTGGCTGTCGCTGAGAAAATCGGGGAAGCGATGCACTCGCGTTCCGAAGATTCACATAAAAAAGATGAATAAGGACCTCGAACGCACAGGAAGAAGGAGGCTGTCCTTGTACGGCGCGTAAGGCGTCGGAATTAACGCTTCAGGAGTAGCGGCGAGGCGCTACAGCGAATGAAGAAGAGGAAACTTAAATGACAGCAGACAACGCTATGGAAGAAACAAAACGTTATTGCGCCGGTTGCGGCGTTCTCATTCAAACGGAAGACCCGGCTGGTGTCGGGTATGCCCCGAAATCGGCACTCGATCGCGAGATCGTCATTTGCCAACGATGCTTCAAATTGAAACACTACAACCAAATTCAAGACGTCGAACTGACAGATGACGACTTCTTGCGCATCTTGAACGGGATTGGCGCGCGCGAGGCGCTCGTCATTAAAATCGTCGACATCTTCGACTTCAATGGGAGCTGGCTCCCGGGACTCCAACGTTCGGTCGGATCCAATCCGGTCCTCTTGGTCGGAAACAAAGTCGACTTGTTGCCGAAATCGGTCAACCCGAACCGGATGGCGAACTGGATGAAGAGCGAGGCGAAAGAACTCGGCTTAAACCCGGTCGACGTCCATTTGATCAGTGCCAAAAAAGGGCACGGCATCGACGAGCTCGCCGAGAAGATCGAATATTACCGTAAAGGCAAAGACGTCTACGTCGTCGGTTGCACGAACGTCGGGAAGTCGACGCTCATCAACCAGATCATCAAGCGTTTCGGCGAAGAGGACGAGGCGATCATCACGGTCAGCCATTTCCCGGGAACGACGCTCGATTTGATTGACGTCCCGCTCGATGACGATGCGAACCTTTACGACACGCCAGGGATCATCAACCGCCACCAAATGGCCCATTACGTCGATGCGAAAGATTTGAAGACGATCACCCCGAAAAAAGAGATCAAACCGCACGTGTTCCAATTGAACCCGCAGCAGACGCTCTTCTTCGGCGGACTCGCCCGTCTCGACTACATGGAAGGCAACAAACGGTCATTCGTCGTCTACATGTCGAACGAGTTGAAGACGCACCGTACGAAGCTCGACAAAGCGGACGAGTTGTACGAGAACCATATCGGCAAAATGCTCAACCCGCCGAACGAGAAGACGCTCGAAAAATTGCCTCCGCTCGTTCGTCACGAGTTCAGTCTCCGTGACGGCGTCAAGACGGATATCGTCTTCAGCGGACTCGGTTGGGTCGCCATTCACGGCAAAGGCGGCCGTATCGCTGCTTGGGCCCCAAAAGGAGTTGCCGTCACGTTGCGTGAGGCGCTCGTATGAGACTGGCCGTCATCGGTCACCCGATTGCTCATTCGCTCTCTCCCGTCCTGCACGAGCAGTGGCTGAGGGCGTCTGGGCTTTTCGGGCGCTATGAGGCGATCGATGTCACAACAGCCGAGCTCGCACCGTTGTTTCAAGCGATGCGAGACGGGGACTTTGACGGATTCAACGTGACGATCCCGTACAAAGAAGCGGTCATCCCGTTGCTAGACGATTTAGAGGAGGCAGCCAAGTCGGCTGGCGCCGTCAACACCGTCTATAAACGAGACGGTCGTTTAATCGGGGCAAACACGGACGGCATTGGTCTCGTGACCGCACTCGACCCATACACCGACTGGACGGGCCGTGTGCTCGTCATCGGGGCGGGTGGAGCGGCGCGTGGGATCATCCATGCGTTACCGACGCGAAATGTCACGGTCACGAACCGAACGATGAGCCGGGCCGAGCGTCTCGCAGACGAGTTCGGCATCGAGTCGAGCACGCTGTCAGACGTCGACGTCTCACGGTATGACGTCATCATCCAGACGACATCAGTCGGGATGGACGGGGTGTCATCCCCGTTATCGTTAAATCGATTACGACAAAACACCGTCGTTTGTGATATCATATATCGTCCACTCGTCACACCATTTTTAAGCGAAGCCGCCGAACGCGGTGGAAAAACCGTCAACGGGATCGCCATGTTCGTCGGACAAGGCGCCTTGGCGTTTGAACGTTTTACAGGTGTGAAACCGGATCAACTTGTTGGAATGAAGTTAATTGAGAGCTTATTGGAGGAATAGAAATAATGTTATCAGGTAAACAAAAACGTTTTTTACGTTCAGAGGCCCATCACCTCTCGCCGATCTATCAAGTCGGTAAAAATGGTGTCAGCGAAGCGATGTGCAAAGACATTAGTGACGCGCTCGAGAAGCGTGAACTGTTGAAAGTGCAAGTGCTCCAAAACTGTGCCGACACGCCGAAAGACGTGGCCGGAGAGCTCGCTGAAGGTACGAAAGCCGAAGTCGTTCAAGTCATTGGGAAAGTCATCGTCTTGTACAAACAGGCGACGGAGAAAGAAAATCGCCAAATCAAACTTCCATGAGCCGCATCGGTTTGATGGGAGGGACGTTCGACCCGCCACATCTCGGTCATCTGCTCATTGCCGAACAGGCGCGGGAACAACTCGACCTTGATGAGATTTGGTTTCTGCCAGCGGCTATCCCGCCCCATAAGTCCGGGTTCAGTCCGGCAGACGACCGAATCGAGATGACGCGACGGGCGATCGCGGACAACCCTGCCTTCAAGCTCAGTATGATCGAGTTCGAACGAGAAGAACCGTCGTATACGGTCGAGACGATGAAACGGTTGCGTGAGCGCTATCCCGACGACACTTTCTTTTTCTTGATCGGTGCCGACTCGCTCGAAGCGCTCGAGAAATGGTACGATTACGAGACACTCATTCAGCTCGTCACGTTCGGCGCCGTCGCTCGTCCCGGAAGCCGCTATCGTCTTCCGAAACGGGCCGATGTCCGGACGATCGACATGCCGCAGCTTGAGATCTCGTCGACCGACATCCGGGAGCGCGCGAAGCGGAACCGCTCGGTCGCCTACCTCGTGCCGGCTGACGTCGAAACTTATATCAAGGAGCATGGACTGTATGACGTATGAAGAAGCGAGAACGTTGATTGAACAGACGTTGCCCGAAAAACGACTCATCCATACGCTCGGCGTCGTCGAGGCGGCTGAACGCTTGGCGCTGAAGTATGGAGAGAACGTGGAACAGGCACGTCTGGCAGCGATGTTGCACGACTATGCGAAATATTTTGACCGTGATGAGATGCGCCGGGTCGTCTTGGACGAGCCGCTCGACCCGTTGTTGCTCGAATTTGATGACGAGTTGCTCCATGCGCCGGTCGGTGCGGTCTTGTTGGACCGCACTTACGACCTGGACGCTGCCGTCGTATCCGCCATCAAAAATCATACGACGGGTGAACCGGGGATGTCGCGCCTCGACCAGATTTTATTCGTGGCCGATGCGATTGAACCGAACCGAAACTATCCTGGCGTCGAACTGTTGCGCGACGTGGCCGAAACGTCACTCGAGGCAGCCGTCGTCGCGACGCTGCGCCAGACGATCCACCATTTATTGAACAAGTCGGTGCGGATTTTCCCACTGACGATCGAGACGTATAACCATTTTGTGAACACACCTTAGGAGGGTCAATATGACTGTAAAAGAACAACTAGAATTGATTGTGAAAGCTGCGGACGACAAACGTGCCGAAGACATCGTCGTCCTCGACATGGAAGGAATCTCACCGATCGCGGACTATTTCGTCATCTGCCACGGGAACTCAGAGAAGCAAGTCGAAGCGATCGCGCGCGAAATTAAAGACGTCGCCGGTGAGAACGATCTCCCGCTTCACAAATTCGAAGGCATGGACACGGCTCGTTGGGTGCTCGCTGACCTCGAGAACGTCGTCGTCCACATCTTCCATCGCGACGACCGCGACTACTACAACCTTGAGCGGCTGTGGGCTGATGCGCCGCACATCGAAGTGGAAGTCGGCTAATGGCGTACGAAGGGTTCGCCTACGTATACGATGAGTTGATGAAAGACGCACCTTACGGGGAGTGGGTCGCGTTCGTGCGGCGTCATTTGCCGGACGGTGCGTCGCTCGCCGACGTCGGATGCGGGACGGGTTCTGCGACGATTCAACTCGCCGCTCATTACGACACGCTAGGCATTGACTTGTCTGAATCGATGCTTGAAGTCGCCCAAGAGAAGGCGCTTGAAGCTGGTGTTGAGTTGCCGCTTTGGCAGCAAGACATGCGCGAGCTCGAGTTGCCGAGTCCAGTCGATGCCGTGACGATCCTTTGTGACTCGCTCTGCTACTTAGCGGACGAGGCCGATGTCATCGACACGTTTGAGGCGGTGTATGAGCAACTCAAGCCGGGCGGGACGTTCATCTTCGACGTCCACTCGCCGAACAAGATGCAGACGCTCTTCAACCAGAAGACGTACGCGTCGAACGGGGAGGACTGCTCGTACATTTGGTTCGCCGACCCGGGCGAGGCCCCGCTCTCGGTCGTTCACGACTTGACGTTCTTCGTCGCCTTAGAGGACGGGACGTATGAACGTGTTGAAGAGACGCACGAACAGCGGACGTATGAGCCGGGACAGTATATGCAATGGCTCATCGGGGCGGGCTTTCATGTGAAATCGGTAACGGCCGACTTCACGGACAAAGCGCCAGGCCCGGACGCCGAACGCATCTTTTTTGTCGCCGAGAAATAAGACGAGACCTCATCGCTTTTGCGATGGGGTCTTTTTGTCATGCCGAGACCGTCATAGCGATTCGACAAATGCGTGAAGTTTTCAGAGGAATCGTTCCATTCCTGGCTGAAACGGGAATGAGAACAAGAGACATCGGATGGAAGGAAGGAATGTGAGATGAAACTGACACGAGGACGGATGCTAGAGTTCGGTTTCGTTTTGTTCATGGGGATCATTCTTGTCACATCGGTGATCGAAGAGGCGTGGTTTGACGCGAGCGTCGCCGGGGCCGGGATGGTGTCCGGGTTGATCCCGTTCCTATTGGAGAAAGCGTTCAAGACCGAGTTCGACGCGAAGATGAAAGTCGCCTATATTTTGTTTTTGTTTGCGTCGCAATATTTGGGATCGATCGTCGGTCTTTATTCGAACGGATGGTGGGATACGTTTTTACACGTCTTGAGCGGGGTGTTTTTGGCGTTTCTCGGCTATGACTTTTTCAGCCGTCTCGAGGATGACATTCGGCTCGAGATGCCGAAACGGTTCGTCTTCGTCTATATCGTCGTCTTCTCGATGGCGGGGGCGGCGCTGTGGGAGATGTATGAGTTCACGTCCGACCTCGTCTTGAATACGACGATGCAAGGGAACGGGAACGACGACACGATGGTCGATATCGTCGCCGGGTCGCTCGGAGGAATTATCGCGGCGTTGCTGGTGACAGAGATTCACCGGAAAGAACAACAGAAAAATGGTGAATGATAGCGATTACAAAAAAGAGCTCGAGATTCTCGAGCTCTTTTGTTTGTAATAATTATTATCTTTTAATATTATTAACTTTGTAAGAATGATTATAAAGAGGAGGCAACAATATGGATCAACATCGTCGTCTAACTACTAACCAAGGCGTCCCAATCGGGGATAACGCCAACTCCATCACTGCGGGCCGCCGCGGCCCAACGCTTCTCGAAGATTATCAGCTAATTGAGAAACTCGCCCACTTTGACCGTGAGCGTGTGCCGGAACGGGTCGTTCACGCCCGTGGTGCCGGAGCACACGGTGTCTTTAAAGTTAAAAATAGCATGAAACGATATACAAAAGCCAATTTCTTGCAAGAAGAAGGAAAAGAAACTCCAATTTTTGCTCGCTTCTCGACAGTCATCCACGGCCTCGGCTCACCGGAAACGCTCCGTGACCCGCGCGGATTCTCGGTCAAGTTCTACACAGAGGAAGGCAACTATGACTTCGTCGGGAACAACTTGCCGGTCTTCTTCATCCGTGACGCCATCAAATTCCCGGACGTGATCCATTCACTTAAGCCGGACCCACGGACGAACCTTCAAGACCCGGACCGTTTCTTCGACTTCATGTCGCTCACACCGGAGTCGACGAGCATGCTCATCCACTTGTTCAGTGACGAAGGCATCCCGGCGTCATACCGTCATATGCGCGGTTCGTCTGTCCACTCGTTCAAATGGGTCAACGAATTCGGTAACACGGTGTACGTAAAACTCCGTTGGGTTCCGAAACAAGGTATCCAAAACTTGTCGATGGACGAAGCGGCGAAAGTGCAAGCGGAAGACTTCAACCATGCGACGCGTGACTTGTTCAACGCCATCGAAGAAGGCGACTTCCCGGAGTGGGACTTATACGTTCAAATCCTCGACCCGGCCGATATGGACAACTTCGACTTCGATCCGCTCGACGCGACGAAAGATTGGTTCGAAGACGTCATCCCGTATCAACTCGTCGGAACGATGACATTGAACAAAAACGTCGACAACTACTTCGCTGAGACGGAATCGGTCGGCTTCAACCCGGGTGTGCTCGTGCCTGGTATTCAACCGTCTGAAGACAAGATGCTCCAAGGTCGTCTCTTCTCATACTCGGACACGCAACGCTACCGCATCGGGGCGAACTACTTACAGCTCCCGATCAACTGCCCGTTCGCACAAGTGTCGAACAACCAGCGTGACGGCGCGATGCCGTTCAAGCAGCAGACGAGCCCGGTCAACTATGAACCGAACCGCTATGAGGACGCACCGAAACCGGATGCGGCTTATATCGAGACGGAACAGCCGCTCACAGGCGTAGCCGGTCGTCAGAAGATCGAGAAGACGAACGACTTCGGGCAAGCGGGCGAAGTGTACCGCCGTTACTCGCAAGAAGAGAAAGACGCCCTCGTCCGTAACCTCGTCGCCCACATTAAAGAAGTCCGCCACGAGAACACGGTGCTGTTGTTGATCTGCAACTTCTACCGTGCGGACCGTGACCTCGGCGAGCGTCTCTCAAAAGAGCTGAACGTCGACATCACACCGTTCTTGAGCCAAGTGACAGAATAAGCATAGGAGCAGAGTGCGTTTGCGCTCTGCTTTTTTTGCGTATACTAGAGAATGGAGGTGACGAGATGAATGTGCGAAGTGGGGGCTATTTGCTGATCGAACGGACGAAACGAGCCGACTATATGGACGCGCGATTGATTCCGGAGTTCGTCCAGTCAGCGAGTGCATGCATTTGTGAACAACATCCGACGCTTGATGTTCTTTGGGGAACGTCAAACCGTAGTAAGGAGCTGTATCGAGAACGGCTGCGACTCAGCGAAGAAGACTTTCTCATGCTCATAGAATGGGTAGAGTCATACCATGAACGGGGGGAACTCGGATACCCTCAAACGTTTCAGACGATGGAACTCGCGAAGAAATTTCGGGACCGCTTCTTCGCTCATATCGAACTCGACATCATCGAGCTCTGCCTGCCTGAGTCTTATGTTTCTGACTTTTTAGCAGAAGGTGAGGAAGGAGACGGTCCCGAGCGATACGGTGTCGAACGGTTCATTTTACGACACGAACACGACGAGACGGCAGGACGGCCTCTCGGTTATGAAATGCTCGGGTATGAGTATGGCACGTTCCATTCGTATTTGTGCAACGGGTTAGAGCGGGACTTCGCCGAACGATTCACGTTTCGGTTGAATGAGCACGGTTTCATTCCGACGCTCAAAGAAGCGGAACGGTATTGTGCATACAGTAATCAAGAAGACGTGGGGACGGAGCCTGTCTTATGGTTGCCATGGGTCATCTCGAAAGTAGAGTGAAGTCTCTACAATTGTCGGAAGCCTTCCCTCTGTGCCAAGATAATTAAAAAGGGGGAAGCTTCATGAACCAAGTCATCGAAACGTTATTGAACCACCGCTCCGTCCGTTCGTTCACGGACGAGCGCTTGACCGACGAACAAATCCGGCTCATCGTCGAGAGCGCCCAACGTGCCTCGACGTCGAGCTTCATCCAAGCCTACTCGATCATCGGCGTGACCGACCCGGATAAGAAGGCTCGGCTTGCCGAGATTGCCGGGAACCAGGCGTACGTTGCCGAGAACGGGCATTTCTTCGTCTTTTGCGCCGATTTTTATCGTCACGAGTTGATCGGTGAACTTCATGATGCGGCCGTAACGGCCACGCTCGAGACAGATGAGAAGCTGCTCGTCGCGGTCATCGACGCGGCGCTCGCCTCACAAAACGCGGTCATCGCCGCGGAATCGATGGGGCTCGGTATTTGTTACATCGGTGGGATCCGGAACGACATGTTCGCCGTGAAGGAACTGCTCGGTCTGCCGGAGCGGGTGTTGCCGTTGTTCGGTCTCGCGGTCGGTGTCCCGGACCACGTCGAGGACCAGAAGCCGCGCCTGCCGTTCGAACACGTCTATCACGAGAATACATATGAACTCGAGGCGGATGAGTTGAAACGCCAACTGTCACGTTATGATGAGACGATCCACGACTATTACGCGGCACGCGGTTCAAATCAACGTAACGACACGTGGACCGGTCAGATGGGACGGATGTTGTCGAAACCGACCCGGCTCGACGTGAAAGACTTTTTAAAGACGCAAGGGTATTTGAAGCAAAGATAAAAACCGCCAATACTTCGGCGGTTTTTATCTTGTCCGGGCATCGAGCCATGCCTTGTCGATGGCGCCGAACTGTTTTGCGGTGATGACACCCGACTCGTCAAGGACGTACGTCGTCGGCATCGCTTGGATGCGGTAGCCGTTCGCGACGGCACCGTCCTCATCATAGACGACCTCGAACGCATCTTCGTACGGGGCGACGAACGTCTGGGCGTCCATCACGTCACGCTCACTCGTCGTCGTATTCACGGCGACGATTGTCACTTCATCCGTCGACCGGGCGAATGTGGCCATGTCGGGCATTTCGGCACGGCAAGGGGGGCACCAAGACGCCCAGAAGTTGATGACGACGCGCTGGCCGCGTAAATCTTCCAAGCGGAACGTACTGCCGTCCGTTCGTCTCAACTCGAAGTTTGGGGGCACTTGGCCGATGTTCAGTCCCGTCGCTTCCGTCGTGTTCGAGTCGAGCGTCTTCGTCTCGTCCGGCAAGCTCGCATTGACGACGGCGAGGAGGACGAGGGCTCCGAGGCCGTATTGCACGACGCGGCGCGACGGTCTCGCAAGGTAAACGGCAAGGGCGGTCAATGCTGTGAAAGGCACGAGCCACGACAGGTTCAGCGTCGTCGTCACATACGTACTCGCGAGCCAGATGGCCGATGCCCCGACCGCCGTCCAAACCAATAAACCGAGCGATGGCGTCCGCATCCAGCGCCACGTTAAAATAATCAATAAGACGATGAGCCCGGCCGTGTACAAGTGGAGCGGCTGGGGTGAAGCGATGAGTGGAAGCGAGGCGTAACGCGGGACGGTAAGCGTCACACCGAGCCAAAGGACGAGACCGGACAACGTCCAATAGCCATAAAGCCGCTTGTCGAGCCGAAAGACGAACAGTCCGATGACGAGCGCGGCGATGGCGACCGACCAGTTTCCACCGGTCGCATACAGGGCAAGTGACAAGCTGCCGGTCGAGATCAGACCGATCACGATGGCGCTCCCTTTCCAAGCGAGGAAGCCGGCGAACCAAGTGCCGAGGACCGCGTCACGCTCTTTTTCCGTCAAACCGATTTTTTTGAAGCCGATGTAGAGAACGAGCAGACTGACCATGAATACGAGCAAGTCGAGTCGGATGTTCAGTGGGCCGATTGCAATCAAATGATCCCTCCTAGAGAAAAAGCGCCCAAACGAGTGGGCGCTTTCTTTGTTTTTAGTATAGCATTAGCGAATTTGTTCTGCATTGAGGACTGTCTTCATCGCGCCATAGCCACCGAGGATGTTTTGAATATCCTTGTAGCCGAGCGATTGGAGGACACTCGCTGCCATGCGTGAACGGACGCCTGACGCACAGTGGACGGCGATCGTTTTGTCTGTCGGGAGACCTTCGTGGTCGCGTGCGAGTTTTCCGAGCAAGATACGTTCGGCTTTCTCATAGTGGCTCGCGTTCCATTCTGTCGCGTTACGGACATCAAGAACGAAGACGTCACCTTTTTCAGCTGAATCGATCGCTTGTTCGGCCGTCACGTCCGTGTACGTTTCCGTCAACAGCTCTTGACCGAGCTCTTCGACCGGAACGATGTAGCGGAGTTTATCCATGCCGATTGATTGTAAGTCGATTTGAACTTGCTCGACGTCGTCAGCGCTCGCGATGAGCGTGATGTCTTCGTCGAAGTTGACGAGCCAGCCAGCCCACGAGACGAACTTCGTGTTGTATGGGATGTTGATCGTGCCTGGGGCGTGACCTTTGGCGAAATCTTCGCCTCTACGTGTATCGATGACTTGCGTGTCGTTCACAAGCTTGTCGAGACGGTCAGCACCGACGACTTCCGGACGTGGAAGGGTGTTCGTCACTTCGATCCCTTCCTTGTTCACTTTCTTCATCATCGCGAAGTAGTTCGGCGGCTCCGGTTGGTCCGTCGTCAACTCTTTGATGAACGCATCTTTGTCTGTCATTTGAAGCGCCCAGTTCGTCGCTTTCTCGTAACCGACCGTCGATGTTGGGATCGCGCCGAGCGCTTTTCCGCAAGCACTGCCGGCACCGTGGCCAGGCCATACTTGGACGAAGTCAGGAAGAGCTTTGAATTTGTTTAGCGAATCGAACATTTGCTCGGCACCGATCGCTGTCGTGCCTTTCACACCGGCTGCTTCTTCGAGCAAGTCAGGACGACCGATGTCGCCGACGAAGACGAAGTCGCCTGTGAAGATTCCCATCGGTTGCGTCTGGTTGCGGTCGTAGAGCAAGAACGAGATATGTTCTGGCGTGTGACCTGGTGTGTGCATGACTTCGAGCGTCACGTTACCGACTTTGAACGTGTCGCCTTCTTTGACGAGTTGTGAGTCGATGTCTTTCGCGAACGCGTATTTCCAAGAAGCGTCGCCTTCATCTGACAAGTACGCTTTCGAACCAGTGCGCTTGGCGAGCTCGAGTGATCCTGAGACGAAGTCGGCGTGAATGTGTGTCTCTGCCGTGGCGACGATCTTCATGCCTTCTTTTTCGGCTTCTTGCAAGTAAGGTGTGATATTGCGGGCCGGATCGATGACGACGGCCTCGCCTGTCATCTGGCAACCGACCATATATGAAGCTTGTGCTAATTTTTCATCATAGAAATAACGTAATAACATGTGAAGTACCCCCTAGAATAGTTGACTGTAAACATCAGTAGTTTCGTTGAATTTTATATAAAGAAGTAATTAGACTGTTTCACCCGTCCAGCTCATCATGCCACCGTCGACGTTGATGACGTCGAAGCCGAGCGAATCGAGATAAGTCGCCGCGTTCATGCTGCGTCCACCGGCCGCGCAAATGACGTGAATCGGTTTCGAACGGTCAAGCTCATCGACTTTCGCCCCGAATTCAGAGAGCGGTACGTTTTTCGCTTGTTTAATGTGACCGCCCGCATATTCGTCCGTTTCACGAACGTCAATCAAGTTGAGCGAGTCATCAGCGTTTAGCAACGTTTCGAGTTCAGTCGTAGAAATGGTTTTCATGTGGTCATAATCTCCTTTTCATTGATCAGGTTTTTTTGGCAACGAGAATCTTTCGTTGGCTTTAATATACCCCCTAAGGTATACTCAATGCAAGCAGAAAGATTGGAGGCGAAATAAATGCGTAAAATCGTGATGTTGTTGTCACTTTTAGTAGTTGGGACCCTTTTAATCGTACTATTCACATCAAATAAGGGAGAAATTACTAAAATCGATGTTGAAACATTACAAAATAGATTGGAAAACAGTGATATCACATTGATTGACGTCCGTGAAGTGGATGAATACGATGGGGGGGCATATCGAGGGAGCGGTGAACGCACCACTTTCTACATTAAATGAGACCGAATTGCCCTATGCGAAAGACGAACCGATCTATATCATCTGTCGAAGCGGAAGCCGGAGCGCCCAAGCTGCACGCTTGTTGAACGACCGGGGGTATACTGAAATTTATGACGTGACCGGCGGCATGATCGCCTGGGAACAGAAATAGAACTTACTTCTCGCAAGTAGGGAACTGGAGGATTGTTTATGGAGTTAGGGTTTATCATTACCATCTTTTTAATCGGATTCATCGGATCGTTCATCTCGGGGATGGTCGGCATCGGCGGTTCGATCATCAAATATCCGATGTTATTGTACATTCCGCCGCTCCTTGGGTTTGCCGCGTTCAGCGCGCATGAGGTATCCGGGATCAGCGCGATTCAAGTATTCTTCGCGACGATCGGGGGGATCTACGCGTACCGAAAAGGTGGGTACTTGAACAAGCAGCTCATCCTTTATATGGGTGTCGCGGTGTTGATCGGGAGTTTCATCGGCGGTTACGGGTCGACGCTCTTGTCGGAGAACTTGATTAACGTCGTGTACGCCGTCCTGGCCACGATCGCGACGGTCATGATGTTCCTGCCGAAAGCGAACGTCGAGAACGTCCCGCTCGATCAAGTGACGTTCAACAAAGTCATCGCCGCCGGGTCAGCGTTCGTCGTCGGGATCGCCTCAGGCATCGTCGGCGCAGCGGGGGCGTTCATCTTAATGCCGATCATGCTCGTCGTCTTGCGCATTCCGACGAAAATGGCGATTGCGAGTTCGCTCGCCATCACCTTCATCTCATCGATCGGATCGACAGCCGGTAAAATCATCACCGACCAAATCGTGTGGGAGCCGGCCTTCATCATGATCATCGCCAGCTTGATCGCGGCACCGATCGGGGCGAGTGTCGGGAAGAACATGAAGACGAAGTCGCTCCAACTTATTTTGGCGCTCCTCATTTTAGCGAGCACGGTCAAGATTTGGATGGACATCATCGGTTAATGAAAACTACCGGCATCGGCGAGGGCACTGAAAAACTTTAAATGTTTTTGAGCAGAGGAGCGTCGCCCTGGCAGGGATGGCGCTCCTCTGTTTTCATTTCCCTTCAGCCGCCCTGTCCAGCACGCCGCTTTCCTGGGGGCGGGCGTCGAGCCGCATCGCGACGTCGTCGCTGCTGGGTCTCGCCTTGCCCGCTGATTCCCCGGGAGTCGGCGTGCCCTCGGGCGGCGCTGTACGCGTCTGGCATTTCGGACTATGCTGACTGCAACACAGCGACCAACTCGACTATGAGTAGACGGATGATTGCAAGGACCATCGCCGGAAACGCTTCACCATCGAGGCGAAGAACAGCCAACTGAAGAACCCGCACGGTCTGGCGCGCAACAAGACGCCAGACCTGAAAGGCATGACGTTACAGAGCGTGATGGCCATCGTCGCGGTCAACCTGAAGCGAATCATTGCCCTCCGAAAAGAAAAAAACAGGATAAGGGCAATGAAAAAGGGGGATTGGATAGGGCGGAGGTTTTTCAGTATCCTCGCATCGGCCGGTAGTTTTTTCATTACAGAACTTCATAGCTTTCATCCCACTCCTTTAGGGGTTGGATGAAAGCTATGTCGGATACGGAGTGGCAGTAATAAACCGCCGGTTTTGACACTTCATGTATCCGAAAGGTTTTGTTTCAATTAATTAGTTTAACTGATACAATAATGTTATGGAAAACAACTATAGAAAAACCCATACTACTGTTTCTCTAATCAACTATCATTTCGTATTTTGCCCTCGATACAGAAGGAAGATATTCCTTCGTAATGATGTAGAAGTACGTTTCAAGGAGCTTGTATCTGAAATATGTGAAGATCTGAATATCAATATGATAGCTTTAGAATGCGATAAAGATCATACACATATGTTTCTTAATGCCCTGCCGACACTTAGCCCTGCCGACATCATGGCAAAAATCAAGGGAGTGACATCTAAAAAGTTAAGAGAGGAGTTTCCTCACCTTCAACATTTGCCGAGCCTCTGGACGCGTTCCTACTTCGTCTCTACTGCCGGGAACGTATCGAGCGAAACAATCAAACGCTATGTCGAACAACAAAAAACGAGGGGGTGACACTGTGTCTCAAACGCTGACAGTCAACATTAAACTGAAGCCAACAAAAAAACAGGAAGTTGTCTTGAAAAAGATGATGACCACATACATTGAGACGACCAACCGACTTGTCTCTGACATGGTGAAAGCCCAGGCGACACTCAAACTAACGAGTAAGAGTGTCTCCTCGCCCTTGCCTAGCGCCGTTAAGAATCAGGCTATTAAAGACGCACAGAGTGTATTTAAAAAGGCGAAGAAATCGAAATATAAAGTCGTGCCTATTTTGAAAAAACCTTATTGCACATGGAACAACCAGAACTATTCGTTCGATTTTGAGTCGATCTTTCTTCCGATCATGGTGGATGGAAAGGCAAAGAAAACGCCAATTAAAGCAGAAATGGTCGATAAACACAATCGTAACTTTTCGCTCTTGAACAACAAGCTGGGTGCACTTCGTATCACGAAGAAATCAAATAAGTGGATTGCTCAGATTGCCGTCACAATCCTTACTACTGAGAAGACCGGCTCTAAGGTTCTAGGTGTGGATTTAGGTTTAAAAGTACCAGCGGTTGCATCGACCGATCGTGACAAGGTGCGATTCTTCGGAAACGGGCGCGAGAACAAGTATATGAAACGCAAGTTTCGAGCAAAACGAAAAGAGCTCGGTCAAAAGAAGAAGCTGAACGCAATCAAAAAGCTGAACAACAAAGAACAGCGTTGGATGAAAGACAAAGATCACAAGGTTAGCCGTGATATTGTCGATTTCGCAAAAGAGAACAACATTTCTGTCATTCGCCTCGAGAAATTGGCGAACATCCGACAGACGGCAAGAACAAGCCGTAAAAACAATAAGAATCTGCATACATGGTCGTTCTATCGCTTGGCACTATTTATCGAGTACAAGGCGAAGTTAGAAGGAATCAAGGTCGAATATGTGAACCCTGCGTACACATCTCAGACATGTCCTTCTTGCGGAAGCCGGAATAAAGCGAAAGACCGAACTTATGTCTGTAAATGCGGATTCAAGAAACATCGAGATTTAGTCGGTGCGATGAACATCCGATACGCACCTGTGGTTGATGGTAATAGTCAATCAGCCTGAGAACCTATATGGTCTGTCTCAGGAGGGGTGATGGCACACCCTCATCTGAAGGTTTGAGCAAAACAGAAATGGACTGCGCTCGCACAAGTACTTCAGAATCCCACTCATCCCGAAGGGTGAGCTTGCGGCTTTAGCCGTGGGAGTGTCAAATATATATCGGGCTCTGCGATGATTTCCCACATTCCTTCGGTTGATTTAAGGTCAAAGGAACGTTAAAATACGACTCATACGTTTGTGCGTTCAATCGTGGAGACACGATTTGACTATATGGATCTACACATGAAGGAGTGTTTTTGAATGAATCCCATGAATCAATCGAAAGGAAAGATGGCTCGGTTCCGGCAAGCGACAGTCAACTCGTTCCAGACACATCGTCTGTTTTGGCTGTTCACCTTGCTACTTTGGACGAAGTCGACCATCGCCTATCAGTTCTTTTTCAACATCCCGATTGACAATGCGATGCAGTCGTTCATCTTATTGATCAATCCGCTCAGTTCGACGCTATTCTTGTTCGCGTTCAGTTTCTTCTTCGGAGGGAACAAGCGAAAGTGGGCGCTCTATATTTTGTACGCCATTTCATCGCTCATCTTGTTCGCTGACACGACATATTACCGAGAGTTTACGGACTTTTTGACCGTCCCGGTGTTGTTCCAGTCTTCGAACATAGAGACGCTATCGTCGTCCTTTTTATCATTGCTTGCCTGGAAGGACTTGCTTCTATTAGGAGACTTGATCGTCTTGCCGTTCTTGCTTTGGAAGATGAACGAGACGGGCAAGGCGTCACGCAAACGTGTCATCGCGACGTTCACAGCGGCTGCCGCTATGTTCGGCTTCAACTTGGCGCTTGCCGAGACGGAGCGTCCAGAGCTGCTCACGCGCTCGTTCGACCGTGAACTATTAGTTAAAAATCTTGGGACGTTCAATTTCCACGTGTACGACGCGATGCTCCAGACGAAGACGTCGGCGCAAAAAGCGATGGCCGACGGTTCCGAGCTCGCGGAGATTGAATCGTATACGCGTCAGAATTATGCAGCGCCGGACCCGGAGATGTTCGGCAAGTATAAAGGCAAGAACGTCATCGCTGTCTCGTTCGAGTCGGCTCAAAACTTTACGAACCACATGAAAGCACCGAACGGCGAGTACATCACGCCGAACTTGAACAAACTGATCGAAGAGTCGCACTTCTGGCCTAACTTCTACCATACGACCGGCCAAGGGAAGACGTCGGACTCTGAGTTCGCGCTCGACAACTCACTCTTCGGCTTGCCGCGTGGCGGGGTCTACTTCACGAACGCCGATAACGAGTACAATGCGTTGCCGGAACGTCTCAAGCAAGACGGCTATCACTCGGCCGTGTTCCATGCGAACAACAAATCGTTCTGGAACCGCGACCAGATGTACGCCAACATCGGGATCGACGAGTTTTATGACCAAGACAGTTACGACCTCGGGGACCCGGCCGACATGACCGAATGGGGACTACTCGACGATGAGTTCTTCTTACAGTCGGTGCCGATGATTGAAGAGTTACCGGAGCCGTTCTTTGCGAAACTCATCACGCTGACGAACCACTTCCCGTTCACGATGCCGAGTGAGGAGCATGAGCTCGTGCCGAAGTTCGAGACGAACTCGACGACGCTCAACAACTTCCCGCAAGCGCTCGCCTATCAGGACTACGCGCTCGGACTGTTCATCGACGAGTTGAAGGCGAACGGCATGTGGGAAGACACGATCTTCATCGTCTACGGCGACCATAACGGCATCTCGACGAACCATAACGCCGCGATGGCCGACTTGCTTGGGAAAGATGAAATCACCCCTTATGACGTCGCGAAGCTCCAACAAGTCCCATTCGCGATTCACTTACCGGGACAAGAAGAAGGTGTCGTCCATGACGGCGTCGGCAGCCAAATCGACATGAACCCGACGATCCAGCATTTGCTCGGAATCGACACGTCGGACCAAATCGGGTTCGGGAACGATTTGTTCGCGCCGGAGCGGAACGACCGCGCCATCTTCCGTGACGGGACGATTGTGACGAAAGACCATGTCTTCACGCAGTCGATTTGTTACGAAGCGGAGACGGGTGAAGTCGCCGCCGACCGTGATGTGTGCACACCGCTCGAAGAAGAAGCAAACAAAGTGCTCGAGATGAACGACGCGATCATTTACTCGGACTTGCTTCGCTTTAAAGAACAGAATGAATGATGAAAAAGAGAGAGTGCCATCTCTCTTTTTTTTGTTGTCTTGAATCAGTACGCGAATGAACGTGGTAAGATGACAGGAGTCATAACAGGAGAGAGTGAAGCGAATGGAGTATACGGGAGAACGGGTCATTCCCGATCAAATGAGCCCGATGAACGGGATGTTGCTCGAACATATCGCCCGTTATCAGTTTTCATTATTGTATTTGAACGGGCGCGTGCTCGACTTCGCGACAGGGAGCGGCTACGGCGGACAACTGATCGCGAAAAACTTAAAAGGGGCCGTGAAAGAAGTCGTCGGCGTCGACGTATCCGATACCTCGATTCACTATGCGAAAGGTCGCTATCATCATCCGAACGTCACCTACGTCGTCGGGGACGTACTCGACCGGACGCTCCCTGAACAGCTCGGTCAATTTGATTGTATCGTCAGCTTTGAGACGATTGAACACGTCGCGGATTTTGAGAGGTTTATGGAAAACGTGTGGGCGTTGTTAAAGCCGGGAGGGACACTTGTCTTGTCGACACCGTTCGGACAAGGCGTTGGGCAGCCGACGAATGAACCGTTTCACGCGCATCAGTTCACGGAAACGGAATTTGAAGCGCTGTTCGAACGCTTCACGTCAGTCGAATACTACTATCAACGAGGGGTGCTCGTTGAACCGAAGCGGACAGGCCGTCATTACCCGTTTGGGATCGCGGTCGCGGTCAAATAAAAAAATCCCGATGAACGTGTCAACGGGTGATGAAATAGTAGAGGAGCCCGAGCCCGATAAACGAGAGCGGCAATAAGATGATATAAATCCAGGAAACCATTGACCAACTCTTTTTCTGGCTATACTCGGATTTGTCTTTGCCGAGGCCGACCATGATCGTGAAGATGAGGGCGATCAAGCAGACGAGTAGCGATAATCCAATCGTGAGATACATGTTGTCACATCCTTCATTGTTTCTTCATATATTCAGCATAGCTGAAAAACAAACAAAAAAGCCTCTGAAATGTTGGGATTATGTGTCCAACAAGCAGAGGCTTTTGTCACGATTTTTGGTCGTGGATGTACGTTTTCGCGTCATCGATCGGAATGCCGAGCGCCTCGTGGATGACGGTGAGGGCGCTATCGTTCCGTTTATCTGTCTCTGCGGCGACACAGTCGCGCGGGACATGAAGCTCATATTCGCGCATATAGCCGTCGTTCGCCGAGAACAAGATGCAGATGTCCGAGGCGACACCGGTCATCACGATCTTTTCGACATCGAGTTGTCGAAGCAAGATGTCGAGCTGCGTCCCGTAAAACGCTGAATGGCGGGGCTTGATGATAAAGTACTCTTTGTCTTCCGGCTCGATACGTTTGGCGATGTCCCGCCCTTTCGACGCCTCGACGTGACGGACGATGTCCTCAGTGCTGTCTTTCCACTGGCCAAAGTTATCGTTACAGTAGATGACCGGCAAGTCCGCGTCTTTAAAGTGGCGCTTCAGCTTCAAAATCGGGTCGACGATCGGTTCCGTGTTACGCAATAGGTCGTCCCCGCCGACAAAATCGAAGTCGTTGAACATGTCGATGATGAGTAAAGCGGTTTTTGACATACAGGTTCCTCCTCGCTAGAAACTAATCTCTAATAGGAAGTACCACTTCATCCGACCGTTTAACCGTTATTCGGCGAACGTTTTACTGCGGAACATGAACGCCGTGACGATATAAAACGCGATGATATGAATCAACACGTACAGCGCCGAGAACCAAATCGTCACGTCCATCGTCTCCATGAAGCCGGGACTTTGGTAATAGACGGACAAGTCCGTGTGCAGGAAGACGATCCATTTGGCGATGGCCGGCTTCCACGTGATGAGGAGCCCACCGATCATCGTCGACAGGAAGTTCGCGAGCACGGTAAACCCGATGACGACACCGACCGACTTGAAGACGACCGAGAACATGAGCGTCAAGAAGATGACGAACACGCCGCTCGATACGCTCAGTAAGATGTTTCGGAACTGCTCGAACGTCAAGTTCCCGTCCAGCGTGAGGGCGAAGCCGTACGAAACGGCGATGATAAACACGAATTGGACGAGCATGATCAGAAGGGCGGCCACGAGTTTGGATAAAAGGATGCGGTCGCGTGAGTAAGGGCTCATGAGCAAATGCTTCAACGTGTCGAACTTTAACTCGTTCCCGATCATCTCGGCCGTGAAGACGATTGTGAAGATGCCGAGGAATGTCATGGCGGCCATCGTCGCATAGTTGACGAACGTGGCGGCATCCCCTGGCTCATTTCCGCTTCGGACGATGAAATACGTCAAGACGATGATCCCGGTGTACATTCCGAGTGCGACGAGCGGTTTGATCGTCCGTCGCCACTTCATGAACTCATTGGCTAGTAATGAACGCATTGTTCGTGCCTCCTTCTTTCTTCGTCAATTTCAAGAACTGTTCTTCGAGCGTCTCGTGCTTCATCCCGATTTGATAAACCCCGATCCCTCGGTCGATGAGATGTTTCAACAAATGGGGGATGTCGGCTTCCGGACGTGGAACGATGAACGTCTCGGCCGACTGTTGGATGATCTTGACGTCATCGAACGCGAGCGCCGCCACATCGAGCGCTTCGGACATATGCGCCCGGTCGACTTTACAAAGGATGACGCTTTCGGTCTTCGGTTCGCCTTCGCCGCCTTGGACGGATTTGATTTGCCCTTGGTCGATGATGGCAAAACGGTCCGTGATCATTTCCATCTCGCTGAGCAGATGGCTCGAAATCAAGATGGCGATGCCGCGATGGTCGGCGAGGTGTCGCAAGTACTGGCGAAGGTCGGCGATGCCAGCCGGGTCGAGACCGTTCGTCGGTTCATCCAAGATGAGTACTTTCGGGTTATGCAAGAGCGCCCGGGCGATCCCGAGCCGTTGTTTCATCCCGAGTGAGTACTGCTTCACTTTCATATCGAGCTTCATCTCAAGGCCGACGAGAGCACCGAGAGCGTTCAAATCTACTTTCTTTAGACCAGGAATCAAATTCATCGCATGAATCAAGTTTTCACGACCCGTCAAGTACGGATAGAAAGCCGGATTCTCGACGATTGCCCCGATACGGCTGAGTGCCTCTTGGCGCTCGGTCGCGACGTCGAAACCATCGACGGTCACGGAGCCATGTGTCGCCGGCATGAGGCCGGTAATGATGCGAATCGTCGTCGTCTTCCCGGCGCCGTTCGGACCGAGGAACCCAAAAATCTCACCCGGCACGACTTCGAAACTGACGTTCGTCAATACGTTCGTCTTACCCATCTTTTTGTGTACGTTTTGTACGGTTAACATGCTGTCACCTAGCTTTCGTTGAGAGTATTTACCAACTTGCTTACAACGGTATTACGGAGCAGACTGAAACAAGGTTTCACCTTTTTTTGAAATGGATGAAACGGAGCTGTCGGTTCACATTTTATCGATAAGGAAAACTTATTGAAATAGTATGGACGAATTGTGAATTTGAATGGGTCTTTCGAGCTGGAAAGGTGTAGTATGGAGGGGAGAGTAAGAGGCAAGATTTGGCTCTTTATCTAGTGCGAATCAGAAGGATGAACTGCTTCGTGCTTAATGTTAAAATGAAAGCGTTCACACACAAGGGCGCATAGGAACGGATAGGGGGATTTATTCAATGGGAGAGTCGTCGAACGGTCACGAAGCGTTGCAATCATTTTATGGTCCAAACTTAGGCTATATCGTTGAATTGTACGAGCAATATTTGGAAGACCCAGAATCAGTCGATGCGGAGACGCGTCGTTACTTTGACGAGCATGGGGCACCGGAAACGGCATTGCCAGAAACTCCGGCCGCCGCTTCATTTGATTTAGAGAAAGTCGTGGCAGCGACACGGCTGGTCAATGACATTCGGGCACTCGGCCATAAAGCGGCTGACATCTACCCGCTCAAAGACCACCCGCGCGAACACGGCTTGTTTGTGTTCGATCGGTACGGGTTAGAAGAAGCGGACTTGACACAGATCCCGGCCCACTTATTGACAGAAGATGTGCCGAAGGCCGGCGCGAACGCGCTCGAGCTCGTCCGTCACTTGCTTGACGTCTACACGGACACGGTCGCCATCGAGCTCCGTCATTTAGATGACATGGAAGAGAAACGATGGATTCGCCGTCGCATCGAGCAAGGGGCGCTCAAAGCGAAACTGTCGAAGAACGAGAAAATCGAATTGTTTGAACGCCTTGCCGAGACAGAACTGTTCGAGTCGTTCCTTCATAAGACGTACGTCGGTCAAAAACGGTTCTCAATCGAGGGGCTCGACGCGATGGTACCACTCCTTGACGCGATGGTCGGCAGACTCATCTCGAGCGGGTCGGAACATATCAACATCGGGATGGCGCACCGGGGACGCTTGAACGTCCTCGCGCACGTGCTCGGGAAACCGTATGAGATGATTTTTGCCGAGTTCCAACACGCGCCGAACAAAGAGTTGATCCCGTCAGAAGGCTCGATCGGCATCAACTTCGGTTGGTCAGGGGATGTCAAGTATCACCTCGGCCTCGACCGGAAAGTACTTGAAGAGAAAAAAGAAGTCCGTTTGAACCTCGCCAACAACCCGAGTCACCTCGAGTTCGTCGGTGCCGTCGTCGAAGGATACACACGTGCCGCGCAAGACGATCGCTCTGAAAAAGGGATGGCCGTCCAGCACGACGACAAAGCCGCCTCGATTTTGATTCACGGGGATGCCGCCTTCCCAGGCCAAGGCATCGTCGCTGAGACACTCAACATGACGAACTTGAAAGGGTATCGCACGGCCGGAACGGTTCACGTCATCGCCAACAACACGATCGGCTTCACGACCGACCCGAGCGACTCGCGCTCGACGCGTTACGCGAGTGACATCGCCAAAGGATATGAGATCCCGGTGTTCCACGTCAACGCCGATGATCCGGAAGCTTGTATCGCCGTCGCCAAGCTATGCAGCGAATACCGTGCCACATTCCATAAAGACATCCTCGTCGACTTGGTCGGCTACCGCCGTTACGGCCATAATGAGATGGACGAGCCGATGAACACGAACCCGGTGCTCTACAAAGCAATCAAAGGCCACCAATCGGTCCGTCACGTCTACGCTGACCGTCTTGAATCCGAAGGCGTCATGACGAAAGAAGACAAGACGAAAATCGAGCAATCGATCGAGGAACGGCTCAAGTCGGCCAGAGACCTCGTACCGGCCGAAGAAGAAGACGCGGACATCGTCTTGCCGGAAGCGGTCCATAAAGGCTTCCCGTCTGTCGAGACGTCCGTCGACCGTGATGTACTCAAACGATTGAACGACGATCTTCTCGAATGGCCGGAAGGGTTCGGCGTGTTCCACAAACTTCAAAAAGTGCTCAATCGTCGCCGTGACGCGTTCGGGGAAAATGGAAAAGTCGACTGGGGTCATGCCGAGACGCTCGCCTATGCGTCCATCATCTCGGACGGGACACCGATCCGCTTGAGCGGTCAAGACTCTGAACGCGGTACGTTCGCCCAGCGCAACATCATGTTGAACGACGTCGAGACCGGCAAGAAGTTCTCGCCGCTCCACCATTTGTCGACGGCGAACGCCTCGTTCTCTGTGTTCAACAGCCCGCTCTCGGAAGGATCGGTGCTCGGTTTCGAGTACGGATACAACGTCTTCGCCCAAGACACGCTCGTCTTGTGGGAAGCGCAGTACGGTGACTTCGCCAACTCCGCGCAAGTCATGTTCGACCAGTTCATCTCGGCCGGACGGGCCAAGTGGGGACAGAAGTCTGGTCTCGTCATGCTCTTGCCGCACGGCTATGAAGGACAAGGCCCTGAGCACTCGAGTGCCCGGATGGAACGTTATTTGACACTCGCCGGAGAGAAAAACTGGACAGTCGCGAACCTTTCGACGGCCGCACAGTACTTCCACATCTTACGCCGCCAAGCGAAGATGCTCGGGACAGAACAAGTTCGTCCGATGATCATCATGACACCGAAGAGCCTGCTTCGTCATCCGCTCGCAGCCTCGCCGGTCGAAGATTTGGCAGACGGCAGCTTCTGCCCGATCGTCGAGCAACCAGGTCTCGGGGAGACGCCGGACAAAGTCGAACGTCTCGTCTTCTGTTCAGGGAAGATGGCGATCGATCTCCAAGAAGCGACGATGAAGTCTGAGGAGTCGCTCGACTTCTTGCACATCATCCGTGTCGAAGAGATTTATCCGTTCCCGGTGCGTGAGATTCGTGACGTCATCAGCCGTTATCCGAACGCGAAAGAAATCGTCTGGGTACAAGAAGAACCGAAAAACATGGGGGCATGGACGTACATCGAGCCGCGCCTCGAAGCAGTCACATCGAACCGCTTGAACGTCCGTTATATCGGTCGTCGCCGCCGGTCAAGTCCGGCCGAAGGAAATCCGACAGCCCACAAACAAGAGCAAGCACGCATCATCCGTGACGCATTATCGCGTGACGCCGTCTCAAGCGCGGCGGGCACGAGCACATACCAAAAAGATCGTAAATAAGTTAAGGGGGAACTCATTGTGATCGAAATCAAAGTACCGGAGTTAGCAGAGTCCATTACGGAAGGAACGGTCGCCTCGTGGCTCAAACAGCCAGGCGACCACGTCGAAAAAGGGGAAGCCATCGTCGAACTCGAGACAGACAAAGTCAATATCGAAGTGCCGGCAGATGAAGCGGGCGTGTTAGAAGAACAACTCGCCGGAGAAGGCGACACGGTCCAAGTCGGACAAGTCATCGCCCGCCTCGGTTCAGGTTCAGGCGGCGGTACGGCGGTCGCGACGAAGACGAAGACGGAAACACCTGCCGAGACGGCTCCAGCTCCGGCTGAGACGAAAGTCGAGGCGGTCGGGGAAGCGAAGAAAGTCGAGCGCCGCGAAGAACACGTCGCAAGTCCGGGCAAAGGTCCAATCGCGACACCGGCAGCCCGTAAGCTCGCGCGTGAGAAAGGGATCGATCTCTCAGCCGTTCAAACGAGCGATCCGATCGGCCGCATTAACGTCCATGACGTGACGAGCCACGAGTCAAAACCGGCTCCGAAACAAGAAGCCCCGAAAGCACCGGCTGCACCACCGCAACCGGCGGCGAGCGGCAAAGAAGAAGAGCGCATCAAAATGACACGCCGTCGCCAGACGATCGCGAACCGTCTCGTCGAAGTCCAGCAGACGGCCGCGATGCTCACGACGTTCAACGAGATCGATATGTCAGCGGTGATGGCACTCCGCAAACGCCGTCAAGAGAAGTTCGTCAAAGACAACGACGTCAAACTCGGTTTCATGTCGTTCTTCACGAAAGCGGCCGTCGCGGCACTCAAGCGGATGCCGTACTTGAACGCTGAGATTCAAGGGAACGAGATCGTCTTGAAGAAGTATTACGATATCGGCATCGCCGTCTCGGCACCAGACGGACTCGTCGTCCCGGTCGTCCGTGAAGCGGATCGTAAAAACTTCGGCGAAATCGAGAAGGATATCCTCCACCTCGCTGACAAGGCACGCAACAACAAGCTCGGGCTTAGCGATCTCACAGGTGGCACGTTCACGATCACGAACGGTGGCGTGTTCGGTTCACTCTTGTCGACACCGATCTTGAACGGGCCGCAAGTCGCCATCCTCGGGATGCACTCGATTCAACTCCGTCCGATCGCCATCGACGCGGAGACGATGGAGAACCGCCCGATGATGTATGTGGCGCTCTCGTACGACCATCGGATCGTCGACGGTCGTGAGGCCGTGACGTTCCTCAAACACATTAAAGATATGATTGAAGACCCAGAACAGTTGTTGTTCGAAGCGTAAACAAGAAGGTCCATGCCGATCAAGCGGCATGGACCTTCTCTTATGCGATGAGCGTCTCATCGAGCGTGATTTGATTTTTGCCGTTCGCTTTTGAACGGTAGAGCGCCTGGTCGGCCCGTTCGATTGCCGTATGCGGCACCGTGTCCGAGCTCCAGAGCGCCGCCCCGATACTCGCCCCGACACGTGCCGTTCCATTTTCGAACGAGATCGGTTGTGACAGTGCCGTGATGATGTCGTCTCCGATCCGTGCGATTGCCCGGTGGCTCCGTCCGTTCCGTTCAAACAAGAGGAAGAACTCGTCTCCGCTCAACCGGACTGGGTAAGCGCTGTCGAGCGACGTTTCGTTTAAACGTCTAGCAATCTCGATGAGCACGTCATCGCCTGAAGCATGACCGTACGTATCGTTGATTGCCTTGAACCCGTCCAGGTCGATGTAGAAACAGACGTATTCGTGTTGACCCGTTTGTGCTTCATTCAAATAATGCCGGAGCGCCGTCCGGTTGGCGAGCCCGGTCAAGACGTCACGGTTGGCGAGCGTCTCGAAATGGATGCGTTCGGTCTCGGCCTGTGTGAGCGATGTCACGAGTGATTCAAGGGCGGAGGCGAGCGATTCGATTTCGTGAATCCCGGATTGATGCGGGAACGTCTTCACTTTTCCTTGTTCCATGAGGGCGGCCGTTTCCGTTATCTTTTGGAGCGGACGCGTGATGAACGAGGCGAGGAGCCATCCTAGAATGGCGGTGACGAGCGCTGCGATAAGCCCGAACGACAAGATGTTCCGTTCGAGCGAGGCGACCGGGGCGAAGGCGACGTCGACCGGTTGCCGCACGACGACGCTCCAGCCGAGCCCGGAGTAATCGTCATAGCCTTCCCCTTTGGTGATGCCGGTCAAATAGTCCGTCCCGTCCGGCCACGTCACGACGTGCCAACCGTCTTCAAGTGTTAAGCCGAGCGGCTTCCCGACGAGTTCGTCCGGTCCGAGCAAGACGAGATTGTCTCGCTCGCTCATGACGAACAAATCGGTATAGCCAGACTGATGGTGGAGCGTCCTGTCAAAGTGGCGGAGCACTTCTTTGCCCCATTCCCAACTGAGATGCGTCGCCAACACACCTTGGAACGCGCCGTCACGGAAGAGCGGTACGCTAATATCGACGAATTGAAGCGGTTCGCCGCTCGGGTTCGGCAACAGCTCGGCAAGTAACACCGCCTCGTGGACGTCACCGATGAACGGTTCGGTTTGCGCTTCTAGAAAGACGGGGCGGGCCCCGATGTTGGCCCCTTCCAATATGCCGTTCGTCGAGGCGACGACGTTTCCAGATGCGTCGGTCACGCCCATCCACGAGAAGGCGGGGATGTTCGTCTGAACTTGGTCGAGCAGCGCCTGGCTCGAGTCAGGGTCGTTCAAGGCGTCGAGCCCTTGAAGCAGCTGCACTTCCTGATATCGCGACCACATGTAAAAGTCGAGCTTGTCGACGAGCTGGTGCGACGTCATCGATAACCGTTCGCCGATTTCTTCCTCGAGCGAAGCACCTGAGCGCTGGCTGATCGTATACGTCAACGTGACGGTGAGTAAAAACACGAGCGTGGCGATGCTGAGCGCCAAGATGAGACCGAGGCGCATCGTAACAAATTTCATATTAATAATTCCTCCTACATGGACACAGTCATTCTTCTCATCGGCCAAAGCGCATCGAGATGAAGTGAAGTTTTGAAAAAGATAGGTTGATTTCGTGGAAACAGATAGCGCTTTCGTTATAATGGAGACGACACAAATACATAGAGGTGAAGACAGTGAAACAGAATAAATTGTTGGTCCTCCTGACACTCGTCGCAGTCGTGCTCATCGCGGCGGTCGTCGTCATGTTGAACCAGCCGGAAGACCAAGCCGAGACGGCGTCAAAAGGCGAGCACGTCTCAACGGACGGGCAGCCGACGATCGGAGACGCTGACGCCCCGGTATCGGTCGTCGAGTTCGGTGACTACAAGTGCCCGTCTTGTAAACAGTGGGGTGAGACGGTCTATCCAAAACTAAAAGAAGACTATATCGACACGGGCAAGGCGAGTTTCAGCTACATTAACGTCCTCTTCCATGGACAAGAATCGATTTTAGCGGCGCTCGCCTCGGAATCGGTGTACGTCCAGGACCCGGATTCGTTCTGGGATTTCCACAAGGCCGTCTATGACGCGCAACCGGCGAGCCAGCACCACGATGAGGTGTGGGTGACGGTCGAGCGGTTGACCGAGATCGCCGAAGCGACGACGTCGGTCGATGTCGCACAGCTCAAAACGGACTTGAGTGAAAACTCGACCGTGCTCGAAGAAGTGAGCCTCGATGACGGACTCGTCAAAGAAAACGACGTCCGGCTCACCCCGACGATCATGATCAATGGCGTCATCCTCGATAATCCGTTCGATTATGAGGCAATCACGCGATTGATCGAGAACGACTTATGATGAGATCGTTCTTTAATCGGTATGGGCTTTACGTAGCTTGGCTCGTCTCGCTGACGGCGACGCTCGGCAGTCTATATTTCAGTGAGATCCGGGGGTTCGTCCCGTGCGAACTATGTTGGGTGCAACGCATCTTTATGTATCCGCTCGTGTTCCTGCTCGGCATCGCCGTGTTCACAGATGACCGTTCGGTGAAGAAATATGTATTGCCGCTGTCGATTGTCGGCGGTCTCATTTCACTTTACCATTATTTAGTACAAAAAGTACCCGGTTTCGCCGACATCAAGCCGTGTACCCAAGGGGTGCCGTGCAACGTCCAATACATCAATTGGTTCGGGTTCGTGACGATCCCGTTCCTCGCTTTGACGGCGTTCACGATCATCACGTTACTCTTGCTCACCGTGAAAAAACGTTAAGGAGTTGGATGGATTGAAAAAAGGAATACTTGCGGCGCTCATGAGCGCGTTCGTCGTACTCGCCGCGTGCGGCAACGAGATCGAAGACCCGCTCAACTGGGATATCGAATCGTTCGACTATATGAATCAGAATGAAGAGACGGTCAGTCTAGACGATTTGAAAGGGAAGGTATGGATGGCCGATTTCGTGTTCACGAACTGTGAGACGGTCTGTCCGCCGATGACGTTCAACATGTCAAAATTAAATGATGCGCTCGTCGAAGAAGGGGTGGAGGACGTCCAATTCGTCTCGTTCAGCGTCGACCCGACCGTCGACACGCCAGACAAGATTAAAGATTTCATGGCGAACTACGACTTGGCTGAGGCTGACTGGCAGTTCTTGACGGGCTACTCGCAAGAAGAGATTGAGGCGTTCGCCCAAGAAAACTTCAAAGCGCTCGTCCGGAAACCGGAAGAAGGGACGCAAGTCGACCATGCGACGTGGTTCTATCTCGTCGACCAGGACGGGAAGATCGTGAAAGCGTACCCGGGCTTCCAAGACGTGCCGTATGAAGACATTATCAACGATATTAAGATTTTGCAGAAGTCCTGATGCATGAGCATCAGGATTTTTTTTGGATGTCCGATTGAATTGTAAGTTTAAAACTATTATAGTAATAAAAGTAATTAACTTTTTCATCTTATTACCAATTGAAAATTAGAATGGAGAACAAACAATGTATATCGCCATACCAGTCTTCACGCTCATCGGCATAATCGGATGGGGAATCTATTTCCTCATCGATCTGTACAAATATCGATTTACAAACCTATGGCGTCGCGCATTCATTCATAGTTCGATCGTCTATATGATTGTAGTCGTTCACCTCACCATCGGTTATCTTCAATTTCCGGCACAAACGCTGATGATTGATCGCGTTCAACTCGTCCCGTTCCGATTTGTGTACGATTGGTACATGGTCAGTATGCGCGGGTCGTGGTTCTTTTGGAACTCGGTCAAGTTGACTACGTATAACTTTCTGTTACTGATTCCGCTTGGAATATATCTCACCTCACTTTATAAACTTCGACCTAGACGGGGACTCGTGCTTGTCATTCTGACAACGGTCGTCATTGAACTGACTCAACTTGTCTTAACAAAGTTCGGTTTCATAGATCGAGGATTCAATGTCGATGATCTTCTGTTGAATTCCTTAGGGGGTTGGTTCGGACTGTGGATAGGCTCTTTGATCTCAAACAGGAGCCAAGCGAATCCATATAAACGAAAGGCGGCATAAGCGGAGGTTCGACACGTTCAGTAAATGAAGAATCATGCGCATTCCGCTACTTCATCGTATAATGAGACAAACATTATCATATGGGGAAGAGGATGAACGTGAAAAAGACGCTATTGTTTTCATTGATTGGCATGGCCGCCGTGACCGGTACCGTGCTCACGCAGTATAAACCGCTCGGACGTAAGCCGAAGGCGCTCGAGTCGCCGCATCTGGTGAACGGCAAGTTCCGTAACTTGCTCGATACGCCGATGCGATTCTCATCAGATGACATGATTTCGATGACACGAGACTATGTGAACGTGAACTCGCGGCGGAAACCGAGCGAGCCGCTCCCGGTCGTGCCGATCGATTTCACGGAGAAACTCGGGTCGAGCTTCACGCGCGTCTACTGGCTCGGCCATTCGGCGCTGCTCGTTCAAATGGACGGGAAGACGATGCTCGTCGACCCGATGTTCGGCCGTAGCCCGTCACCGCTCCCGTTCGCGAAGAATGAACGGTTCAGTGAAGACTTGCCGTTCGAACTCGATGACTTACCGGAGATTGACGTCGTCTTGCTCACGCACGACCATTACGACCATTTGGACTATGCATCGATTCAAGCGATTCAAGACCGGGTCGCGACGTTCATCGTCCCACTCGGCGTCGGCAGTCACTTGAAACGGTGGGGCATCGGGGCCGAACGCATCGTCGAACGTGATTGGGGCGATTCGTATACGTTCGGGTCATGGACGTTCGTCTGTACACCGGCCCGTCACTTCTCAGGACGCTCGCTCACGGACCGGAATGCGACGCTTTGGGCGTCGTGGGTCGTCATCGGCGAGACGGATCGTCTGTTCTTCAGCGGGGACGGTGGCTATGGCCCGCATTTCAAAGAGATCGGTGACACTTATGGCCCGTTCGATTTCGCGGCGCTCGAGTGTGGCCAATACGATGAACGCTGGCCGGACGTGCACATGCAGCCGCATGAGACGGCGCAGGCGTTTCATGATGTGCGGGCCGACAAAGTGCTCCCGATTCACTGGGGGGCGTTCACCTTGTCGTTCCATGATTGGTTCGACCCGGCCGAACAGATGGTCACGCTCTTACCGAAAGACGACGTCTTGACGCCGGTGATCGGCGAACGCATCACGCTCGACGGACGGAACGACACGAAAACGTGGTGGCGGGAAATCGAAGACGCGAACAAGCGGTGACCGAATCGGTCACCGCTTGTCTTTAGGAAGAGAGGCGTTCGGCCTCCTCTTTCTCGATATGCAGTTCATGTTTCCGCGTATAGACGAGGAACGCCCCCGTCATGAGGATGGAGCTGATCCCGAACAAGATGACCATGAGTTGTAAGCCGATTAAGTCGAGGAAGAAGCCCGTGACGAGCAGGACGACTTGGAAGACGATCCGGTCGAGCATGTTCCGGAACGAGAAGAAGCGGCCGTGATAGTCCTTCGGCATCCGTGTTTGGAAAATCGTCACCGCGGTCGGGAAGAAACAGCCGACCGAGAAGCCGAACAAGACGAACGCCGCGATCGAGACGGCCGGGATGTCAGCGAAGTAGAGCATGAGTTGGGCGACGCCGATCAAGAACGAGAACGTGAATAGAATCGAGAAGACGGAGAACTTCTCGCCGATCCGTTTGATGACGAACGCGCCAATCATGAAGGCAATCCCTTCCGCTGTATAAATCCAGCCTTTGATCGCCGTCGAGTCTTGCAGTTCACTGATGTTGATGACGAGCAAGTTGAACCCGCCGATGAAGAGGAGCGGGATGAGTGTCATGACGAGCGTCATGAAGATGACCGGGATTGACTTGATGATCGGGAAGACGTCCTTGAAGCCACCGGACGACTTGTCGACTTTCTTCGCGGACGGTACGGCCGTCTCGTCGATCTTCAGGAACCATGTCGCCACAGCGAGGAGCAGGTAGGCGACGAGCGAGAGTGCATACACGTCCCGGAGCGAGATGAGCGTGAGCAAAATCCCGGCGATAGCCGTCCCGATGACGCGCGACAACGTCGACACGTTCATATGGATGCCGTTCAAGGCGAGCAGTTCCCGTTCTTTGACGATGAGGGGGATGGCCGCCTGGAGCGCCGGGAAATAGAACGCGGCCGACCCTTGCAGGAAGACGAGGAAGACGACCATCCAGAGGACGCTGCCCGTCTCGATGGCGACGAACATGAACAGGACGCTGAGCGCCCGGACGATGCTTGAGATGAGCATGATTTTCTTTTTCGAGCCTTGATCGGTGAGTCGACCCGCGAGCGGCCCGATGGCGACCCCGGCGAGCAATCCACCGGCTAAGATGAGTGCCTTGACGAAGTCAGACGGCACTTTCTCCTGCATGAACTCCAAGTTGCCGATGATGCCGAGCCAAAGCCCGAGACCGGCGACGAACTCGCCGGTCAAGATGATCCAGACGTTGCGATTTTTCCACATATGGATAAGTCCTCGATTCTTATTAGCTAATAATAATTATCCTTCAGAACGATTCAGAAAGCTACAAAAAAGAAGCCGAGGATTCGGCTTTCGAGAGATTTAAGTGATTTAGGCGAGAATTCTCCCACCTCTAAGCGTCTCAGGGCATGGCCCAGCGTAGGTGGGAGATGAATCGCCGGTCCCC
>NZ_JTLB01000029.1:0-3636 GCF_000798975.1 Exiguobacterium sp. ZOR0005 | reverse complement strand
ACACGGAAGTTAAGCGCTTCAGCGCCGAAAGTAGTTGGGGGTCTCCCCCTGTGAGGATAGGACGTTGCCAGGCAACATGAAACGATCGAGCGTAATGCTCGATCGTTTTTCTTATGAATTCTGCTCAAAAGCATTGCCAATCCGTAGATTATATGCTAATATAATAATTGTCTAGTGGCGATAGCGAAGTGGTCACACCCGTTCCCATGCCGAACACGGAAGTTAAGTACTTCAGCGCCGAAAGTAGTTGGGGGTCTCCCCCTGTGAGGATAGGACGTTGCTAGGCGATACGAGACGATCAAGCGGATGCTTGGTCGTCTTTTTTTTGTGGTTTGCACTGAAACTTCTGAGTAGTTCTTTCGTATAAATAAGAGACAGGAACAACGAAGGCCTCAAAGCAAGTGAAGGGAGAACCAGACATGACCGATTTCCATCAGCAACAACTCGACTTACAACAACGTCTCTCCGAACGAGATCGACTTGCCCGCAAGCTTAAAAGACTCGATAAACAGATTGCGGAACATGAAACGGTAAGAAAGCAACTGCTCAACTCGTTCACGAAAGAGCAGCGTGACGTATATGATTTAGAGGCGTTCTCGCTCGTCAATGCGTGGCGTAAGTTTCGCGGGACGTTCAATGAACAAAAGACGATCGAATTGGAAGAGGCAGCCCGAGCCGAATTGAAGTTACGGGAACACGAGAAGATGATCGATGAGTTAGAGCTTGAGCGTCGTGATCTTCACGAGACGTTTGAGGTATATGCAAACATCGATAGGGAATGGGAAAGGTTTTTGGAAGCGAAAGAGGCTCGCCTGAAACAAGATCCTGACGTCAGAGAAACGTTGTATCGTCTCACGAATGACCAGGCGAAAATAAGTGAGGCGTTGGTGGAATACAATGAAGCCATCGTCGCAGGACGCTCGGCCCGTGCCGTAATCTCGAAGACGCTCAAGCATCTTGATAGTGCGAAAGGGTGGTCGACATATGACACGTTCTTCGGAGGTGGTTTGATTGCGACGGCGATGAAGCATGACGCCATTGACGCCTCCGAACGGACGATGCATGAACTTCAATCCGCACTCGAACGTTTCTCACGAGAACTCGCTGACGTAAAAGAAGTCGTCAGTGGCTTACACATCGAGCGGGGATCGCTCATTCAGTTCGCGGATTACTTCCTCGATGACATCTTCTCCGAATGGACGATGCATGGACGAATCAACGACTCGCTCGACAAAGTAAACGGCCTCGATCGTGAGATCGCCAAACTTATCGAGAGCATGACACGACAAGTCGAACGCTTAGAACGACAGCGTGAGCAGACGGAAGACAAACGAAAGCAGCTCATCGTCACGCGATGAGCTGCTTCGCTTATTCAGGTCGCTTCAACCAATGGCGCAATCCTTTCCCGGCGTGCGGCCCTGCCTCATAACGAGGGATGACATGAAAATGAGCGTGTGGCACGGTCTGATTAGAGGCTTCCCCGACGTTCCAGCCAAGTGTGTATCCATCTGGGCGATGTGTTGCATCTAGCAACCGTTTCGCTTCGTGCAATAACTCATATGTATCTCGCCATTCGTCCGGCGTTAAGTCAAACGTCGTCGTCCGGTGCTGTTTCGGGACAATCACACCAGAGCCGACGAGGACATCTTGTTCACGTTCATGCATCAAAAAGTAGCACGTCTCGTTCTCGGCGACGATGGATTGCGCGGGATCATCATGTGGATGACAAAATGGACAAGTCGACATCAGATTGATACACTTCCTTTCTATATATACAAGTGTATCAAAAGGAGGAGCCTATGAACGAATGGATTGAACAGATCGTCTCGAGCGTACGGCAGAAGGAGAAGTGCATCATTTTGATTACTGGACATGGCGGCGCGGGAAAGACGACGCTTGCACACGCATTGATGGAACGCCTCGAAGAAGTGAATTATTTGAATACTGATCCATATATCGCCGACTCGACGTTACGGAAAAGCGCGATCCTCGATTACTCGGTCGATGGGGTAGCGCATCGTTATAAGATGACGGCTTGTCACCCAGCGGCGCACCATTTGCTGTCGCTCGAACGCGATGTCCGCATGATTCGTGAAGGAATCGGCTTTTACACGATCGACGTGCCTTATCTCGAGCGAACGTGGATCGCCCCAGAGAAACCAGTCACCATCATCGAAGGGATGAGCGTGGCTTTCCTCGAACCGGATGCAAGGGACGTTTCCATTTACTTATATAGCGACAGCGAGACCGAGTTTTTACGACGGTCGGTACGAGACATTCAAGAGCGTGGAATGGCTCTCGACTATTTGAAAGCGTCTCATGAAGAGCGCCGACTTCAATATGAGCAGTTCATGCACCCACACCGAGAGAAGTTCCAGATGGTCGTGAACACGAGTGGGGACGAATGGACAAAGGAGGTGACGTTGTGAAAAAACCAATCATCTGGGTGATGGGGAGTTCGAGTCTAGTGTTTGTATTCATGGTCACTCAATTGTTATTTCCGATTACGGTTCAAGAATTCATCGCAATTTTCACCGTATCGGCTGTTTTAGGTATAGTTCCCGGTGTACTCGCCTCGATTTTGCATCAATTTATAACTACTAAAAAGAAAAATAAGACGAATAGCCACCGTTCATGACGAACGATGGCTGCGTAACGTCTCTTGAATCCCGAGCCCGAGTCGGTCTTGCTCGCGCTCGAGTTGATCCCACGTGAGCGAGCGATGACGCAAGACGACATCGTTGGCGATCGAATCGAGCGTACGCTGCTTCTCGATATTATCGAGCCAGTAATAGACGTCGACCCCGTCCTCGTCGATACGCCAAAACGATTTCACGACCTCGAACTCATCGGCCCAGTCGCCGACAGGTTTGAAACCGTACTTTTCGACGAACGGATACGGCCGCTCTTCGCCGAGCGGATCGATGACGTTGCGGACGAACATGAGCTCGAGACCGGCATGCTCGGTCGCTTCGAGTAACCGTTTAAGCTCAGGTAACGGCTCGACTTCGACGTTCTCTATCACGTCGAACCAAATCCGTTTGCCGTCCTTGTCCCACACGGTCGCTTCGACACTGTAAGGGGCACCGGCAGTCGAAGGGGCATACATCGTCAAGTCGAACGTGAACGGGATATGTTCTTCCGCCCCTGGTTCAAGTATGGCTGACAAAGCGATCGGTACTTCTTGAAGGTCAGCCTCACGGTTGAACTCGTTCCCCTCGAGCGTGATATCTTTGAACGTCGTGAGGAAGTTGAGCGTCAATTCATGTAGCCGGATCACTTTTGAGGTCGGATTCATTACGCGAAGTGTTCCGTGAACGGTCTGTCTTGGGACGAACGGAACAGTATGGAAATAGACGGACGCATCTAGCTCAGAAAAGAACCATTTTTTAAACCGGTTTCCCCATTTCGACATGTCGGTCGCGCTCCTTTTCTCTGTTGGATTACACTCCTTTAATTGTTCCCGAATCCAAATCACAAAAAACATAGAGAAAAAGGTTGCATATTATAACTACTTCGCTTATTATAGAGGATGTCGAAAGAATTCATATTATCGCGGGGTGGAGCAGTCTGGTAGCTCGTTGGGCTCATAACCCAAAGGTCGTTGGTTCAAATCCAGCCCCCGCAACCAATTTT
>NZ_JTLB01000028.1:0-28123 GCF_000798975.1 Exiguobacterium sp. ZOR0005 | reverse complement strand
AAAGCCTTCGTAAATTTGACCATAAAAACACCCCATAAAAGTTGGATTTTTATGTCCAACTTTTATGGGGCAGTTCATCGCTGCGGGCTTTTCGCTTACTTCACGGCTTGGTCTTTGATCGGGAACCAGCCGGCGCGTGTCGTGATGGCGTTCCAGAGCGGGGCCGGGACGGCAAGCTCGGCTTGTTTGTTCAAGTCGAGTTCGGTCTCAATCTCGTCTTCACGGCCGTCTTTCACTTTTACGAGCCAGTCTGGATCAATGATGAGCTCACGACCGAGCGCGGCGAGATCGATGACGTTGAGCGCGTCCTCGACTTGACCCGGGCGTTGCAACTGCCCGACTCCGATGAGCGGGACGGCGCCGTTGATGCGTTTCGCGATTCGGTCGATTGATCGTTCCGTCACGTTCTCATTGCGCATCGAAGCGGTGTTGAAGTTCCAGAGGGAGGCGTGGATGTAATCGAGCCCTTCCTCGAGCAACATGTCGATCAACACGTCCGTATCATCGAGGGTGATACCCGGTTCTTCGACTTCTTCTGGAGAGAAGCGATAGCCGACGAGGAAATCGTCCGCATCTTTCGCCGTGTCTTTGACGGCACGGATGACTTCACGCGGGAACGTGAGACGTGCATGGACGTCGCCACCGAAGCGGTCGTCACGTCGATTCGAATGCGGCGAGAAGAACTGTTGAATCAAATACGTGTTCGCTCCGTGAATCTCGACACCGTCAAACCCGGCCTCGATGGCACGTCGCGTCGCGTCACCGAACGCTTGGATGATCGCCTCGACTTCTTCGGTCTCGAGGGCGCGCGGAGTGACGGCCCCTTCACGGACCGGTGCGACCGCGCTCGCGCTCACCGGCTGCTCGTTCGGGACGAGATTCGGCGGGGACATACGGCCGGCGTGGAAGATTTGCAAGATCGCTTTCGATCCTTCTGCTTGAAGGCTCTCTGCGAGTTGACGCAGACCTGGGATGAACTTGTCGTCATTGACGCCGAACGCGTTCGGGAAGCCTTTGCCGTCCTCGGTCACATAGGCACAGGCCGTGATGGCGAGCCCGACGTTCTTCGCGCGCTTCCGGTAGTAGGCGAGTTCATGTTCCGACACTTCTCCTGTCGGCTGTGATGAATAATGGGTCATCGGTGCGAGTACGAGCCGGTTTGGAAGCTCGACACCGTTTTTGAATTGGAAAGGTTGTAGCATGCGTTGCATATTCAAACTCCTCCTTCGTCATGATACTTTGAAGTCTAGTCTTATGATTTCAAAATTGCGAGCCGGACGCTTTCGGTTCGGCACGTCGCACGTCGCGTGAGCCGTTCGATGGTTGAACATAGGAGAATAGGGTATAATACAGGAGAAAAGTTGATAACCGGTTGGAGACTACAGAGAGACCACGACATGGGGGGCGAAGCCTTGTTTTGTTGTGGTCTCTTTTCGTATACATCGAACCGGATTCATTATAGGAGGGAACAAGATGGAAATCAGAAACTTCTCAGCAAAAGAACGAGCCAAGCGATACGAACAATTGACCGGGGAACGTCACGACGTCCTCGTCGTCGGTGGCGGCATCACAGGCGCAGGGATTGCCCTTGACGCCGCATCACGGGGGATGAAGACGGCCGTTCTCGAGATGCAAGATTTCGCGGCCGGCACGTCGAGCCGTTCGACGAAACTTGTCCACGGGGGACTCCGTTATTTGAAACAGTTCGAAATCGCGCTCGTCGCCGAAGTCGGAAAAGAACGGGCCATCGTCTATGAGAACGGCCCGCACGTCACGACACCGGAACGGATGCTGTTGCCGATGCACACGGGCGGCACGTTCGGACCGCTCTCGACCGCGGTCGGGTTGATGGTGTACGATCTCCTCGCCGGTGTGAAACGGGCCGAGCGCCGACTCATGTTGAAACCGGATGAAGTCATCCAAAAAGCGCCGCTCGTCAAAAAAGACGGTCTTGTCGGCGGCGGTTACTACGTCGAGTACCGCACCGATGACGCGCGCATGACGATCGAAGTCGCGAAAGAAGCGGCGAACCACGGGGCGCTCTTGTTGAACTATTCGAAAGTGACCGGACTCATCTATGAGAACGGCAAAGTCGTCGGCGTCAACGTCGAGGACCAAATCGACGGCAAGACGTACGAAGTGTATGCGAAGAAAGTCATCAACGCGACCGGACCATGGGTCGACGTGCTCCGCGAGCAGGACGGTTCGAACAAAGGGAAGATGCTCCGTTTGACGAAAGGGATTCACCTCGTCATCGACCAATCGAAGTTCCCGCTCAAACAAGCGATCTACTTCGATACGCCGGACGGACGGATGGTGTTCGCCATCCCGCGTGACGGCAAAGCGTACGTCGGTACGACGGATACGTTCTTCGATAAAGACAAGGCGCATCCGCGCATGACGACGGAGGACCGCGACTACATCTTGGGCGCGATCCACTACATGTTCCCGGACGTGTCGGTGACGGCAGACGACGTCGAATCGAGCTGGGCCGGTATTCGCCCGCTCATTTATGAAGAAGGGAAAGACCCGTCTGAGATTTCACGGAAAGATGAAGTGTGGCAGTCAGACAGCGGGCTCATCACAATCGCCGGTGGGAAACTGACCGGTTATCGTAAAATGTCAGAGACGGTCGTCGACCTTGTCGCGAAACTGATCAAACAAGAAGAAGGCATCGTCTTCCTCGCCTCGCGGACGAAGCATATGCCGATGTCGGGCGGCCACGTCGGCGGTTCGAAAGGGTTCGAGGACTTCTTGACGAAGAAGAAGGCAGAATTGAAAAACCTCGGCCTCGAAGACGACAAGGCGGAACAACTCGTCCGTCTGTATGGGTCGAACATCGACCGTGTCATTGAACGGATGGACTCGAACGCGTACGACCTCCCTGAGATCGTATACGCCCAACTCCTTTACGGCATCGAAGAAGAGGCGGTCGTCCGGGCCATCGACTTCCTCGTTCGCCGTACAGGCGCGATGTTCTTTGACATCGACTTCGTTCAGAACTATAAAGACGGGGTACTGCGTTGCATGGCCGACGTCTTCAAATGGTCAGATGCCCGTCTCGAAGAAGAACGGGCCGAGGTCGAGAAAGAGATCGAGCTCGCGGTCGTACCGGTGACGGTCGAATAAAGCGCGAAAAAAGGAACTTCACCGTGTGGTGAAGTTCCTTTTCATATGCCAAGCTCGTCATAATACGCCACGATCCGCTCGTCGAGTGCGAGAACGACATCTTCGTCTCCGATGAGATAGAACAAGACGTACGTACCGTCCTCCCGGTAAACTTCAGCCTCGACCGTGAGCGTGGTCGGACGCCCTTCGAACAAGACGTCGAACTCACCGACCGGGTGTGCGACCGCTTCTTTCAGACTCGGGTCGGAGGCCCACGTCTGGATCGCGTCGACATCTGACGCCGCGATCGGTCTGTCGAACACTTCGGAGATGACGGCGAACGCCTCGGGGATGTCTTCTAAATCGGCATCGATCGACGTGGCGAGCGGGACGTCATCTTCATACGCCTCATCGTAGACGACAGGGACGGGTTCGTTGCCGAACGCCCACGCGGTGAAGGCGACACCACCGGACAAAATAATTAAAAACAGGAAAAAGCCGAATAATCGTTTCATCTGGTCGCTCCTATCCATTTCAATCAATTCAGTATAACAAGCGGGGTGGTGTTTAGGAATCACTAGAATATGGTATGGAAAGATAGCGATCATTAGAAAGTGAGGGAAATCGATGAAGCGGAAACGACTACTGGCCACGACCCTCTTGCTTTCCGCTCTCGTCGGATGGTTATTGATTGATATGGACCGTCTGTTCGCCGACACGTACTACGTGCGCGTCCCGAGCATGGAGACGGCAGGGCGAGACGGCACGGATTACGTCTATACGACGATTGGCTATCATGAAGAGAAAAAGAAACGATCGTTCACGTTCACATCCGAATCACGGCTCGCGGAAGGTGACTTTCTCAAATTGTACGTGAAAGACGAAGGAACGGTGACGACGTTCGAGAAAATCGACGAACGGGACGTCCCGCCTGAATTGAAAATGGAGCAGGCCAGGGAGACGGGGCTTTGAGCCCCGTTTCCTTCTTTTAGAAATTGCCGCGTCGCCAAATGAAACTGGATTTGGTATGGTTATGGATAGAGCGTAAAGTAGATCACGAACAGGAAAGAAGGTTAACCGATGTCACGCATGTTAATTGCAGACGACCAGGACGGGATTCGATTGATGCTCGCCCAAGTGTTTCAAAACCTCGGCATCGAGGTCGATACGGCGAGCGACGGGCTCTGCGCCTGGGAGAAACTCGAACAGAACGGATATGATTTAGTGTTACTCGATATGAACATGCCGCGTATGTTCGGGCATGAAGTGCTTCGGAACATGCGACAACAAGACATCGACACACCGGTCATGATCATGACGGCGTTCGGCGAGAAGACGACGATCGAAGAAGTGCAACGACTCGGCATCGCGGCCCAGTTCGAGAAGCCGTTCGACATTTATGGAATGATCGAGAAAGTGAAGGAAGTGTTAGAAATCTGACGTTTCGTCACGAAGATGACATATGTAAACGCTTGCGCAGAGCCATTTCTATCCCCGAATAGCATAGGCACACGTTTCGACGTGTGTTATAATGGGAACGAATTGCACGGGGGCATTTTTCCCAAAGTGCACAATAGCGAACAGACAGGAGGATGTCATTATGCCATTAGTATCAATGACAGAAATGCTTAACAAAGCATTCGAAGGCAAGTATGCAGTAGGCCAATTCAACATCAACAACCTCGAGTGGACGCAAGCGATTCTTCGCGCTGCGGAAGACGAGAAATCACCAGTTATCCTCGGTGTATCAGAAGGTGCAGCGAAGTACATGGGTGGCTTCACAACAGTTGTCAAAATGGTTGAAGGTCTCATGCACGACTACAACATCACTGTTCCAGTTGCAATCCACCTCGACCACGGTTCATCTTTCGACAAGTGTAAAGCAGCGATCGACGCTGGTTTCACATCTGTTATGATCGACGGTTCACACCACCCGATCGAAGAGAACATCGAAATGACGAAACAAGTCGTTGAATACGCACACGCTAAAGGCGCTTCAGTTGAAGCGGAAGTCGGCACAGTCGGCGGCGAAGAAGACGGCGTCGTTGGCGGCGTACAATACGCTGACCTTGACGAATGTGTTCGTGTCGTAACAGAAGCGAAAGTTGACGCTCTTGCGGCAGCACTCGGATCTGTACACGGAGAATACCAAGGCGAGCCAAAACTCGGCTTCAAAGAGATGGAAGAAATCGCAGAAGCGACAAAAACTCCACTCGTTCTTCACGGCGGTTCAGGTATCCCTGAGCACCAAATCAAAAAAGCAATCGAGCTCGGCCACAGCAAAATCAACGTTAACACAGAGTGCCAACAAGAATGGACTCGTGCGGTACGTGAGAAAGTCGCTGCTGACTCGAAAGTATATGACCCACGTAAAATCATCGGACCTGGTATCGAGGCGATCTACAACGTCGTTACTGGCAAGATGCGTGAGTTCGGTTCAAGCAACCAAGCATAATCCTGTCACATCAAGTCGACTCTTTTCGAAGAGTCGGCTTTTTTTCATTGAAACTTCTCTCACGTTAGCTCGTAACAAATAACTAAGGAGGGATTTGATGAAGTATATAGAACGTCAGACCGAGCTATTTTGGCGCGTCTTTTATGTGTTGGCGGCCATCATGCTCATCGGCCTTGCCTTCATGATCACGATTGCCCCGCTCGTCCTCATCTGGTTGAACCCAGCCCCGTACATGATTCCGCTCTTGTCTATCGTTGCGCTAGGTGGGTTCGGGGTGTACTGGTTCTTCAACATGTTTCGACAGTTGTTTTGGAAGGAACGTCATCGATCCCATTATGAGATAACAGCGACTCACTTGGATGGTGTGACGTGGCGCGTCGAGCCGGGCGAATCGGTCGAACAATCAATTCGCCTCGGGGCGATTGAACAGGTCGTCTTCTTCCCGGCCATCGTCCGGAAGACACAACCGTCCCCGACCGTCCCGATCGGGCGGCCGACGATCGATTTTTGTCCGATGCTTGCGATTATGACGGCTGACGAATCCGTGGAAATCTTGTTCGACCCGCGTGACCTCGATCAGTTCGACCGATGGATCGCTTATTTCCATGAGCGGGGCACACCGCTCTATTACACGCCGAAGTGGCTCTATTGGATTGGTGCGAATATCGCGACACGTGAGGAACGTTTTGCTTTATTGAACGAGCCGGATGAATTGATTCCATTCGTTTACACCGGTGACATTCCGACTGATGAAGCGACGGCAGCGACAGCGTGGATTGAAACGTATGGAATTGAACGGCAACGTGAAGGCCCGCACGAGGCACATTACGTGAAGCAGGCGAAAATCATGAAGTGGACAGCGCTAGGGACCGTCCTCGGCATCGCGTTGCTCGCGGCGTCAATGCTCGGTATCGCGGCCTTCACGTAAATGGTGTGGCAATTCGGAGCGGACTTCCTCATAATAAGAGGTGTAAGCGATCACATTTCGAGGAGGAATACACATGCAATTTTTCATTGACACCGCAAATGTGGAAGACATCAAGAAAGCCCACCGGATGGGCGTCATCGGGGGCGTGACGACCAATCCATCGCTCGTCGCGAAAGAAGGCGTCGACTTTCATACACGGCTTCGTGAGATTTGTGAGATCGTCGGGGATCTCTCGGTCAGTGCGGAAGTTATTGCACTCGATGCAGCGGGTATGGTGGAAGAAGGAAAGGAACTTGCGGCCATCGCACCGAATATTACAGTCAAGGTACCGATGACACCAGATGGCATGCAAGCCGTCCATGAATTCTCAAAGCTCGGCATCAAGACGAACGTGACGCTCATCTTTAACGCCAACCAGGCGCTCTTAGCGGCACGTGCCGGCGCGTCATACGTCTCACCGTTCATCGGTCGTCTCGATGATATCGGGCAAGACGGTCTTGACCTTGTCGAGACGATCGCGGATATTTTCGCGATCCACGGCATCGAGACGGAAATCATTGCCGCATCGGTCCGTCATCCGGTACATGTGACGAAAGCGGCCTTACTCGGTGCCGACATCGCCACCGTACCGTATAAAGTCATCGAACAGATGATGAAACATCCGCTCACTGACAAAGGAATCGAGCAGTTCCTAGCGGATTGGAACAACGCTCAATCCAAATAAGTTCGTCGTAGAAAGGTTTGATCATCGTGGAAATTCTCCATATCGTAGGACAGCAAAAACTTGAAGGTACAGTCGACATCAGCGGCGCCAAACAAAGCGCGTTACCGTGCCTCGTCGCGGCGCTCCTCACCGAGGAACCGGTGACGATCGAGAACGTGCCGGGCATCGAAGACGTCGAAGTGATGCTCAGTCTATTACAAGAACTCGGGGTCACAGTGGAACGGGACGGCGAACGGGTGACACTTCACGCCAAAGATGCCGTCGCCATGCCGCTACTCGGCTCGGAGACACGAAAAGTCCGGGCTGCTGTCTATTTGCTCGGCGTGTTCGCGGCCCGGTTCAAAAAAGGAGCCGTCGGACTGCCGGGAGGATATGCGATTGGTCCACGACCGATCGATTTGCACTTGAAAGCGCTAGAGCGGCTCGGCATTCACGTCGAAAATGAGTCAGGTCTGTATCACGTCCGTGTCGACAAGTTGGCCGGCGATCGGATTTATCTCGACTTGCGTTCATTCGGGGCGACGGTCAGCGCCATGCTCGCTGCCGTGCTTGCCGAAGGGACGACGGTCATCGAGAACGCCGCGATCGACCCGGAAGTCGTCGATGTCGCCACGATGCTCACTTCGATGGGGGCACATGTCATCGGGGCCGGGACGGACGAAATCCGTATCAAAGGGGTCGACCGTCTGCACGGATGCACGCATACGCTCATCCCAGACCGGTTAGAAGCCGGGACGTATATGATTTACGGGGCGGTAGCTGGAGACGTGACGGTTCAAAACGTCATCCCGCACCATCTCGAAGGGGTCATTCAAAAACTGCTCGACTACGGCGCTGAAGTCGAAGTCGGGGAAGAGGCGATCACCGTCCGGGCGAATCAATTCGTACCGACCGATATCCGCGTCTTCCACTATTCGGGATATCCGACCGACCTTCAGCCGATCATGTCGGCCGCACTATTAAAAGCGGATGGGACGAGCATCGTGACGGACAAGTTGTAC
Organism: Exiguobacterium sp. ZOR0005; assembly: GCF_000798975.1. Classification (NCBI taxonomy): domain Bacteria; kingdom Bacillati; phylum Bacillota; class Bacilli; order Caryophanales; genus Exiguobacterium; species Exiguobacterium sp. ZOR0005. Next base: position 19,907 of record NZ_JTLB01000028.1, on the reverse strand, counting down.
GCGCAGCGCTTCCGTCATATTGCCGAGATGCGCCGCATGAACGCGCAAATCACGCTTGAAGACGCGTCGGCCGTCATCCGTGGCGGCAATCCGCTCGCGAACGCCGAGATGGAATGCGCGGATGCGCGCAGCGGGGCAGCGCTCGTCTTGTCAGGTCTTCAGGCGAGTGGGGAATCGACAGTGATCCATGCGGAAAGATTGAACGACTCATACGTCGACTTCGTCGGCAAACTAAAACGACTCGGCGCGCTCGTCTGGGTAGATGAGGTGTCTGAGTAACGAAGGGGAGAATTCGGGTGGAACGTAGTTTATCAATGGAATTGGTCCGGGTCACGGAAGCGGCAGCGCTCGCTTCGGCCCGCTGGATGGGGAAAGGTTTGAAAGTGGAGGCGGATGACGCGGCAACGACTGCGATGCGCGACGTCTTCGACACGATTCCGATGAAAGGGATCGTCGTCATCGGCGAGGGTGAGATGGATGAGGCCCCGATGCTCTACATCGGTGAGAAAGTCGGGAACGGCTACGGGTCACGTCTCGATGTCGCCGTCGACCCACTGGAAGGGACGAGCATCGTCGCGACCGGAACGTGGGGCGCGCTCGCCGTGCTCGCCGTCGCCGACGCCGGGGACCTTCTGCACGCACCGGACATGTACATGGATAAGATTGCGGTCGGACCGGAAGCGGCCGGGCTGATCAGTCTCGACAACTCGATTGAAGAAAACATCGCCATCGTCGCCAAGGCGAAAGGCAAGGACGTCGAGGACGTCGTCGTCACGATCTTGCACCGAGACCGGCACGAAGAGATGATTCAACGTGTCCGCGCGACGGGCGCCCGGATCAAATTGATTCCGGACGGCGACGTCGCCGCGGCGATCAACACGGCGTTCCCGAAAACCGGTGTCGACTTATTGCTCGGGTCGGGCGGGGCGCCGGAAGGCGTCATCGCAGCCGTCGCCATGAAATGTCTCGGCGGTGACTTCCAAGGACGCCTGCTGCCGGAAGACGAGGCGCAAGAGAAACGTTGCCAAGACATGGGGATCGCCGATACGGGACGGATTTTACTTCTCGACGACCTCGTCAAAGGCGAGGACTGTATCTTTGCCGCGACCGGTGTGACGGACGGGGAGTTGCTTCGCGGAGTCCAGTTCACGGGACAAGGGGGGCAAACCCATTCGGTCGTCATGCGGGCGAAATCGGGAACGGTCCGTTTCGTCGAAGGCATCCATTCGTTGAAGAAAAAACCGAAAATGGTCATGAAACCTTGATTCTCTCGAGCTGTGGACTTCGTGTCTGCAGCTTTTTTGATGTGTCGCGCCATATTTAAATATGAAGTGAACGGGAATAAACAAGCAGGAGGTGTGAGGCATGATTGAAGTGGAAACGCTCGTCAAGACATACGATGACGTCCCGGCCGTCGACGGCGTCTCGTTTTCTGTGGCCGAAGGAGAGATTTTTGCGTTTCTCGGTCCGAACGGGGCCGGTAAGTCGACGATGGTGCAAATGTTGACGACGCTCGTCCGCCCGACGGCAGGATCAGCACGCGTGAACGGGTTCGACATCGTCAAACAAGAGAAGGACGTGCGGCTGTCCATCGGGGTCGCGCTCCAAGAGACGGGCATCGACAAAGACTTGACCGGTCGCGAACTGCTCGTTCTGCAAGGACGTCTTTTCAAGATGACGAAACAAGAAGCGGAGGCGCGGGCCGAGGAGTTGCTCCGTGTCGTCTCGTTGACAGATGCGGCCGACCGGCGCAGCGGCACCTATTCAGGCGGGATGCGTCGTCGTCTCGACTTGGCGCTCACGCTCGTGCACCGGCCGACCGTCTTGTTTTTAGATGAGCCGACGACCGGTCTCGACCCGGCGAGCCGGATCGAAATTTGGAATGAAGTGAGACGGCTCAATCGCGACTTCGGGACGACGATTTTTTTGACGACGCAGTATTTGGAGGAGGCGGATGAACTCGCCGACCGCATCGCCATCATCCATCACGGGAAGCTCATCAGTGAGGGGACGGCCGAAGAGTTGAAACGGCTCGTTGGTGGGGAGACGATCGCGATGACGTTTCACACCGACGGGGAAGCGGAAACGGCGGCCAATCTGTTCGGTCATACGGCGATAGGAACGAACGTCGCTTTCGAGCTACGTGACTACACGCTAATGGAAGTGATCCGGTTGCTCGATGAACGCGCCATCCAACCGGAACGGTTGACCGTGAAACAACCGTCGCTCGACGACGTGTTTTTGAAAGTGACCGGTGAGTCATATGAAGGAGGTGTCCCGAATGTGGACTGAAACGTGGCTGTTCACGAAACGGAGTTTGGTGACGACGATCCGCAATCCGTTCTCGTTCATCCCGAACTTGATCATCTCCGTATTTTTCTTGCTCGTCTACACGAGCGGGCTATCGAGCATCGCCTCGTTGCCCCAATTCGACGGCAGCGCATATTTGAACTTCATCTTACCCGTCTCCATCGTCTCCGGGGCTGTCGGCGGGGCCGGGGGGACCGGTCAGGCGCTCGTCCGTGACATCGAGAGCGGGTATTTTGCGCGGCTCCTGCTCACACCGACGACACGGACGGCGATCGTCCTCGGTCCGATGATCGCGGGCATGTTGCAGTTGCTCGTCCAGACGCTCCTTATTTTTGCCGTCGCCTTCATGCTCGGCCTCACGATCCCGGTCGGCCTTCCAGGATTTTTGTTCACGGTTCTGCTCGCGATCGGATTCGGGCTCGGTTTTGCCGGTTACTCGGTCGGCGTCGCCTTGAAGACGCGGAATGCACAGGCGGCACAGGCCGGAACCCTTCTCTTCTTCCCGCTCATCTTCTTGTCGACGACGTTCGTCCCAAAAGAGTTGATCGAGGCGGAATGGCTCAAAGTAGCAGCGACGTTCAATCCGACGACGTATATTTTTGAAGGCATGCGGGGCGTTTTGACGCAACCGACGATTGACTGGGCCGCCTTGTCGGCCGGTCTTGCCGTCGCCGGGGCGATGAGCGTCATCATGATCGTCTTCGCCGCGACGAACGCGAGGGGGGCCTTGAAACAAAAATGACGAGCGGAATTAATCCCGCTCGTCATGGTCGATCATATAGGTCACAATCAAAAATAAGATGAAACTGATCAATGAGACCGTACCGCCGATGATGAAATAAACCATCGTGAACGTCTCGTTCCACGCAAACGGGTTCATCGCATAGAGCCACATCCCGCTCGTCAAACCGATTGATCCGATGACGGCTGTCCAGCCGTGGACAGTGACGAGCAATGGATGCTTCACGCGATACAACCGATAAAAGACGCCCCAAGCAAAGACTGATAACCAGCCGGCGAGCAAGATGTGGGCGTGGATGGGGCGAAACGCATAGCTCCCGGCGCCTGACATGTGTGACCCGATCGCCGTCCCGATGACCCCGAAGACGGCGGCGAGACGGATGAGGCGCAGACTCCAAGTTTTTTCTACCATAAGCTAATCACTCCTTATTAGAATCATCTCGAGTATACCGGACGAATGTGAACGCAATATGAATGACGATTAACTTAGGTTCACATGTGGAACAACGAGAAGAGGGGAGGGGAGCGGATGGAACAATTGAACGCAATGCTGCGGATCGTCTTGACAGGTATCGGGGCATACGTGTCGATCATCGTGATATTACGAATTTCAGGCAAGCGTACGCTCGCCAAGATGAACGCTTTTGACTTCATCGTGACCGTGGCGCTCGGCTCTATTTTAGCGACGACGCTGACGAGTCAACAGACGCCGCTGTTGAACGGGCTGACCGCTTTTGCGACGCTCGTTTTGCTACAATACGTGGTAGCGAAGCTCGCCACAACATCCGAACGGGTCAATCAGATGATCAAGTCGACCCCGACGCTCTTGTTCTATAAAGGAAGTTATATGAAAGGGCCGATGCGGAAAGAACGTGTGCTTGAGATCGAAGTGCTCCAAGCGATCCGCTCGAGCGGAACCGACTTCGAACGAGTCGAAGCCGTCGTCCTAGAGACGGACGGAACGTTCTCTGTGCTCACCGGCACGGAGAAGGTGCTCCAACATGTGGACACAAAAAAACGACTCGGTTCCGATGAACCGAGTCGTTGAAGTCATTTGATTAGAGGTATGATCCAGCACCGACGTAACGTGGTGCCCAGTAGCCTGATGTGAAGCTCGCGTATTTAACGCCGCCTGTTTCAGAGTTGATCATTTGTGTTTTGCTAAGTGCCATACCGACGTGTTGGATCGTGCTTCCGTTATGTGAGAAGAACACGAGGTCTCCAGCTTGGATCGCTGACTTCGAAACTTTTTTCGAGTTTGCGTATTGTGAGCGTGAGTCACGTGGGATTGACTTATTGATTGCTTTTTTGTAAACGTGGCCTGTGTAACCAGAGCAGTCAAAACCAGCTGTTGTCGTGCCACCGAAGCGGTACGGTACACCGAGGTATTTCTTCGACTCAGCGACGAGTTTCGAACGAGCGTCTGTTGCCGTTGTCGTTGATGCCTTCGTTACCGTTGTAGCTGTTGCTGCTTGCAAGTACGTGTACGTTGATGAAGCTGAGATGTAACGGTGAGTCCCTTTGTAGTTAATCTTGTAGAAAGATCCGACTTTACCAAGGTATGTATAACGTTGGCCTTTATCCATCTTAGCTACGACTGATGAGTTGAGTGACGCCGATGTACGGATGTTCAAACCGTTTACTTTCGAGTAAGCAAATGTTCCAGTTGAAGCTTCTGCTTGTTCGCTCGTAGTGAAGGCGAGACCCGAGAACGCGAGAGTGGCAGCGACGATGATAGATGCGAAACGCTTTAACATAATGTAATTCCCTCCGTTTTCAAAAATAAAACCCTGTGATTGTATATGGACGATGTGTGTTTACGATTGTCAGGCAAAAGTTAATAGTCTTACCCGGTTTCCTTTGCAAATAAACTATATCATGCGCGAGACCGATGGCATTTTTCAATCGCAAGACAAAAACGGTTTTCTTGTAACATATTTGAAACAATATGCGGCTATAAAGACTTTTTTGTTACATAGAAACGAAAATGACTGTTATCTTTTGAACATCAGGGGAATAGACTGTCATAAAGCCATTTTTTAAAAGTGACGTCTCCTATGAATTGTGATTAGATGAATGAGGACTTAGTAATTATTTTATAAATATAGAATCATGAAAGACAGGTGACTTGAATGAGTCCACAGACCGAACCGGCCAGAAATTATACGCTTCGCGAACTTGAGACGAAGACGTTGAAAGAGTTATATGAGATTGCTAAAGAAGTGAACGTCCCGCAATATCGGGAGGCGCGTAAACGTGAGCTCATGTTCCGCATCTTAAAATCGCAAGCCGAATCGAAGGACCTCTACTTCCTCGAAGGCATCCTTGAAATCATTCCGCCGAACCCGCAGTCGCAAAACGACGGGGGCTTCGGTTTCCTCCGACCGATCAACTACTCTCAGTCTTCCGAAGACATCTACATCGCCGCTTCCCAAATTCGTCGCTTCAACCTCCGCAACGGGGACCTCGTGACGGGGAAAGTCCGGAAACCGAAAGAGAATGAACGGTTCCAAGGGCTACTCAGTGTCGAGGCCGTCAACGGGGAGACGACCGAGTCGACGCGGAACCGCGACTACTTCCCGGCGCTCACGCCGATTTACCCTGACGAGCGGATGGTGCTCGAGACGGAACCGAACCATCTGTCGGTCCGTGTCATGGATATGATCGCACCGGTCGGGTTCGGACAGCGTGGGTTGATCGTCGCACCGCCGAAAGCGGGGAAGACGTCTCTATTGAAAGAGATTGCCAACTCGATCACGACGAACCACCCGAACGTGGAGCTGATCATCTTGCTGATCGACGAACGTCCTGAAGAAGTGACGGACATCCAGCGTTCGGTGCCGGGCGCGGACGTGGCCTACTCGACGTTTGACGAGACACCGGAAAACCACGCCCGCATCTCCGAGCTCGTACTCGAGCGGGCGATGCGCCTCGTCGAACATAAGAAAGACGTCGTCATCTTGCTCGACTCGATCACGCGTTTGACACGGGCATATAACTTGTCTGTCCCGCCGAGCGGTCGCACGCTCTCCGGAGGGATCGACCCGGCGGCGTTTCATAAACCGAAGAAGTTCTTCGGGGCGGCCCGCAACATCGAGGACGGCGGCAGTTTGACGATTCTCGGTACGGCACTCATCGATACGGGGTCGCGCATGGATGACGTCATCTATGAAGAGTTCAAAGGGACGGGCAACATGGAGCTCCACCTCGACCGGAAGCTCGCGGAACGCCGCATCTTCCCGGCCATCGACATCCGTCGCTCGGGGACACGTAAAGAAGAGTTGCTTCTCGGCAAGGACGAGCTCGACATGTTATGGACGATTCGCCGCACGATGAACGAGTCTCCGGACTTCGTCGATCAGTTCTTACGCCGTGTCCGCGAGACGAAGACGAACATCGACTTTTTCGCAGCGCTCGAGGCCGATAAGAAAAAGAGTCGCCGTCCGGTGAAAAAAACAAAAACTGACTTGTAAATCTGTGGACTGGGTGCTATTATATTCTAGTGAACTTTCTCTAGGTTGAAAGAATACTTAGGGCCGAAGGAGTTGAAAAGCAATGAAACAAGGAATCCACCCAGAATACCGTAAAGTCGTATTCATGGACTCGACGACTGAGTTCAAATTCATCTCTGGTTCGACTCGTTACTCTAACGAGACAATCACGATGGAAGATGGTAACGAATACCCACTCATCCGTGTCGATGTATCTTCTGACTCGCACCCGTTCTACACAGGTCGCCAGAAATTCGCATCAGCGGACGGTCGTATCGAGCGCTTCAACAAGAAGTACCAACGTTAATCGTCAACTTGTATGCACACCGCCTAGGGATTGCCCTTGGCGGTTTTTATTTTTTATAGATAGAAGTCAACCCTTTTTCTTGAAGGAAAAGATGGGTATAATCGGGAAGCGATTATCGATGGAGAGGGCGAAGAAAAATGATGCATGTGACGAACCGATACGGTTGGATCGAAGTGATTTGTGGGAGTATGTTTTCTGGGAAATCGGAGGAACTGATTCGTCGTGTCCGCCGGGCCCATTACGGCAAAATCCCGGTGCAAGTGTTCAAACCGGCCATCGACGACCGGTATCACGAGGAGAACGTCGTCTCACATAGCGGCAACTCGGTCGTGGCCGTCCCGATTCAGTCGAGCCAAGACTTGTACGATGCGGTGCGGGAAGAGACGCAAGTCATCGCCATCGACGAAGTCCAGTTCTTTGACGAAGGGATCGTCGACGTCATCGAGCAGTTGGCGTCAGAAGACAAACGTGTCATCTGCGCCGGTCTCGATATGGACTTCCGTGGTGAACCGTTCACGATGATGCCGGAACTGCTCGCGCGTGCCGAGTTCGTCACGAAGCTGCAGGCGATCTGCCTGTCTTGCGGCGCCCCGGCGTCACGGACGCAGCGATTGATTGACGGGCACCCGGCCCGCTATGAGGACCCGGTCATCTTGGTCGGTGCCGCGGAATCGTACGAGCCGCGCTGCCGCCACTGTCATGACGTCCCGAACAAACCACGCCCGGTCCGCCACACGGTGGCCGATTGATGACTAAAGCGAACCGCCTCGGCGGTTCGTTTTTTGCTATAATGAAGACAGTTCGATTTGACGGAGAAAGGACGGATCATCATGTTTGACCGTTTAAGTGTATTAGAAGAACGTTACATGCAATTGAATGAGATGCTCGCTGACCCAGAAGTGCTCAGCGACTCAAATAAATTGCGCCAATATTCGAAAGAACAATCCCAGCTCGAAGAGACGGTGCAAGCGTACCGTCGCTACAAAGAGACGAGCGGGGCTTATAAAGAAGCAAAGCAAATGCTCGAGGACCGTACGCTCGATAGTGACATGCGCGAGCTCGCGAAAGAAGAGATGTCACTTCTCGAGCCGGAAGTGAAAGCGCTCGAGGCGAAACTGCGGGTGCTGCTCCTGCCGAAAGACCCGAACGACGACAAGAACGTCATCGTCGAGATCCGCGGGGCGGCCGGAGGGGACGAGGCGGCACTGTTTGCGGTTGATCTCTATAAGATGTACACGCGTTTCGCCGAACGGCAAAATTGGAAAGTCGAGTTGATCGACGCCAACTACACGGAGCTCGGCGGCTTTAAAGAAGTGACGTTCCTCATCAACGGGACGGGCGCCTATTCGAAGCTGAAGTTTGAGAACGGCGCCCATCGCGTCCAGCGCGTCCCGTCGACGGAGTCGGGCGGACGTATCCACACGTCGACAGCGACCGTGGCGGTCCTTCCGGAAGCCGAAGACGTCGAAGTCCACATCGACATGAAAGACGTCCGTGTCGACACGTTCACATCATCCGGCCCGGGCGGCCAGTCCGTCAACACGACACAGTCGGCCGTGCGGTTGACCCACATCCCGTCTGGTCTCGTCGTGTCGTGCCAAGATGAGAAGTCGCAACATAAAAACAAGGACAAGGCGCTCAAAGTGCTCCGGGCCCGCCTGTACGACAAGATGCAGAGCGAACATATGGAAGAGCTGTCGGCCCAGCGGAAATCGGCCGTCGGGACGGGGGACCGTTCGGAACGGATCCGGACGTATAACTTCCCGCAGAGCCGGGTGACGGACCACCGCATCGGACTCACGCTGCAAAAGCTCGACCGCGTGCTCGCCGGTGAGCTCGACGACATCATCGATGCCCTCGTCATGGACGAACAGGCCCGTCTCATGGAGGATGCGGAATGATGCGGATCGCCGCCACGTTGAAAGCAGCTGAACGGGAACTGACTGACGCCGGCCGCGACGCCTCGATGGCGGAGTGGTGGCTCATGCATGTGCTCCAAGTCGACCGGACGGGCCTGCTCGTCCGTTTGTCCGAGGAGTTGACCGCTTCCGAAACGGAGGCGTTCGATGACGGGATGGAGCGACTCATCGCCGGCGAGCCGGTCCAACATTTGATCGGGCACGCCCCGTTTTACGGACGGGCGTTTGAAGTGAACCGTGACGTGCTCATTCCGCGGCCTGAGACGGAAGAGTTGATCGAGTGGGTCGCCGAACACGTCGGAGCGGTCGGCGATGACGAGATTGTCGACGTCGGGACAGGCTCGGGCGCCATCGCTGTCACGCTCAGCCTTGAGCTCGGGAAACGAGTCCACACCGTCGATATTTCCCGGGAAGCGATCGCGGTAGCGAAGCGAAACGCTAAAGCGCTCGGTGCTGACGTCGTCTTTCATGAAGGGGACTGTTTGGCCCCGATCAAGGATGAATCGATCCGGGTGCTCGTCTCGAATCCGCCATATATCGAAGCGGACGAACTGCTCGATGAGACGGTCGCGGCGTTCGAGCCGCACCTCGCCTTGTTCGGTGGAGCGGACGGGCTCGACTTTTATCGCAAGATCATCGCCGACTCCACACGCGTGTTGCGGCCGGATTGGCAGTTGATTGCTTTTGAAATCGGGTATAACCAAGGACAAGTTGTGAAAACGTACCTGTCCGAACGTTATCCTGAAGCAGAAACGGGTATTTTAAAAGATATAAACGGTAAAGACCGAATCGTCTTCGCCGTGAGGGAAGGGATTGCGCATGGAAACGAAATGGATCAAGCCGACTGAAGTGAAGATTGGGGTGGATCTCTTGAAAGCGGGCGAAGTTATCGCCATGCCGACGGAGACGGTATACGGCCTCGCCGGAGACGCGACGAACGACGTCGCGATCCGTAAAATTTTTGAGGCGAAAGGCAGACCGGCAGACAACCCGCTCATCGTTCACGTCGCGTCGGTCGAACAAGCCGAACATTTCGCGCAAGCCATCCCGCCGACCGCCAGACGCTTGATGGAAGCGTTTTGGCCTGGTGCCTTGACGATCATCTTACCGTCGAACGGTCGGGCGTCATCACTCGTGACGGCGGGACTCGAGTCAATCGGGCTCCGGATGCCGGACCATGAAGCTGCGCTCGACTTGATCCGCATGTCCGGTCTTGGCCTTGCCGCACCGAGTGCGAACCGGTCGGGACGACCGTCCCCGACGACCGCGAAACACGTGGCCGATGATTTGTCCGGTCGCATCGCGGGTATTATGGATGGGGGACCGACAGGCATCGGCGTCGAGTCGACCGTGATTGATTGCACGACGGAACCGGCGACGATTTTACGTCCCGGCGGCGTGACGAAAGAAGCGATCGAGGCCATCATCGGACCGGTCCATTTGGACGCCAATTTGAGCGATGAAGCAGCCGCGCCACGGTCACCCGGCATGAAGTACACCCATTATGCCCCGAGCGCTCCGCTTTATCTCGTCGACGGCGGACGCGACGACCTCGTGCGCATCATCACGGCACGACAGGAGGCGGGCAAGCGGGTCGGCGCGCTCGTGTTCGATGAACAGGCGACCCCGGCTGACGTCACGTTGTCCCTCGGCACCTCGATGGAGACGGCGGCACAAAGACTATACGAGGCGTTACGGAAATTTGATGAGACCGATGTGGAAGAGATTTACGTGAACCGGATCGAGCCGACGGGAGTCGCGCTTGCCGTCTATAACCGCCTCTACAAGGCGGCGGGCGGGAAGGTCGTCCGGTAAGAGGAAGAGGCTTAAGGACATAGAGGAGGATCACGCGATGTCGATAAAACGCGTATTATTCATATGTAGCGGAAACACATGCCGAAGCCCGATGGCGATGGCCTTGCTTCGCTCGAAAGTGACCGGTGACGAGTTTGATATTCGATCGGCTGGCCTGCGGACGATGCAAGGGTTTGACGCCTCAGAGAACGCCCTTCAAGTATTGCGGGAACGTGGGATTGAACTCGAACACGTGACGCAGACGTTTGACGAAGTCCTCGGTCGATGGGCCGACATCATCTTGACGATGACGCGAGCGCACCGCGAGCAGATTCGGGACACACACCCGGAACTCGCTGACCGCACGTATACACTTTATGAATTCGTGACCGGGCTTGAACGTGATATCAACGACCCGTTCGGCGGGTCGATGAACGTCTATCGTCAAGTTCGAAACGAGCTCGAACCACTCGTCAACCGACTTGTGTTAAAATTGACGAATGACGGGTCAAAGGTGACGAAACCACCGAGACGCCTACCAAAGAAGACGGGGGAATGACGGAATGAAAATCGCAATCGGCGCCGATCACGGCGGATTCAACTTGAAAAAAGACATCATCGGATTATTAGAGGAGCTCGGGCACGAGTATAAAGATTTCGGGACACACTCGGCCGAGTCGATCGATTATCCGGACGTGGCCATCCCGGTCGCGGAAGCAGTCGCTGCCGGTGAATTTGACCGCGGCATCTTGATCTGTGGAACAGGGATCGGGATCGGGATCGCTGCCAACAAGGTGAAAGGCATTCGCGCGGCGCTCGTCCATGACTCGTTCAGCGCGAAAGCGACGCGTCAACATAACGACTCGAACATCATGACGATGGGCGAACGCGTCATCGGACCAGGCCTTGCGCTTGATTTGGTCGAGACGTGGCTCGATACGGACTTCGAAGGCGGACGCCACTCGAACCGTGTCGGCAAGATGAGTGCTTACGAATCGAAGTGACGACGATGAAGACGGAGCTTTTGGACTTATTGACGGAGTTGCACGAACGGTTTCCGTTAGATGAGGAAAAGATTCTCGTCATCGGCTGTTCGACGAGTGAAGTGCTCGGGAAGACGATCGGAAAGGCAGGGTCCATCGACGTCGCCGCGGAATTCATCGACGCGTTCTTGTCGTTCCGTGACCGGACCGGTGTCCACCTCGCTTTTCAAGGTTGTGAACATATTAACCGGGCGCTCACCGTCGAACGCCGGACACAGAAGCAGTTCGGCTTGACGGAAGTGACGGTCGTCCCGATTCGGGCGGCCGGGGGGGCGATGTCCGAGAAAGCGTATGAGCATCTCGACACCCCGTGTGTCGTCGAATCGATTCAAGCGGACGCGGGAATCGACATCGGCTCGACGTTGATCGGCATGCACTTGAAGCCGGTCGCGATTCCCGTCCGGCTGTCGTCAAAACAGCTCGGTGAGGCGTACGTCACGTTCGCCATCACACGGCCGAAGTTGATCGGCGGCCCACGGGCGCATTATCCAGCCAAATAAATGAAAGCCGGTCGTCCACGACCGGCTTTTTTGCGTTATAAGTCTTCACTGAACAAGTACGACACGACCATCGGGAAACGTTCGCGCCAGGCGATCTCGTTGTGTACGCCTTCTTCGATCACTTCGAAACGGAGGTGTTCGACTTTGTCGCGGAGCAGGGCATAGACGCGCTCGCTCGATTCCAAGTACATCTCGTTCGTCGGTCCGTCCGCCGTCGGCTGTTCGACTTCTTTGCGGCCGACGTCCATATACAACCGTTCGACGCCTTTCAAATCGCTCGCCTCGATCAACTGCTCGATCTCGGTCTGGTTGAACCAGAACGCCGAGGAGAGCGAGGCGACGCGGGTGAACACGTCCGGATAGACGCAAGCGGCGTAAACCGAGATCAGCCCGCCCATCGAGCTGCCCATCATCCCGGTCTCGTCCGGCTTCGTCCGATAGTTCGCATCGATCATCGGTTTTAACTCTTGGGCGATGTATTCGATGTAAGCGGAACCTTGGCCGCCGAGCGTCACGTCTTGACCGAGCAGGCTCTCACCGATATACGGGTTCTCCCACGGTCCATACTCGTCGAGCCGCATCTCGCCGGGGGCGCTGTCGATGGCGACGACGATCAACTCACGTTTGGAGGCGGCTAAGTAATCGCCGACGCGCCAACTCATCTTATAGCTCGCATCCTCATCGGCGAACACGTTCTGTCCGTCGTGCATATAGAGCACCGGGTAGCGCTTGTCTGTCATCTCGTAGTCATCCGGCGTATAAATCCGAATCGTCCGCTCGCGCTCGAACGGGGTGATGGTGATTTGTTTTGTCTCAATCATAAACATCCTCCTCTGATCGTCTTCTTCCATATGATACCCGTCTTGGCGCTCGATTAGACGATACCCAAAAAAAGAAGCATATGGTACGATGGGGGTGTTGATTTTTAGACATTCAGAGGGGGTTTCAACATGGTAAACACGACGAAGTTGAAAGTGCAGGATGCGGAATTGTTTGAAGCGATGCAACATGAGCTCGGTCGTCAACGGGAGAATATCGAACTCATCGCCTCGGAGAACTTTGTCTCAGAAGCGGTCATGGAAGCGCAAGGCGGCGTGCTGACGAACAAGTACGCGGAAGGTTATCCAGGCCGTCGCTACTACGGCGGATGCGAGTTCGTCGACGTGGCTGAAAACTTGGCGCGCGACCGCGCCAAAGAGCTGTTCGGTGCAGAACATGCCAACGTCCAACCACACTCGGGCGCGCAAGCGAACATGGCCGTCTACTTCACGATCCTTGAAGCAGGCGACACGGTGCTCGGCATGAACTTGTCGCACGGTGGTCATTTGACGCACGGAAGTCCGGTCAACTTCTCAGGCGTTCAGTACAACTTCGTCGAGTACGGTGTGGACAAAGATACAGAACACATCGACTATGACGTCGTCGCCGCCCTCGCGAAAGAACATAAACCAAAACTCATCGTCGCTGGTGCGTCGGCGTACCCGCGTACGATCGATTTCGCCAAGTTCCGTGAGATCGCCGACAGCGTCGGCGCCTACCTCATGGTCGACATGGCCCACATCGCCGGTCTCGTCGCGGCCGGTCTTCATCCGAACCCGGTCGAGCACGCGCACTTCGTGACGACGACGACGCATAAGACGCTTCGTGGTCCGCGCGGCGGCATGATCCTTTGTAAAGAAGAGTTCGCCAAAGCGATCGATAAGTCGATCTTCCCAGGGATCCAAGGCGGTCCGCTCATGCACGTCATCGCCGCGAAAGCGGTGGCGTTCGGTGAAGCGCTCCAACCTGAGTTCAAAGACTATCAGGCCCAGGTCATCAAAAACGCGCAAGCGCTCGCGAAAGGTCTTGAAGAGGAAGGGCTCCGCATCGTATCGGGCGGCACGGACAACCACCTTCTCCTCGTCGATCTCCGCGGCATCGACATTACCGGGAAAGCGGCCGAGCATGCGCTCGATGAGGCCGGCATCACGGTGAACAAGAACACGATTCCGTTCGACCCGGCATCACCGTTCGTCACGAGCGGGATCCGTCTCGGGACGGCAGCGATGACGACACGCGGCTTCAAAGAAGACGATATGGGCGAAGTCGCTCGTTTGATCGGCCGTGTCTTGACGAACCATGAAGATGAGGCAGTGCTTGCCGAAGCGCACGAAGCCGTGCGCAACTTGACGGCGAAGTTCCCGCTTTACCCTGAACGAGGCTGACGAATGGACGTACGGACACTCGCAGACCGAGAACTGACGGAACTGCCGCTCATCGACATGACGGAATGGCTCGTAAGGAAAGGCGAGCACGACCCGACGTTTCGGCTCGTCGCGAACGAATTCGGCGTCGTGATGACACTCCTCGACCACGGCTATTACAGCGAGGCGAGTGAGCGGATCGTCCCACTTCTCGGGATGAAAGTGCCCGCGGCATTTCATCGGCTCGGGCTCGCGCTCGAAGTGAAAGCGAACGGAAAGAAGGCGGCCAAGCGCCGCTTTCGTTCGTTGTCGCCGGCCGTCATGAACCATGCGGACTTGACGGACTGGCGCGCTGCCTTCAAGTGGGAAGTGAGATGGCTCGGTCTCCCGGCCGCCGTCGCGCTCGCGCTTGCCGCCTTGGCTTTCTGGCCGGATGCTCCGACACCGCCCGTCGCACCCGTGACGGAAGCGCCTGAAGTCGTGACGGTGACCGAGGATGAGGCGCTCGCGAAGCGGCTCGAAGAACTCGAGCAAGAAGTGGCGCGTCTCGAACAAGAGAACGAGTCACTCCAAGCCGCAGAACCGATTACGGAAGAAGCGGCCCCGACAGAGGTCCCGCTCGCCGAAGTCGAATCGCTCGTGTCGGATAAACGTTACGAGGAGGCGGACGCGCTTCTCGACGGCAAGGCGAAAGCCGGCCAGGAACAGGCGGTCGGTTTTTATCGGTTGCTCGTCGACAACAAGTTGGAGCAAGCCGATATTTCGGACTATGCCGCGTACGTCGAGGCGTATCCGGAGTCTGGCTATAGAGCAGACGTCCTGTGGATGAAAGGCATCGCTGAGAAAAAACAAGGGGATGCCGCTTACCGGACGACGCTCGCCGAGGTCGCGGCGATGGAAGGGACGTATTGGGCCCCGATCGCCGAATCGGTATTGAGTCAAGAGTGAGGTTGCAGCCTGTGCTGCAGCCTTTTTCTCATCAAATTCTAATGGAATTCACCCGTCCCTCTCAGCTTGACCTCGTATAGTGAAGAAAAAGAGAGGGAGAGATGAGATGCGACGCAGTAGAAGAGGTGAGATCGGCCGGTTCGTCAAACGATTTATCATGACGATACTGGCCGTGACGTTGATGGCGGCCGGGGTCGCCGGATTTTTACTATTCACGATGAGCGGAAACGTCTGGCTCGAGCAACTGTTCTCATACGGCAACGAGGTATCGTTCCGAGCGGAAGGGCTCGATTTGCGGTTCGAACAATGGACCGACTCGCTTGAGACGCGTTTCGAGCGGATGATCCCGGAGACGGTCCGTCCGTTTTTTGACTGAACAATCCGGGAACAGAATAAGGATGCGTCGGGCGGACTGCTCGGCGCTTTTTTCAGAAAGGATGAATGAGATGCCAACGATTCTCGTCGTCGAAGACGATGCTAAAATTGCGAGACTGCTACAACTAGAACTGATGCACGCCGGATACACGGTCGAGGTCGCTCACGACGGGCGCACCGGGCTCGACCGGGCGCTCGAAGGCGGGATTGACTTGATGCTCCTTGACGTCATGTTGCCACAGATGAGCGGCCTTGAAGTCGTACGTCGCGTCAAGACAGAACAGCCGCTCTTGCCGGTGCTCATGGTGACGGCGCGGGGGGACCGCTACGACAAAGTGAGCGGGCTCGACTTGGGGGCGGATGATTACATCACGAAGCCGTTCGAGATGGAAGAACTGCTCGCCCGAATCCGAGCCTTTTTACGGATGCGACAGCACGTCCAGACCGATACGAGCGAGCGGTTGTTGTCATACGAGGGGCTGGCGGTCGATATCGACCGTCATGAAGTGACGTGCGACGGGGAGACGGTCGAGTTGACCCGGCGCGAATTCGACTTGCTCGCTTACTTCCTTGAACATCCGGAACGGGTGCTGACGCGCGACCAATTGCTCGAGCACGTTTGGGGTTTTGATTATTACGGGGATACGAACGTCGTCGACGTATACGTGCGTTATGTCCGGAAGAAGCTCGGCGGCAATTGGATTCAGACGGTTCGAGGTGTCGGGTACATGTTGAAGCGCGGTGAATAACATGAAGCTACGGACAAAAATCGCCCTCTCCATGACGGGGTTCATGTTGTTTCTGCTCATCACATCGTTCGGGGTCGCCTGGCTCGTCTCGCGTCACCAAATCATCGATTCACGCTATGACGTGTTGCGGCAAGCGCTCAGCTTGTTAGAAGAAGACGCGCGCAATCGTGACGCCGTCGTCTCGCTCCATGAAGACAGCGTCGTCCTCGAGCGGCAAGCGAACGGGGAATGGGCCATCGTCGGTGGATCGAGCGCGGACGGGCTTCGCTTCCCGGTCAATTACGGTGAACCGGAGCTCGTCGGGGATTGGTTCGTCATCGCGACCTCGAACGGACTCGCCTACGGCTTCGAGGATGCGGCCGTGAGCGAGACGCTCAGGACGCTCGCGACGATTCTGTTGATTATTTTTATGATCGCCGTGGCGATGACGTTCATCGGTAGCCTATGGATCGTACGGCAAGGATTGGCGCCGCTACGATACCTGGAGATGACGATGCAGCGCATCACCGCCTCTGGGACGCTCGAGACGATTGAAGTCGGTGAGCGTAACGACGAAGTGGCGACGCTCGCGACCGGATTCAACCAGATGATCGCCCGCGTCGAAGGGTCGATGGACCAACAACGTCGTTTCGTCGCCGATGTTTCACATGAATTGAAGACGCCGCTCACCGTCATCGAGGGCTACGCCAAGTTATTGCGACGTTGGGGACAGAGCGACCCGGCCGTCCGCGATGAGGCGATCGATCATATTTTGACCGAGTCGCGTCAAATGCGAGAAGATTTGATTGACCCGATGCTCGAGTTGAGCCGGTTCACGGCGCTAGAGGACGTCGAGGACGAGGAAATCGACTTACTTGAACTGGGCGGTTATTTGACCGAACGTTTCGAGCGGTCTCATGGGAAGCGCGTCCCGATCGAGGCGGCCGGGACGTGGGTCGGACACCGTGATTCGTTGCAGCGCCTGCTCGTCATCTTCATCGACAACAGTTTGAAGTATGCTGCGGACACACGAGTGACGATGACGCCGACCCGAATCGAGGTGCGGGATCACGGTCCGACGCTCGACGAGGAAGAACGAATGCGTCTGTTCGACCGCTTTTATCGGCTCGACGAGGCACGGGACCGGAGTGGGAGCGGCCTCGGCCTCGCGATCGCCAAAGAAGTCGCCGACTTGAACGGCTGGTCGGTCGGCAGTTATGCGAACGCCCCGACCGGCAGTATCTTTTACGTCGCGAAATGAAAAACATTTTGCGAACTCTCATCATTTTCTAATCGAATCCTCGTGGTGCTCTAACGTCGTCCGTCTATGATGAAGATGTAGATCAGGAACACCACATGACATGAGGAGGAACATACCATGAAATTAATCGGATGGATTTTAGGCGTTGGCCTGGCGGTGCTCGCCGTCGCTGGAATCGGCCTGTATGTCGCCAATGATAAGACGGACACGGTCATCGTCCCACGGGCGATCGATAGTGCGAACGATGGAGGGAACGGATCAGAGGATGCGCGCGACGACGTCCGGGAAGATGGCGAGGACGCGAGCCGAGAAGAAGCTGCCTCGCAACAAGGACAGTCCGAAGCGGGCGACATCCCGATCCGCTCGGTCGATGATGATGACGACTATGAACTGTACGGAACACTCGTCGCCCTCACTGACCGCGATGTGACGATCAGCTTCAGCGGCAAAGAGTCGACCTATCCGCTCGCCGCACGTCATGAGATCGACGATGACACACCGAAAGCGGGAGATCGCGTCAAACTGGAATTCAACCGCAACAACGAAGTGAAAGAAGTCGACCGGGAGAACGATGACTTCGACATCTATGGTTCGTTCGTCAGCATGACGGACCGTGACGTGACAATCGAACGTGAAGGTCAGACGCTCACGTTCCCGCTCGCGGCCCGCTACGAGCTCGATGACGGGATGCCGAAAGCGGGAGACCGCGTCAAGCTCGAGTTGAACATGCAAGAACAAGTCAAGGAAATCGAACGTGAGGATGACGATGACGATGATCGTGATGACGACGACGATGACGATTGACCATAAGGTGCCACAAGCGTGGCGCCTTTTTTGTATTCGTAACACTTCTGAAAACATAATTGAAACGGGTTGTATGATATGATGAATAAGGAATTTTTAGGGGGGTATATCCTAAAGATGAACGAACGGGGACGGAGGTGCCGGGGATGCGGCCGTATTGTACGATTCTGCTCGCACTGGGCATTCTCAGCGGGTGTGGGACAAAAGAGATGAACGCGCTCGAAATGCGTCCGCTAGCGGCATCGTCGCTCGAGCAGACGAGCGGGATAGAATTACCATTGGAAATTAAAGAACAGATTCTTACATATTGCGAGAAACAGCCGAGAGACGTCTTGCCGGCACGCCGGGCGAAAGTGACGGAGGCGACGTTCGTCCATCCTGTATATGAAGAGCTGGGGAGCAAGACGGTCAGTTATTGGGTGAGCGGGGACACGCGGTACGTCTCGTGCGCGAACAGCGATGAACAGTTCGTGCGGACGTTCGAAGTCGAGCCGATCGCTGTGTTCGAGTCGGCGAGAGGAGGATTCGCCGAGACGGAAGCGAGACGCGCCATGACGTTTGAAGGAGAGTCGGACGTGTCTTACATAAACGAGTTGTTCCACATCGACCCCGCCCACGAGTCGGTCATCCCGGAATCGATATTTCACTATGAAACACCGGACAGCGGTTCGCTTTCCGTCACGTACGAAGTGAAGCGGAACGGGCGGACGATGGACCGGACGATCGAGCCGGGCTTGTTCATCTTCAATGGAGAGCGGACGAGCGGGTACTCATTCTTGACCCGACTTGCCGACGGCCGCGTCTCCCTCCAAATCGGGACAGGCGGGCAGCTCGAGCGGAAAGTGTTGCCGGACATGTTTTCGGGGGAATACGTAAAGCTCGACTCTTCGGAGGAAACGATCGTACTCGATGGGACGAGGCGTCAGCTGATGAAGCGGGTCATCGTCTCGGATGAGCCGATCACGGACGTCGGGGACGAATCATCGTTGACGTTATCAGAACGCTACGGTACGGTCATCGAGGTGTGGGGCAATGTCAGGTTGCCGATGACGACGACGATGATGATGCCATCACCGGCCGGAGAGAAGATCCGGCTCGCGACGTATGAGCGGGACGGGGTGACGGGACATTTGGACGGACCGAACACGCAAGCGCTGTTCGCCTTGTTGACGGACGTCACAGCGGGAACACGGCCGCAGGAAGCGACGTATCACGGGACGATCACGTTGTATGAACGATTGGCCGAGCAAGCGTTGGCCGTATACGTGACACCCGACAACAAAGACGTATGGGTCGTCGACCTCGAATCAGGCCGTGAGCACGTCCTCGACGCGGAACGGCTGAGCGGACTGATCGATGTCTCAAAACATAAATAAAATACAAACATATAGTTTACCCGCTTTATGACGAAAGTATGTCAGAAATGAACTGCCCCATAAAAGTTGGACATAAAAATCCAACTTTTATGGGGTGTTTTTATGGTCAAATTTACGAAGGCTTTTA
>NZ_JTLB01000027.1:0-31487 GCF_000798975.1 Exiguobacterium sp. ZOR0005 | reverse complement strand
CTTCTCACCATAAAAAAACACTCCCCAATCAGATAAACAGATTTGTTATTTCATCTGTCTACCTATTGGGGAGCATATCATCGCGGTTCAGGCTTTTTTATGAATCAACCGTGCGATTCTGCGGACGGCGTTCGTCAGAAGCGGTCCCGCGTCCCGCATCGCTTCCTCGAGCGTCATGACCCGGGAAATGATCGGGAACACTGCCTCGATGCCGGCATCAGGTAACGCGACCATGTCCGACTGTCCGGTGAACACGAGCGTCGGAACGCCGTGTGTGTGGGCGAGCAGTGCGAGTCCGTACGGGGTTTTCCCATGCAGTGACTGTTGATCGAACTTGCCTTCCCCCGTGATGAGCCAATCGGCCGTCCGTAGTTTTGTTTCCAAGTCGGTCCAGCGCGCGACTTCTTCAATCCCGCTCACATACGTCGCCCCGAGCTGATAGAGCGCAAATCCGGCCCCACCGGCCGCGCCGGCACCTGGTAAAGCCGTCATGTCGCACGCGAAGCACGCGGCGTAACGCGCGAGGTGTGCCTCATAGCGGTCGACGTCGTCCACGGGTAGCCCTTTTTGCGGACCGAACACAGCCACCGCCCCCGTACTACCTAGAAGCGGGTTCGTCACGTCCGAGACGATGCGCCACTCCACGTGTCGCGCTTCCGGCATGAGATTCGACCAGTCGATGGATGCGACGCGGCCGATGTGATGGGGCGAGCTGTCGAGCTCGTTTCCGATGTGATCATAAAACCGAACGCCGAGCGCCTCGAGCAGTCCTTTTCCTCCGTCAATCGTCGCACTGCCGCCCAGTCCGACCGTGATTCGCCTTGCCCCGCGCAGAAGTGCCGCCCGCAGCTGCAACCCGGTCCCGTACGTACTGTAACGCCACGGGTCGAGCGTCTTAACGAGCGTGAGCCCGGATGCTTCGGCCAATTCGATGACCGCTTCTCGCGAAGACTCGGCCCATCCGAATCGTGCCTGTCGCATCAATCCGTCGAGCGCCGTGACAGAATCGGTGACGACCTCCCCTTCCGGATGCGACGCAAGCCAGGAGTCGAGAAATCCTTCGCCACCGTCCGACACCGGCACGGTCACGACGTCATACCCTTCGAGCGCTCGTGCCACGGCCGCGTTCGCCTCCACGCTCGAGAGCGACCCTTTGAACGAGTCTATCGCCACGACAATCAACATGTCATCCCCTCCTCCCTTTTAGTGTAACGCAAAAACCGCCCCTCCGAAGAGACGCGGTGTAAGTTATGGACGAAGCGATGTGACGAGCCCCATCATCTGGTCGCCCATCGACAGCGCCCGGGAGTTCATCTGGTAAGCGCGCTGCGTGATCGTCATGTCGGTCATCTCTTTCGTCAAATCGACGTTCGACGACTCGAGCGTCCCTTCAATCAACAAGTTGCCGAGCGGACGGTCGACTTCAGTCTGAAAATCAGCCGAGTAGACGTTGTTGCCCATCGGACGAAGTTCGGACGTGTTACGCACCTCGACGATGTCGAGGCGGCCGAACGCTTGCTCGACCCCGTTCACGCTCGCCACGACGACACCGTCTTGACGAACGCGGTGATCCGTCGCCTCGTTCGGCATCGTGATGCGGTTGCCGTCCGCGCCGAGAAGCGCGTTGCCGTTCACATCGACGAGCGTCGTCTCGGCACCGACCGACAGCTGCATGTTGCCGTTTCGCGTCACGCCAACACCGTCCGGCGTCTCGACGACGAAAAATTGCCGGCTCGCCTTCAAGAAGACGTCGAGCCCGCGCTCGGTCGCCCGAATCTGCCCGATATTAAACTGCTGCGAGATGTCGGCGACATGACCGCCGACCCCGATCCGGATCCCGTTCGGCGTGTCGCGTCCGACCTCGAACTCGGGACGCGGCTGGTTATCGTACGCCTGTGACAACAGCGAGGCGAAGTGCCCTTGTTGTCGTTTGAACCCGACCGTGTCGACGTTGGCGATGTTGTGCCCGGTCACGTCGAGTTGACGCTGCAACTGCGTGAGCGAGTTGACCGAATTATAAATCGATTGCATCGTAATCCTCCTTATCGAACCCGAGCGATTTCAATGGCCCGCTCGGCACTCTTGTCATACGCTTGGACGACTTTCTGGTTCGCCTCGAATTGGCGATACGTCATCATGAGGTCGGCCATCGTCTGGTCGAGATTGACGTTCGCCTCTTCGATGAACCCTTGTTGGAACGCGACAGGCGCAAGTGCCGGAGCATCACCGTTCACACGATAGTCGTTGCCGACCTGTTCGAGCGTCGCCAAGTCATCGATCTGGTAGGCACCGAGTGTCGCCACGTCTTCCCCGAGTGACGTGATTTGTCCGGCCGCCGACAGCGTGAATTCGCTTGACGGCAATTGGATGCGGGCACCCGCGTCCGACAAGACGTACCCACCGTCAGCTGAACGGAGGAAACGCCCCTCGTCGACCGAGAAGCGGCCGTTCGTCGTGTAGAGCGTCTCACCGTTTTGTTCGACCGCGAACATCGGCGCACCGGTGAATCCGGCCGGCGCCTTTAAATAGACGTCCGTCGGGCTACCTGTTTCCGAGATGCTACCGGCTGAGAAGCGCGGCATCGTCTCTTGAAGATACACACCGGTCGAGAGCGTCCCGACCTGACCTTGTACCCGTGAGCGTCCGTTGCCGGGGTTGCTCACTTGGGCGAGCAACATCTCAGGAAATGACCGAACGACTCCGTTCGATGCCTTGAATCCAGGCGTCCGCACGTTGCCGAGGTTGTTGCTTAAAATCTCTTGCTGGCGTTGCAGCGCGTTCATCGCACCGGCCGCCGT
The DNA here is from genome assembly GCF_000798975.1 of Exiguobacterium sp. ZOR0005. NCBI lineage: Bacteria > Bacillati > Bacillota > Bacilli > Caryophanales > Exiguobacterium > Exiguobacterium sp. ZOR0005. Next base: position 28,689 of record NZ_JTLB01000027.1, on the reverse strand, counting down.
ATATAGTCCGCGTAACATGATCGTCTTCCTTTCGTCCTCAAACGTGTTCTACTTTCTTTATCGTACCAAACGTAGGAATCATTCACCGTTTTTTGAAAAAAGATGAAGAATTAGTACGATCGCCACACGTCTAGTAGTAAATAATATTTAATATGATATAATTATTTAATCAACGTATTTCATGAAGGAGGAACGTGCCATGGCTCGTCGAGTTACAAATGACCGCTCTAAAGTCGTCGTGAGAAAAGTAGGCGGTTCAAAAGGCGTAACGTTACCAAAGGCGCTTTCTGCGGACATTGGAGATCAGTTTTACATTCAACAACATCATGACGGAACGATCATCCTTACGCCTTTAGAAAAACCAAAGATCCTGAAAAACGTATTTGCTGATGTCAATGAAGAGACGTATGCAGATTTATACGAGGTCATCCTTGGAGAAGTAGGTAAGGAAGCAGAGTAAACACATCACGTTTCTTTTGGAAGGAAGCCAAAAATATGTCATCTTCATTGAATCAATTACAGCAACCCCTCGTCGGAGAGATTGGATATATCGATTTTGACCCAAGCGCGGGATCTGAAATTCAAAAACGGCGCCCCGCGATTGTGATTAGCCAAAATGATTTCAATCGAACTGGATTTTGCATCGTTTGCCCTATCACCCATACTGAGAGACCTTTGTTTGTTCGTATACCCGATGGTTTACCAGTAGAAGGTTACATTAACGTCATTCAAGCCAAGTCAATCGACTGGAGGGCCCGACGGTGGAAACGGACGACGACGTGTCCAATCGAAGTGTTAGAACAAGTTCAAGAAATTGTAGCCGTAGCCATTCTAGGTGAATGTTCGATCATTCGAACTTAGGTTTGCCTGAGATATACAAAAACGAGTTCGTCCCCAACAGTGGAGACGAACTCGTTTTTTAGGATTCGACGATCGGCAATTCGACGACAAGTGTCGTCCCTTTGCCAGACTCCGAGCGAACGTAAATCGTTCCACCGTGAGATTCGACGATCTCTTTACAGATGGCGAGCCCAAGGCCGGTGCCTCCAATGTTGCGGCTCTGTTCGCTCTGTACGCGGTAGAACTTTTCAAACAAACGTGCCGCATCTTCCTCTGACACACCGATGCCTTCATCTTCGATGGCGACCCGGATGACGTCGTCATCGCATTCGACGTTGACGGTGATGTTCCCGCCGTCGGGTGAATATTTAATGGCATTGTTCAAGACGTTCGAGAACACTTGACGGAGACGAGCCGGGTTTCCGGAAACTTGAAGCGACTCGTCGCAGTCAAAGTGGAACATATGCAGCTCCGTCGAGCCGGCATGAATCTCGAGCACATCCGACAACATCTCATATAGACTCTCAACCTTGAAATCTTGCTGGTCGGCGCCTGCTTCCATCTTCTGCACGTCGAGCAAATCCGTGACGAGCCGCTCGAGGCGTTTCGTCTCACTGTTGATCATACTCAAGTAACGCTTCCGCTTCTCTTCCTCGACATGGCGCGTAGCCAACAGCTCGGTGAACCCAAGAATCGAGGTGAGCGGAGTCCGCAGTTCGTGCGAGACGGTGGCGACAAGCTCCGTCTTCAAGCGATCGATTTCAATATCTTTCGTGACGTCACGTGAGACAAACATCAAACCGAACCGTTCGTCTTGCAGCTCGATCGGTTCGGCGTACATCCGTACGATACGTCTACCCTTATGCATCGAGTACGTAAACGTCTCATCGAATATTCCTTCGCGCCGAGCCCGGTTCGTGAAGCGAAGCAACCCTTCCCGGTCGTCAATATGACTCATGAAAGGTTCATAAAACGTCTCAATCGGGTAAAGACTTTGACGATTGTCATACGGGACCGGCTGGTCATACAAATCGAACAGCGCCTGGTTGCCGTACATCTTCCCGGTGCTCAACTCCTCGAACACGATCGAGTCACGCATCGTATGAAGGATGCGGGCCGTCTTCTCCCGCTCCCGTTCGAGCGCATCGTGTTGCCCGATGAGCGAACTCGACATCTCATTGAACGCCCTCGACAGTTGACCGACCTCGTTTTGAAGCGGGTCGACCGGGATGAGCACGGCGTGCGGGTCGACGGCAAGCCGTTCACTGTTCGTGATGAGCGCCTGCAGTTGTGTCGTTAAACGAACGACATACGGTTGCAGACTGACGAACAAGACAAATACGGCGCCGAGCAAGATGATGAGCCACATCCATTGCGCTTTCGCGAGTTGCTCGGACAGCGATTCACGAAGCGACGTCTCCTGGAAATCAAGGTCGGCCCGATAATCGGTGAACACCGATTCCATGTCCACGATGCTCGCGCTCATGTCGGCCGCACTATTCGAATTAAATTTGAAGCGCGTCTGGTTCGACGTCGCATTTTTCGGCATGAGTTGCCCGACCGTCGCCATCTGCAGGAACGGCTCGTCAATCTCACCGTTCCCTTTGGCGATGACGTACCGTTCAAGCCCCGGCATGACGCGGGTCGTATAAATCGTGAACAACAGCCGCGCGTCTTTGGCGAACGTCAGCTCTTCTTTGCTGGTAGCCGTCTCCTCGAACCAAGCCGTCTGTTCATCGATGCGAGACTGGGCGCCGCGCACTTCGTTCAAGAGCGCATCTTCTCCGAGTAAGACGTGGCCGCGCATCTCATATTGCATCGATTGCCACGTCTCGAACAGGTTCGTCGCCCGGGAGCGCTGTTCACTGATGCGTTCGAGTTCGACGGTCGTCGCTTTGATCGCTTGTTGCGTGTAAAAATATGTGCCAAGTGACGTGAGCGTGATTAAAGCGACGAGCACGTAAAATATCGTCAGCACTTGACGGCTGATTCTTGCTTCGATCCAACGTTTCATGCGCAGCCTTCTTCCTTTGTGTTTTTTAACTTATATCGTGTCCATCTCACTTTTCAAATAAGGCGATATCATGTACGATTAGGTGGAATTTATCACACCCGTTCTATTTAAGTCTTGACTTATGAACGGAGTGTGACAAGTATACCGTTGTCTTCTCACAAGAATCTCACAAGTCCGAAGGGAATATGCTCATGACCCGAAAACATATCGCGCTGATGCTCGTCATCATATTCATCGCCGTCACGAGCGGGCTCGTGCTCACGCGCGGGCAGACGATCGACAGCAAAGCCGCCGTCACGCGAGGTTCGGCCGATTTGACCGAATCGAACGTGACACAAGACATTTTACGACTCGATGGGACGTGGCGTTTCCAGTCGAGCCTGCTTGACCGCGTTGAACGCGAGTCGTATCGCAGCGTCCCCCATATCACACCACATGCTATCGCGACATACGAGGCCGATGTCGCGCTTCCACCTGGACAATATGCACTTCGAGTACCGCGAAACCATCCGCACGTCCGCCTCTTCATCGATGGAGAACCCGTTCGCCCCATTTATTCGTCTCAGACGCAAGACGCCAGACACGCGTATGTTGTGTGGCTCGACCCGAACGTGTCCGACTTCCGTCTGACGATGCAAGTCGCCGAAGCAAGCGACCGCCCGACCGGCCTCGAAGACAGTTTATTGATTGGTCCAGCCGGACATATCATGACGTTACAAAATAAAATTTTCAGCTATGATTTTGTCATCATCTTGATCGCATTCCTCATCCTTCTCTTCTACGCGATCGTCTCCATATTCCATCGTAAAGAATCTTTTTATTTGTATGGGGCAGCCTTTTTCTTATTGGTCGGTCTGTCATTGTTGACGCAAGATCCAATGCTCCTCTTCGAATTCATCCCATCGGTGACGTACATCATCGCCCATAAAGTCAGCCTCGTCACCGTCTTGTTAAGTATCTGTATGCTCATCGAGTTCGCGCTTCGACTCGAGCGCGTGCCGTTCGAACGGTTTTTAAGGTCCGTCACCTATCCGCTGTACGTGCTGAGCGCGGTCGCTGTCGTCATTCCTTACGAGACACACGGCTGGTTCGACTACGCCGTTTGGATGTACATTTTATTTGTCACTTTCTTTTGGACAGGACTGAACGTCAACTGGTTATTCGAAAGAAAAGCGACCGGCTATCCGTTGGAGTTTTTGATTTTTACGTTGGCGCTGATGATCGGATACGTCGGTCAAGTCATCAACCTCCTGATCCCGCACCCGAACCAAGACGTGTATACGAGCGTGTTGTCGCTCATTTACTTCATCTTGATGTTCATGTTACTGCCGGTTCATTTGTCGACCGACAAGCGCCAAAAACAAGAAGTCCAAACGTTTGCCGATCAGACTGAGATTTCCTTCTTCAACGCGCAAATCAAGCCGCACTTTTTATATAACACGTTCGGGAACGTCATCGCCCTCTGTTACACGTCTCCGCATGAGGCGGCGCGACTGCTCAGTCACTTGAGCACATACGTCCGCTTCATCTTCGAGAACGGCCGGACCGAGTCGAACATCACGCTCGGACAAGAACTCGAGATGATCGACTCGTATCTTTCCATCGAGCAGACACGCTTCAACGACGCCTTCACCATCATCAAGGACATCGATGAGAGTCTACTCGACTTAGAAGTGCCGCCGCTCCTCATCCAACCGCTCGTCGAGAACGCGATTCGCCATGGCCTAATGAAGAAAGATGGGATGAAACGACTCATGTTGTCCATCCAAGACATCGGCTCATCTCTCGAAATACGCGTCGCGGACAACGGCGTCGGATTCGATCCGAAACGAAGAACGATGCCGACGAGCGGCATCGGCATCCCGAACGTTCGTAACCGCATCGCCTATTTAACAGACGCCACCTTTGATTTACAAACCGAAGCCGGAGCCGGCACGCACGTGCGAATCCGTCTCCCTAAACAAGAAAGGATGAACGACCCGCATGCGTACGATTTTGATTGAAGATGAACAACACTTGTTACGGATGATGGAGCGCATCATCCGAACCGAACCGAACATGAAGTGGATGGGCTCGTTCCACGACCCGAAAGAAGCGCTCGCTTTTTTAGAGAACCAAGACGTCGACCTTGTCTTTCTCGATGTCGAGATGCCGCACATGTCCGGGATCGAGGTCGCGAAACAGTTGCCGAAGACGACACAAGTCGTCTTCACGACGGCACACAGCCAGTATGCGGTCGAGGCGTTCGATTTGCAGGCGACACATTACTTGTTGAAGCCAATCACCGAAGACAAGATTCACGCCTTGATGCCGCGCGTCATAAAGCGGTACGAGTCGATTCTCCAATCGGAACGACACCGGACGTGCACGATTCAATGCCTCGACAACTTCTCGGTCAAGACGCAAGATGGAGACCTCGTCAAGTGGCCGACACAAAAGACGGAAGAGCTGTTCGCTTACTTGGTGTACCATCGCGATAAAGTCGTCAACAAATGGCTCATCGCCGAGACGCTTTACCCCGAAATCGACGAGCCGCAACGCGCGCTCCATAACGTCTATAACCTCGTCTACCGTCTGAAGAAGACGCTCGCCGATTACGACTTGAGCGTCTCGGTCCAGACGATCAACAACGGTTACTCGCTCCGCCTCGAAGAAGCGTGTGCCTGTGATTATCACGCTTGGCTCGACGCCGACCCGAAACCGATGCCAAAAGAAGAGGTCGAACGTCGCCTCTTCGTCGACAAAGATTATACGTGGCACTAAAAAACGCTTCTCCAGATTCTTTGGAGAAGCGTTTTTCATCGTCCGGTAAAACCCCCGTCGACGTGCAAGTGCTGGCCGTTCACCCAGACCCCGTCCGGACCCATCAAGAACGCGACGAAGTGAGCCGTGTCTTCCGGGGTGCCGACACGCCCGTGCGGGAAGAACGGGACGAGGTGGCCGCGTAACGTCTCATCGATCCAGCCCGAGTCGGTCGGTCCCGGATCGAGGGCGTTCACCGACATGCCGTAACGTCCGACCCCGTTCGCGAGCGCCGGTGTGATGGCGATGAGCGCTCCTTTCGTCGCGATATAGGCGAGATTGTTCGCGTCCGGTCCGCCTGACACCATGAACAAAATCCGCCCGTCTTTTAGCCCTGCTCGTTTGTATCGCTTGATGAAGGCGAACGTGAGTCCGAGCGTCCCTTCGTTGTTGACGAGGTAATGGGTACGGAGCGTCTCGGTCGTAAACGTCGACTCGTTCACGTGCCGCTCGTACGTCGCATTGTTGATGAGGCGACTGGGAACACCGAGTGTTGCCTCGACACGGTCGAGCAGTCCTTCTTCATTTCCTGACGCCAAATCGTACGCCTCATGTTCCACACGCGCTCCTGAGGCCCGTAATTCGTCGACGAATCCGGTAATGAAGTCTGGCTCCGCCCCGACCCCGTCCGTCCCGTCAAACGGGCTCCAGTGTGTCAAATAAAGGTCGTGCCCGGATTCGGCAAGCTTTCTGGCGATTGCCGCGCCGATGCCTTTGTCACGGCTGACGCCGGTGATTAGCGTGAGTGGTCGTGTCATTTCGGTTCCCCCTTTATCCGCTTGATAAAATATGGTCCATACTCTTGTTCGTGTGGTACAACATACGTCCATGTCATATGCTCATCCACGATATACAAATCCGCATATTCACTTTCCCAGACCACAAAATCACTTCGCTTCACTAGTTTGGATTGGCTAAAATCGAGTATGGCGATATCCGTTGACGATTCAAAGAAAAGATAACACTTCCACGTCTTCGCTCGATTAAACGCATCATCCGCTTTTGTCCCCTTTACATCACTTTCCAGAAGCTGTTCCCAAAGAAAGGGACGTACTTGTCGTCCTTCATCAAGGAACGTATTGCGCCATCGTTCACGCAGCAACCTACCCCCACTTTCAACCAACGTCACACCTACTCGCTTAAAGGTCAACTGTCGAATCAGCTGCTCCATCTCACTCCCCCTATCCCATTCAGTGTAGCCATTTCCATGGAAATAAAAAAGACGAATCGAATCACTATGAAAAGCGATTCGACTCGTCAAAAGCTCTTCGTTATAAAGAGCTGTTCATATGTTTATTTCAACCGATCCAAATGCTCGAGCATGATGCCCGTGCCGTGCGCGACGCTAAGGGTCGGCTCTTCGGCGATCATGACCGGCAATCCGACACGCTCGGCGACGAGCTGGTCGATGCCGTGGAGGAGCGAGCCGCCCCCCGTCATGATGATGCCACGGTCGATGATGTCGGCCGCGAGTTCTGGCGGCGTCTGTTCGAGGACACGTTTCGTCGCCTCGACGATCTCATTTGCCGACTCGGCCATCGCCTCACGGAGTTCTTCAGACGTGATCGTCACCGTACGCGGCAAGCCACGTACCATGTCACGGCCGCGGATGTCCATCGTCTCGTTACGTCCGCCTGGGAAGACGGTCGCGATCTCTTTTTTGATCTGTTCAGCCGTACGCTCTCCGATGATGAGCTTATGCTTGTCTTTAATGGCGCGGAGGATGTCCGTATCAAAACGATCACCGGCGATTTTGATTGTCTCACCGCAAACGATATCACCCATTGAAAGAATCGCGACGTCCGTCGTGCCGCCGCCGATGTCGACGATCATGTGGCCGACCGGCTTCCAAATGTCCATGCCCGAACCGACGGCTGCCGCTTTCGGTTCTACGGCGAGAAAGACTTCTTTGGCGCCAGCCTTTTCGGCTGCTTCACGGATCGCTTTCGCTTCGACCGGGGTCACGTTCGCCGGCGTACAGATGAGCATGCGAATGCCACCGAAGAAGCCGCGCACTTGAATCTTCTCGACGAAGTGGCGGAGCATTTCTTCCGTTGTCGCGAAATCGGCGATGACGCCGTCACGGAGCGGACGGATGGCGACGATGTCACCTGGCGTACGACCGACCATCTGGTACGCTTCCGTACCGACGGCGAGCACTTTCCCCGTCGAACGCTTGATGGCGACAACAGACGGCTCGTCGAGGACGATACCTCGACCTTTCACGTGGATGACGACGTTTGCTGTTCCTAAATCAATCCCGATATCTTTTGAAAACATGATGTATAGGTTCCTCCGTTCATTACTTCATTGAAAAGAGCGAGAAGAATCTCCTCGCTCCTATGAGTCTATTAATTAGTTGTTGACCATTTCTTCAACGACTTCGACCGTTCCTTCGATACGCTCAATGTCAGCACCGAGAGCTTGAAGTTTCTTGTGGAAGTCGACGTAGCCACGGTCGATATGATATAAGTCGCCGACACGAGTCTCTTCGTCGGCAATAAGGCCTGCAAGCACGAGTGCTGCGCCGGCACGAAGGTCAGTCGAAACGACCTCGGCACCTTGGAGGCGAACGCCGCCTTTGATGATGGCTGAACGTCCTTCGATTTTAATGTCTGCGTTCATGCGTCGGAATTCTTCGACGTGCATGAAACGGTTCTCGAACACTGTTTCTGTAATGACCGATGTGCCGCCTGCTTTCAAGACGAGCGCCATCATTTGTGCTTGAATGTCTGTCGGGAAACCTGGGTGCGGCATCGTCTTCACATCGACCGGCTTTAACTCGTCCGGTGCGATGACACGCATGCCTTCCGACGTGTCTTCGAATTTGACGCCCATTTCTTCCATTTTCGAGATGAGCGGACGTAAATGTTCGCGCTCAGCTCCGATGACTTCGATGTCGCCGCCAGTGATGGCACCTGCGACGAGGAACGTACCCGCTTCGATGCGGTCAGGAATGATCGAGTGCTCGGCGCCGTGGAGCTTCTCCACGCCTTCGATGCGAATCGTCTCTGTCCCGGCACCGCGGACGTGTGCGCCCATTCCGTTCAAGAAGTTGGCGAGGTCGACGATCTCTGGTTCTTTCGCGACGTTCTCGATGACCGTCGTGCCTTCAGCCAGGACGGCAGCCATCATGATGTTTTCAGTCGCGCCGACCGATGGGAAGTCGAGATAGATCTTCGCGCCTTTCAAACGGCCGTCAACTGATGCTTCGACGAAACCGTTGCCGATGACCGTCTTCGCTCCCATCGCTTCGAACCCTTTCAAGTGGAGGTCGATCGGACGTGAGCCGATCGAGCATCCGCCCGGCATTGCGACACGCGCATGACCGAGACGAGCGAGAAGAGGACCCATGACGAGGATCGAGGCACGCATCTTACGGACGTACTCAAGCGGCGCCTCGTCTTTGATTGTGCCCGAGGCGTCGACTGTGACTTCATTGTTCGCTTCATCAAATGCGACCTCTGCACCGAGGTGGCGAAGTACTTTGTTAATCGTGTATACGTCAGCGAGGCGCGGCACGTTTTGGAGTACCGACTTTCCTTCACTTGCTAATAGAGTGGCAACCAATGTTTTGAGTACGGCGTTTTTTGCTCCTTCTACACGCACAGTACCTGACAATTTACGTCCTCCACGGACTACAATCAAATCCTTCATATCTCTCTTTGTCCTCCAACTTCGTTAATTTTGTGTTCTATACGTCGATATCCGATTCCGGATGTGGTTATGTCGATAGCTACGATGGTTTGTGAAACGTGACGACTTCATCAGAGAGAAAAACAAGAAATAATAGCATAATAGTTTCTGATGAAAGGCGCCATGTCAGACGAGTTTATCCTACACGATAAACATATAGGAAACGTTACAGCAGGATTACAATTTAGTAATCGTTTTACAGCCTACTGTAATGGTGCGAGCGCCTGCGCCAACCGGATATACTCCAAGAAGAACTGGGCGATCAAGGAACCGAAGACGACGGCCACGAGAACACGCAAGACAGCAGCTTGCGGGCTCTTCACTTGGTTGAGCAACTTGTCCCATTTGACTGGCATGAGTGCCCACCAAGCGACGTAAATCGCTGCGATGTAAATAAATAGCGATAACACGGTGTTCAACATCGACGATTCCCCTCTTTTCAAAAATTCGTACCATTTTTAATCATAGCATGTCGCGACAGAGAAAAAAAGACTTAGCGTGATGGTGGGGGTTCAAATGTGTCCATTCAATCAGCTCGCTTTCTCCATAAACCGCATACAAAAAGGAACGTCATCGGCGCATGGCCTTATTACAGTAATTGACGTCCCTTCGAAATTTCAAACATTATTCACTTTTTTCTTCGAACGTTTGCGCCCATTGAATCGCTCGGATATAGTACGGTGACCAATCTGGCGCCGACTCATCGACCGGCACGGTCAGACGTTCATAAGCCGTCACGGCGTCGAGCAGTTCCCGCAGCTTGTTCGGCTTCCCGAGGAGCGCCTCTTTGACGACCGGTTCGACCGGGAGCTCGGCGACGAGCGAGGTCATCGTCTCATCCAAGATGACGTCGAGCGACGAGAAGATGCCGGTGATGAACGCATCGAACGGCGTGACGGCCGGCACCGTGTCATCGGCGATCAGTTCCATCATCTTCCCACGGATGACGCTCTGCTTGATCAGCTCTTTCGACTCTGACGTCTGCATCTCCCGTAAGAGCATCAAATACGACCAACGCCTCATCTCATCGAGCCCGATGCGGGCGACCGCCTGTTCGATCGACTGAATCGTATGCCGTCCTTTTTGATACACCGTATTGACGGAGCGCAACATCTTGTAAGACAAATCGACACTGCGCTCGATTTGGCCGGCGATGCGGCGGAAGTTCGGCTCCGGCCGGTCGAGTTCTTTTAACACTTCGACGAGCGTGTGACGGAGCGGATGCACCTCGGCCCCGTGAACGACGGTCGGACGACTGAAGAAGTAACCTTGGAACATCTTGTAGCCGAGCTTTTTCGCCGTCTCATACTCGAGCGGCGTCTCGATCTTCTCGGCTAAAAATTCGACACGGTGGCCGAGGGCATCGATGAGCCGTTTCTGTTGATCGACCGGTGTCGCTTGATAGTCGATTTTAATGATGTCAGCGAGACCGATGAGCGGCCGGTACTTCTCCTCGAAGACGAAATCGTCGAGGGCGATCGTGTAACCTTTACGCCGGAGTGAGCGGAGGGCGGCGAGCACTTTCTCGGTCGGCTCGACGTGTTCGAGCACTTCGACGACGAGCGACTGCCGCGGCAACAAGGCCGGCACTTCCCCTTCAATCAAATTTTGGGGAAAGTTAATGAACGCACGTGTCCCCTCGGTCAACTCCCGAAAGTTGAACACGAGATAGGCGTTATGGATCACGTCGGCGGTCGCGAGCGCGTCGTCGACGTGTTCAAATATATTTTTCTCGCTACGGCGGTACAACAGTTCATAGCCGCAGACGCGTAACTTTTGATCAAATATCGGTTGGCGCGCAACGTAAACTTTCATCCCTTTATCTCCTTTTTCGTAGTTCCCACTCCTATTATCGGCTCATCTCCGTCCGTCTTTTACTGCTTTTCCCAAACGACGGCGAGACTTTAGTCCTATATAATGAAGGAACACGACAAAAAAACCTCCTCACCGAAGTGAGAAGGTTAACGTATCAGTCTTTCATTTCGCGAATGCTCAAGCGGTTGATCGCTTTTTTGAGCGCGAGCTCCGCACGGCGGAATTCGATGTCCGAGAGCTTCGTGTCTTGAAGACGGCGCTCGGCCCGAACTTTCGCCGCTGAAGCGCGGTCGTAGTCGATCTTGTCCGCCATTTCGGCTGTTTCAGCTAAGATCGTCACCGTGTCGGGACGAACTTCCATGAAACCGCCGCTGAGTGCGATCAGCGTGCGTCCACCATCTTCGTGGCGCAGTTTGAGGATCGAGATGTCGAGCGGTGTCACCATCGGGATGTGTTTCGGCAAAATACCGATCTCACCGGTCACCGATTTGGCAATCACCATCCGCGCCTCGCCCTCATAGGCTGCGCCATCCGGGGTGACGACGTTGACGTGAAGAGTATTCATCGTCTAGTTTCCCCCTTCCGCGTAGGTCTTAGACCAACGTCTTCGCTTTTTCGATGACGTCTTCGATTGGACCGACGAGACGGAACGCATCTTCCGGAAGATCATCGTGTTTTCCATCGAGGATCTCTTTGAAGCCGCGGACAGTCTCTTTAACCGGTACGTACGAACCTTTTTGGCCTGTGAACTGCTCGGCCACGTGGAAGTTTTGTGACAAGAAGAACTGAATGCGACGGGCACGGTGAACCGTGAGCTTGTCGTCTTCAGACAACTCGTCCATCCCGAGGATGGCGATGATGTCTTGGAGTTCTTTGTAACGTTGGAGCGTCTGCTGCACTTCACGGGCTACTTCGTAGTGCTCTGGTCCGACGATGTCAGGCGAGAGGGCACGTGAAGTCGAAGCGAGCGGGTCAACGGCTGGGTAGATCCCCATCTCCGAGAGACGACGCTCAAGGTTTGTCGTCGCATCAAGGTGAGCGAACGTTGTCGCTGGAGCCGGGTCAGTATAGTCATCGGCTGGTACGTAAACTGCTTGGATCGATGTGACCGATCCTTTAGCTGTCGACGTGATCCGCTCTTGAAGCATACCCATTTCCGTCGCGAGTGTCGGCTGGTAACCTACGGCAGACGGCATGCGGCCGAGAAGGGCCGATACTTCAGAACCTGCCTGTGTGAAACGGAAGATGTTATCGACGAAGAGAAGAACGTCTTGTCCTTGCTCATCACGGAAGTATTCCGCCATCGTCAAACCAGTCAAGGCTACACGTAAACGCGCGCCCGGCGGCTCGTTCATCTGACCGAATACCATCGCCGTTTGTTTGATAACGCCTGAGTCCGTCATCTCGTGGAACAAGTCATTTCCTTCACGCGTACGCTCACCGACTCCTGCGAATACAGAAATCCCGCTGTGCTCTTGCGCGATGTTGTTGATGAGTTCCTGGATGAGGACGGTTTTCCCTACACCGGCACCACCGAAGAGACCGATCTTACCACCTTTGATGTAAGGGGCGAGAAGGTCAACGACTTTGATCCCTGTCTCGAGAATTTCAACCTTCGTCGACAACTCGTCGAACGTCGGTGCTTGACGGTGAATCGGTGAACGACGCACTGTCGGTGATACTTCTTTATCGTCAATCGGGTTACCGAGGACGTTGAAGACACGACCGAGCGTCTCTTCTCCTACTGGTACCGAAATCGGTGTGCCTAAGTCAAGTACTTCCATGCCGCGGCGAACGCCGTCCGTCGAGTCCATCGCAATCGTACGGACCGTGTCATCCCCAAGGTGGATCGCCACCTCGAGCGTCAAGTCGACACTTACGTCTTCCGCCGACGTTGCCACGTGCGTGACTTTGAGGGCGTTGTAGATGTTCGGTAAGTGGTTGTCGAACTTCACGTCGATAACTGGGCCCATGACTGCGACTACGCGGCCTTTCATGCCGTATTCGTTCATCGTGTTAGCCTCCTACAATCTAGAGGGCGTGCGCTTATTCAAGCGCAGCCGCACCTCCGACAATCTCTGTGATTTCTTGTGTGATCGCCGCTTGACGCGCGCGGTTGAACTTGAGCTTGAGTCCACGGATGAGTTCATCCGCGTTGTCTGTCGCGTTCGACATCGCCGTCATCCGGGCCGCATGCTCCGATACTTTCGCATCGAGGAGCGCGCCGTAGATGAGTCCTTCCGCATAACGCGGGAGGAGCGCCGCTAAGATCGTTTCTTCTTCTGGTTCGTATTCATACATCACATTCGATGCGGTCTGTTCGATATTCCCAAGCGGGAGCAGTCGATCGATTTTCACTTCTTGGCTAATAACAGAGATGAATGAGTTGTAGCAAAGCTTCAGCTCATCGATCTCGCCTTCACTGAACGCGCCGACCGTCTGCTTGACGATCTCCGCGACTTCAATGAATGATGGCTGGTCGTTCAATCCTGTCATGGCACTGTACACCGGAATGTTCCGTGCCTTGAAGAACTGAACGCCGACCTTCCCGATCACATACAGACGATACTCGTCCGTTGAATCGTGTTTCGCTTTCAATTCGCGATACACGTCGCGAAGGACGCTGGCGTTGTATCCACCAGCTAGTCCGCGGTCCGACGTGATGACGATGTAGCCGGTCCGTTTGACGGGACGGACTTGAAGCATCGGGTGTGTTGCGCCTGAAGTACCGCCGGCAATCGACGAGATGACTTCTTGCAACTTGGTCATGTACGGCTTGAAGTTGGCGTTGCTCCCTTGAGCGCGGTTCAATTTCGAGGCCGACACCATGTTCATCGCTTTCGTGATTTGCTTCGTGCTTTGGGTCGAGGTGATCCGCATCTGGATCTCACGTAATGATGCCATTTCGATTCACCACCTTAATAGACGCTCGTCACCGGATTAAACCGATGGCGAGAACGTCTTTTTGAATTCCGTGATTGCATCGACCATCGCTTCGTCCGCAGGAAGGTTTCCTGTTTGACGGATTTCACGGCAGAGATCGGCACGGTTTTGGTCGAGCCATGCGTTCATTTCTTTTTCGAAACGACGGATGTCTTCGACAGGAACGTCATCGAGATGACCTTTCGTGAGTGCGTAGATGATAATGACTTGCTTGTCGACCGAGAGCGGTGCGTTCAAGTCTTGTTTCAAGACTTCAACGGTACGTTGTCCACGGTTGAGCTTCGCTTGCGTCGCTTTGTCGAGGTCAGACCCGAACTGGGCGAACGCCTCGAGCTCACGGTATGACGCGAGGTCAAGACGGAGCGTACCGGCAACTTTCTTCATCGCTTTCACTTGAGCCGAGCCACCAACACGCGATACCGAGAGACCGGCGTTGATCGCAGGACGTACCCCAGAGAAGAAGAGATCCGACTGAAGGAAGATTTGACCGTCTGTGATCGAGATAACGTTCGTCGGGATGTAAGCCGAGATATCCGACGCTTGCGTCTCGATGAACGGAAGTGCTGTAAGCGAGCCGCCGCCGAGTTCGTCGTTCAACTTCGCCGCACGCTCAAGAAGGCGTGAGTGGAGGTAGAAGACATCCCCCGGGTAGGCTTCGCGGCCTGGAGGACGACGGAGAAGAAGCGAGAGCTCGCGGTAAGCTGCCGCTTGTTTCGAGAGGTCATCATACACGACGAGGACGTGTTGTCCGCGGTCCATGAAGTACTCACCCATCGATACCCCAGCGAATGGTGCGAGGTAAAGAAGTGGGGCTGGCTGTGAAGCCGATGCCGAAACGACGATCGTGTAATCGAGGGCGCCGTTTTGACGGAGCGTCTCAACTACGCCACGGACAGTCGATTCTTTCTGACCGATCGCGACGTAAATACAGATCATGTTCTCTTCTTTTTGGTTGATGATCGCATCGATCGCGACCGAAGTCTTACCAGTTTGACGGTCACCGATGATGAGCTCACGCTGACCGCGACCGATTGGTACGAGGGCGTCAATCGCCTTAATCCCAGTTTGGAGCGGTTCGTGAACCGACTTACGGGCCATAACGCCGTAAGCTTTACGCTCGATCGGGTTGTATGTGTCCGTCACGATCGGTCCGAGACCGTCGATCGGTTGTCCGAGCGGGTTGACGACGCGTCCGAGGAGCGCCTCACCGACCGGGACTTCCATGATGCGGCCCGTACGTTTTACCGAGTCGCCTTCTTTAATGCCTTTGTAGTCGCCAAGGATGATAATCCCGACGTTACCTTCTTCTAAGTTTTGCGCCAAGCCCATTACGCCGTTAGAGAACTCTACGAGCTCCCCCGCCATAACGTTATCGAGTCCGTGTGCACGTGCGATCCCGTCACCTACTTGAATGACTGTACCCGTCTCACTGACTTCGATTTCAGAGCCGTACGAAGCGATTCGCTCTTTTAACAGGGCGCTAATTTCTTCAGCTTTGATCGTCATTGAATTCACCCCTATTTCTTACGCATTCAACAGTTCACGCTCGAGGCGTGTCAGTTTAGTTTCGATTGTATCATCGTACGTCGTGTAACCGATTTGGACGCGAAGTCCACCGATGACGTCTTCGTCGACGACATTCTGTAATTGAAGCGTCTTGCCCATCTTCTGACCGAAGATGAGTTCGACTTCTTTTAAGTCCGTTGCCGACAATGGGTAGGCGCTCGTGACGAACCCCTCTGCGATGCCGCGGAAATCGTTCGCATATTCGCGGACGTAGCGCGGCAACGCGCGAACTTCGCTCGCACGGTCGTTCTCGACCATGACGAGAAGTGTGTTCACGACGATTGCCGTCATATCACCAAAGCTATCTTTCAAAAGCTGTGCAAGCTCGCTGTCCTTGACTGCCGGATTCGTTAAGAGGTCCATCAGTTCAGGTGTCGCGTGGAGCACTTCATCGAGCAGACGCACTTCCGCTTCGACTTGGTCGAGCGTGCCTTGTTCCCGCGCTAAGTCGAAGAGCGCTTTGGCGTAGCGTTTTGCTAGAGATGCGTTCATTAGTTAGCACCTTTCGCTTTTGACAGGAAGTCTGTGACGAGGGCACGTTGTTTCGCTTCGTCACCTTTGAGATCCGTACGAAGGACGTGGCGTGCTGCCGAAAGCGCCTGTGTGACGACTTCCGTCTGAAGCGATTGTTTCGCAAGCTCACGCTCGCGCTCGATCGCTTTCTCAGCCTCGATTTTAATTTGTTCGGCTTCCAAACGCGCCTGCTCCACCAAGCGTGCTTGTTCTGCTTCAGCCTGACGACGACTTGAATCAAGCATTTCTTTCGATTCCGTACGTGCCGCGCTGAGCGCTTCACGTTGTTCGACGACATAAGTTTCCGCATCTTTGCGGCTCTTTTCAGCGAGCTCAATTTCGTTCGCTACATACTCTTCACGCTGTCTCATCATTCCAAGGAGTGGTCCCCAAGCAAATTTCTTCAACAGGGCCAAGAGTACGAGGAATGTGAAAAGTGTAAAGATCATATCCAGGATGCGGAGGCCTTCGCCGCCAGCACCAGCTGCAATCATCATCGTATCCATGCATACCCTCCTCTTGACTAAATAAGTGAGGGAGACGTGCTCCCTCTTACGTTGTTCTCGTTAACTCGCAATCAAGAGTTGAGGAGAAGGAAACCGACAGCCACACCGATGATCGGGAGGGCCTCAACCAAACCGATACCGATAAACATTGTTTGACGAAGTTCGTTTTTGAGTTCTGGCTGACGTGCTTGACCTTGTACTGTTCCGTATACGATAAGACCGTTACCGATACCTGCCGCGAGTGCTCCGAGACCGATAACGAGTGCTGTTGCGAGAAGATTCATTTGTTCCATTGTGTATATTCCTCCTAAAAGTTAAGTAAATAGTTTTTTGTGTTCAACGCTTTGGCGAATTAATGCTCGGCTGAAGCTTTGTGCCCGATGTACACCATTGCAAGCGTCAGGAAAATGTAGGATTGGATAACCCCGATAAAGATTGAGAAGCCTTGCCATAGAATCATTGGGAAGATTGCGAACACAGCACCGAGCGGGTTTAGCGCCCCTTGTGCGGTAATTGCGAGTCCCAAGATGATGGTAATCATGATTTCACCGGCAAAGATGTTCCCGTAAAGACGCAGACCGAGCGTCAAGGTGTTCGCGAACTCCTCGATGAGCTTGATCGGCAACAAGAACCAGACCGGTTTGACGAACTCTGCCGAATAGTGTTTCAACCCGTGCAACTTCACCCCGTAGTAGTGCGACATTGCAACGACGAGTGTCGACAACGCCAATGTGACGTACGGATCGGCCGTCGGCGAGTTGAACCATAAGTAGTGACCGGAAATGACGTTAAACGGTAGACCCATTAAGTTTGAGAATAGAATGAACAAAATCAACGTCATTCCAAACCCGATAAAGCGTCCGCCGGTCTTCCAGTCCATCGCACTCGAGATGACCCCTCGTACGAATTCTGCAAAGAACTCCATGAAGTTCTGTTTGCCTGTCGGCTTCATTGCCAAGCGTCGTGTCCCCCAGACGGCGAACGTGAAGACGAGCAGTGAAGCGATCAGCACCGTGATGACGTTCGTCCAGCTCCCATATAACGTGTAATCTCCAAGTTGTAGAGAATAGGTGGGAAACTCATGACCCATTATTATTCACCTCTTTTCCTGCTGAGCTGGGCAAGTGTGAACTCGCCAAATTGTATGATGTGGCCGGCGATTAGACCAGTTACCACCGCAATGAGCGATACTCGGTCCTCATAGAAGAGACCGACTATCACGGCTAACGCACCGACTGCCATCCTTGAAACAGTCCCGTGCGATTTCGGGCGTCGCCCATGTTCGATGACGTCATACATGCGAATGACGCTTCGATTCTGCATATGTAGAATGATCAGGCTGGCGACCCCGCCTAGGAACAATCCGAGAAAGACCGGCTTGTACATAGGGGCGATGAGCGCTCCGACGAGGAGAATGGCGAACCATCCGATAAACCACTTCGTATAGCGTTTCATCAGCTCTTTTTGTGCTTTTCTGTCTGCTTGCACTTGTTGTAGATTCATTCGTCCTCTCCCGTCAATAAACTTCGCAGGGTGAGAACAAGCGCCGTGATCCCGAACGCCATGCCGAGAAGCACCGACACATTCCAACCAAACGTACCCCACATTTCACGTCTCGCTCCGTATTGGCCGACGAGATACCCAATGACAATCGGTCCAGCAAGCGCGGTCGAGATTTGGGAGGCAAGCGAGGCATAGGATAGGTAACGATTGTCTTTTTTCGCCATCCTACTCCCCCTTTCTCTCTAGGAAGCTTGTCCTTCATCTTGGTCGATTCACACTCGCATGACCATCAAAAGTCACACAAGTTCAGAGTAATGGAAATGGCATAAGAAGTCAATGAATTTCACAATTATAAAAGCGCTTTAAAGCAAGTCGTATCAAGGCTTTTACGCGCTTCACAAACTAAATTAAAATCGCTAAATTTTAAAAAAGTATGAAGAAACGGTGAAATAAAAATGTTGAACTGATAACATTTCACAAAGCGAACAAGATGAAGAATAGTTCAGTTATACCTCCACGTTTTGGAAAACACAACGGCAAACGGTGCACGTTCACAAAAGATTTTGAAACGGGCGTTGACCCGATTTTGAAATCGTTTACATCGCCCTGTTTCAGTATACCGATACCCGTTTTACCGTGTCGAGGGGTTGTGCGGAATTTATCGTGATATATGTCACAGTCGATTTTCCGTGTGCTCAAAGCCTGGAAATCCCCTCCTATCAACGGGGAATGGGTGGACAATCCCAATTCGAATCGCTACGATTACGATGTAAGCGCTACCTAAATTTGTGTCGATTTTGTGACTTTCGGAACCGACGCCCGCATCGCTATGCAACGGATGCGTGTCAGGAGGATGTATTATGGACTGGCTCGATCAATTACGGAATGAACTCGGGGACGATATCGTCTTCTCCGACGCGACGACACGGCTCGCCTATTCGTTCGACGCGACCCCCAATTACCAAGCGATGCCGGACGCCGTCGTCGCTCCCCGCTCGACCGAAGACGTACAGACCGCCTTACGGCTATGCAACACGTATCGTGTCCCGGTCATCGCCCGCGGGTCGGCAACGAATTTAGCCGGCGGCACGACGCCTCTCGCCGGCGGCCTCGTCATGGACTTTCGTCATATGGACCGGATCGTCGAGATCGACGAGAAAAACTTGACCGTCACCGTCGAGCCCGGCTGCATCACCGCCCGGTTGGCTGAGGCCGTCGAGGCGAAGGGGCTGTTTTACCCGCCGGACCCGAGCTCGATGAAAATCTCGACGATCGGCGGCAACATTAGCGAGAACTCCGGCGGCTTGCGCGGATTGAAATACGGGGTGACGGCCGATTACGTCCTCGCCCTCGAGGCGGTGCTCCCGAGCGGCGAGGTGCTCCGCACGGGCGGCAAGCTCGCCAAAGACGTCGCCGGATACGATTTGACACGACTGCTCGTCGGTTCGGAAGGCACACTCGCCGTCATCACCGAGGCGACGCTCAAACTCATCCCGCTCCCCGAGACGAAACAGACGATGGTCGCGCATTTCCACGATTTAGACGGCGCGGCACGGACGGTCAGTCGAATCATCGAGAACCGCATCATACCGGCCACGCTCGAGTTCATGGACAAAAAGACGATCGAAGTCGTCGAGGCGTATGCGAACATCGGCTTGCCGACTGACGTCGGCGCGCTCCTGCTGCTCGAACAAGACGGACCGGCCGAAGTCGTCCGGTGCGACATCGAGGCGATGCAAACCATCTGTCTCGCCGAAGGGGCCTCGCTCGTCGAAGTCGCCCGGGACGAAGTGCACGCCGAGACGCTGCGCTACGCCCGTCGGACCGCCTTGTCCGCGCTCGCCCGGCTACGTCCGACGACGATTTTGGAAGATGCGACCGTGCCCCGGAGCGAGATCGCCGAGATGGTCCGGCGCATCGAGGCGATCGGCCTAAAGTATGAAATCGAGATCGCCACGTTCGGCCACGCCGGGGACGGCAACCTCCACCCGACCGTCGCGACCGACGCAAGGGACCACGAAGAGATGGAACGCGTCGAGGCCGCCTTTGCCGACATCTTTGCCGCGGCACTCGAGCTCGGCGGGACAATCACGGGCGAGCACGGCGTCGGGGCGATGAAAGCTCCTTACCTCGAATGGAAGCTCGGCCCGGTCGGCATCGAGGTCATGAAAGGCATCAAGCTCGCCTTTGACCCGCTCGGGATCATGAACCCGCAAAAGATGTTCGCCAAAGCGGCGAAAAAACGCATTACGCAAGGAGGCCGCTCATGAAACACACACCTGAACTCGCCTCTCGCATGGCCAAAACGCTTGACTATGAGGAGATGCTCGGCTGCATGCGGTGCGGCTTTTGTCTCCCGACGTGCCCGACGTACATCCGCTCGAAAGACGAGTCGGCGTCCCCGCGCGGACGGATTGCCATCATGAAAGGCGTCGTCGACGGCTTGATCGAGCCGGACGACGGCGTCGAGAAAACGCTCAACGAATGTCTCGGGTGCCTCGCCTGTGAACCGGCATGTCCGGCCGGCGTCCGTTATAGCGTCTTGTTAGAAGATGCGCGCGCCGCCATCACCGCCCATAAACGAGCGACGGGCCAGATGGACGTGCGCGAGCGTGTCATCCGAAAAGTCGTCTTCGACGGACTGTTCTTGAACAAGTCGAAGATGCAAACGGCGACGAGTTTTCTCCGTTTTTACCAACAATCCGGGGCCCAGACGCTCACCCGCAAGCTCCGTATCCTCGACTGGTTCCCGGACCAGCTGCAGAAGATGGAGGCGATCTTGCCGGCCGTTCCCGCGCGAACGGAACGGGTGCGGCGACCTGACCGGGTCCGAGCGACCGGGACGACGACGGCTCGCGTCGCTTTCTTCAGCGGATGTCTGATGGACACGATGTTTTACGAGACGAACGCGAACACGATCAAACTGCTCCAAGCCGCGGGGTGTGACATCGTCATCCCGGAAAGCCAACAGTGTTGCGGCGCCCTCCATGGACATGCCGGCGAACAGCCCGGGGCCGTCGTGCTTGCGAAACGAAACATCGAGGCGTTCGAGTCACTCGACGTCGATTTCGTCATCACGAACGCCGGCGGGTGCGGGGCGTTCCTCCTCGGCTATGACCATTTGCTCCACGACGACCCGGCATGGAAGGATCGGGCCGAGCGGTTCACGGCAAAGATCAAAGACTTCGCGCAAGTGTTGATCGAGGTCGGCTTCCTCGACCGTGTGACGCTCACCCTCCCGGACCAACTCATCACGTATCAAGACTCCTGCCACCTCCGGAACGTGCAAAAAGGAGCGCTCGCCCCGCGGGTGTTGCTGCAGGCGATCCGAGGGACGACGTTCGTCGAGCAACAACATGCCGACCATTGCTGCGGCTCGGCCGGGGTGTACAATCTGCTCCAACCACGTATCGCCAACGACATCTTAGAGATGAAGATGGGCCACGTCCGCGACACGGCCGCTCAGACGATCGTGACGTCTAACCCCGGCTGTCACCTGCAAATGCAACTCGGGATTCAAGAACACGGCACACCGTCGATGCGGGCCGTCCACCTGGCGGACTTGCTCGCCGAGGCGATGGATCCGCGATAAGTCGAAGAGAGGGAAACCCCTCTCTTTTTGTGTGTCCACACATTCCCCTTCACGGATTCACACATACTTCACAATTCCGATTATTTCACATGGAATTAAAGTTTACACACTTTTTCACATGGGGTAAGAATGAAGTATAGACTGTTCTACTCGTCTGTCTAAATGGAGAAAAAGAGAAAGGGGTTTTGATATGGAAGAAAGGCACTGGCATACGCTATCGATTCACGAGACCGAGGATCACCTCGACACCGATATCGATCAAGGACTCCGTGAAGAGACCGCACAGGAGCGAATTGAGAAGCACGGGAAAAACGTGCTCCCGGAACCAAAGAAAGACCCGAAGTGGCTCAAGTTTTTACGGCAGTTCAACGACGTGCTTATCTACGTCCTCCTTGCCGCCGCTGTCATCACAGCCGTCCTCGGTTATTGGTACGACACGATCGTCATCGCGCTCGTCGTCCTCATCATCGGGATCATCGGCTACTTGCAGGAGAACAAGGCAGAACAAGCACTCGAGGGCATCAAGAACATGTTGTCCCCGTCCGCCCTCGTCCGTCGTGACGGGAAACGGAAAGAGATCGAGGCCGAGTACCTCGTTCCTGGAGACATCGTCTACTTGAAGCCGGGGGATAAGATTCCCGTCGACCTCCGCCTCATCACGGCGGAGAACATGAAAGTCGAAGAGTCGGCACTGACGGGTGAAGCGATCACCGTCGATAAGACGCTCGACCCGCTCGAAGAGAAAATCGGCCTCGGCGACCGGACGAACTTGGCGTTCTCAGGGACGTCTGTCGCTGCCGGTACCGGTAGCGGTATCGTCATCGCGACCGGTTCGAAGACCGAGCTCGGGAAAATCAATGCGTCGATCGCCGAAGTCGAGAAAGTGCAAACACCGCTCATCCAACAGACGCAACGCTTCGGGAAAACCGTCGCCAGCGTCATCGCCGGTGTCGCCGTGTTCGCCTTCATCTTCGGCTACTTCTTGCGTGACTACGAGACGGCCGAGCTGTTGCTCGCGGTCATCGGTCTCGCCGTCGCCGTCATCCCGGAAGGATTACCGGCGATCATCTCGATCATCCTCGCCCTCGGTGTCCGCCAGATGGCCGACAACAAGGCAATCGTCAAGAGTCTCCCGTCCGTCGAGACGCTCGGCGCCGTATCGGTCATCTGTTCCGATAAGACCGGGACGTTGACGAAAAACGAGATGACGGCACAGAACATCCAACTCGCTGACCGTACGCTACAAGTGACGGGTTCAGGATATGCCCCGGAAGGTCGCATCGAGTCTGAAAACGACGTCTACTCGAACAAGCAAGACGAGGTCCTCAACGAGATTCTTCTTGCCGGTGTGACGTGTAACGATTCAGACTTGTTCTTCGATGAAGAATCGAAGCAATGGAAGATCACGGGCGACCCGACCGAAGGCTGCCTGCTCACACTCGGCGAGAAGGCGGAAGAGTCGATTCGACCACTCCGCGTCATCTCGAAGATCCCGTTCGACTCGGCGCACAAGTATATGGCGACACTCTCGCCGCGTGACGACGAGCATGTCATGTATTTGAAAGGTGCACCGGACCGCTTGTTCTCGATGGCCGAAGCGAGTGATTCGAACTTCCCGACAGACATGTGGGAAAAGAAGATGACCGACCTCGCCAAAAAAGGACAACGCGTCATCGGAGTCGCAAAACGAACGTTCAACACGTCGAAAGAAAAGATTGACCATGACGACTTATATGAAGGAATTGAATTCCTCGGGCTCATCGGCATCATGGACCCGCCACGTCCTGAGGCGATCGAGGCGGTCAATGAGTGTCAATCGGCCGGCATCCAAGTGAAGATGATCACCGGCGACCATAAAGAGACGGCCATCGCCATCGGTAACGAGCTTGGCATCTCGACAGAGGCCGGCGCCCTTCAAGGGACCGAGATTGACGACTTGACCGACGAAGAACTCGCGGACGTCGTCGGGCAGTACAATATTTTCGCCCGGACGAGCCCTGAGAACAAGACGCGTCTCGTCAAAGCGCTTCAAACGCAAGATCATATCGTCGCCATGACCGGTGACGGTGTCAACGACGCCCCGGCCCTCCGCCGCGCCGACATCGGTGTCGCCATGGGGATCAAAGGGACGGAAGTATCGAAAGAAGCGGCCGAGATGGTGCTTGTCGACGATAACTTCAATACGATCTTCAAAGCCGTCAAAGAAGGTCGCCGCGTCTATGACAACTTGAAGAAGACGATTCTCTTCATCTTGCCGACGAACGGAGCCCAAGGGTTCGTACTTCTCATGAGTATCTTCCTCGGCACCCAGCTCCCGCTCACGGCGCTTCAAATTCTGTGGGTGAACATGGTCGTCGCTATCACGCTCTCGTTCGCGATCGCGTTCGAGCCGCTCGAGCCGTCGACGATGAAACGGGCACCTCGTCCGAAGAAGACGCCGCTCTTGAGCCGGTACTATATCTTCCGGATCTTGCTCGTCTCGCTCATCATCGGTGGTGGGACGCTCATGTACAACCTGTATATGAACGCCGGCGACTATAGCGTCGAATATATCCACACGATGACATTGAACACGATCGTCATCGCCCAGATGTTCCACTTGTTCAACGTCCGGGTCGAGACAGAGCCTGCCCTCAACCGCTCGTTCTTCGAAAACCCGATCGCGTTTTACGTGTCAGGGGCGCTCATCGTGCTCCAGCTGTTCATCACGTACGTGCCGTTCATGAACACCGCGTTCGGCACGACCCCAATCGCAGCGAGCGACTGGATCATCCCGTTCGTATTCGGTCTCGTCGTGTTCTTCATCATCGAACTCGAGAAACTGATTTCGCGCAATGTGATAAAACGGAGACAATCATAACTAAAAAAAGGAGCGACGCCTACGGGCGACGCTCCTTTTTCGTGCAAACCAACTTTATCTTATCCCGTTTTTCAACGGTTTCAAACCTTAATCACACAAAAAAATGTTTACATTTTCATAACAAGGGAACATTAAGGTTATGTGAAAATAATATTTGGAAAGAGTTGAGTTGATGATTGAATTTAAACAAGTGAAAAAAACGTTCAAAACGACGACCGTTTTGAAAGAGATGAACCTGACGATCAACAAAGGCGAGCTCGTCGTCTTTATCGGCCCGTCCGGTTGCGGCAAGACGACATCGCTGAAAATGATTAACCGTTTGATTGAGCCGACAGAAGGAACGATTATCGTCAACGGTCAAGATACGCGGAAGATGGACCCGATCGAGCTTCGCCGCCAGATGGGGTACGTCATACAACAGACCGGCCTCTTCCCCCACATGACGATCCGCGAGAACATCCAACTGATCGCAAGCCTCGAAGGACACGCCGAGCAAGACATGGACGCCCGCACCGAGCACCTGCTCCGCATGGTCGGTCTCGACCCAGATCAGTTCATCGACCGTTACCCAAGCGAACTGAGCGGCGGCCAGCAGCAACGCATCGGTTTCGCCCGCGCCCTCATGAACGACCCGGAAGTCATCCTGATGGATGAGCCATTCAGCGCCCTCGATCCCGTTACCCGTAACGACCTGCAAGAAGAGCTGTTCAACCTACAAGAAGAAGTGAAAAAGACGATTGTGTTCGTCACCCATGATATGGATGAAGCGATCAAGTTGGCCGATCGCATTTGTATCATGCGCGACGGGGAAATCGTTCAATTCGATACACCCGAACAAATTCTTCGTAACCCGAAAGACGCGTACGTCGAATCGTTCATCGGGAAAAATCGGATTTGGAACAGCCCGGAATACATTAAGGCAAAAGACATCATGATCACCGACCCGGTATCGATTAGTGGGAAACGGACCGTCTTGCAGGCGATCGAGATCATGCGCTCACGCAAAGTCGACAGCCTCCTGATCACGGACCGGGACCATGTCTTGAAAGGTTTGATCAAACTAAAAGATGTCCACGGCATCCAAGACAAGACGAGACGGCTCGAGGAAGTCATGAACGTGGACTACGCCTTCGTCTCGAGCGAGGACTCGCTCCTCGATATATTAGACGTCATGAACACGAGCGACCAAGGGTATCTCCCGGTCGTCACCGGTCCGACGCTTGAGGGACTCATCACACGCAGCAGTCTGCTTTCCGTCCTCAGTGAGCAATTCATGCAAGAGGAGGAAACAGTATGAACACGATTCAATCATTTTTCAGTTACTTTGCGGGCAACACCGACCAAATCGGGACGCTCTTACTCGAACACTTACAATTGACCGTCTTCGCGGTCTCACTCGCGGTACTGATCGGCGTCCCGCTCGGCATCGTCATTCTTCGTATCCCGCGCCTCGCCAAACCGATCCTCGGTCTGACGAGCGTCGTTCAAGCGGTGCCAAGTCTCGCCCTGCTCGGTTTCCTCATCCCGTTCATCGGCATCGGGTCGACACCGGCCATCATCATGGTCGTCCTCTACTCGCTCCTCCCGATCGTGAAGAACACGTATACGGGACTGTCGAGCATTCCTGGCGACACACTTGAGTCGGCCAAAGGAATCGGCCTGACCGATCGTCAGATTTTAAGCAAGATCCAGTTGCCGCTCGCCTTGCCGATCATCATGGCCGGTATTCGCATCTCGGCCGTCACGGCCGTCGGACTCATGACGATCTCGGCGTTCGTCGGGGCAGGCGGACTCGGTTATCTCGTCTTCGCCGGCATCCAGACGGTCGACAACAACCAGATTCTCGCTGGTGCCATCCCGGCCGGTCTTCTCGCCTTGTTGATCGATTTCGTCGTCAGCCGCATCGAGTATAAAGTCGCCCCGAACGGCATCGTCCTCGCCGACGGCCGCATGAAAAAGAAGACGCGTCGTTCGAAGAAAGTCGTCAAACCGGCTATCGTCATCGCGACAGCGTTCGCTTTCCTCCTCGGCGGGTCCATCTATGCGTTCACACGTGAAGATGACACGATCGTCATCGGCTCGAAGAACTATACGGAGCAGGCCATCCTCGGAAACATGGTCGCCGATTTGATTGAAGAAAAAACAGACCTCGACGTAAAACGCCAACTCAACCTCGGCGGGACGCAAGTCGCGTTCAGCGCCCTTCGGACCGGAGAGATTGACGCGTACGTCGAATATACGGGCACGCTCTTCGTCGACGTCTTGAAGCAAGAAGTCGACAACGACCCGGACGCCGTCTATGAACAAGTCCGGACACAAATGCAAGACCGTTTTAATATTCGAACGCTCGACCCGATCGGCTTCAACAACACGTTCGCCATCGCCGTCAAACAAGAGGACGCCGACAAATATAACTTGAGCACCGTCTCTGACCTCGCCTCGGTGAGTGATGAGCTCGTCTTCGGTCCGACCATCGAATTCTCGAACCGGGAAGACGGCTATCTCGGTCTGAAAGAAGCGTATCCGTTCAACTTTGCGGATGTGAAACCAGTCGACGGCGGCCTGCGTTACACGGCGCTCATGAACGGCGAGAGCCAGGCCATCGACGGCTTCTCGACCGACGGCCTGTTAAAGCGGTTCGAACTCGTCGTCCTCGAAGACGACCAACAGTTCTTTCCGCCCTACTACGCCGTCCCAATCGTCAACGAGAAGACACTTACCGAGCATCCCGAGCTCGCGGACGTGTTGAACTTGTTGAACGGTAAAATCACGGATGAAGTGATGCAAGAACTGAACTACCTCGCGGACGTCGAGAAACAACGTCCCGAGAAAGTCGCCCGTGACTTCTTGGTCCGCGAAGGACTTCTAACCGACTAAAAAAACGCAATCGCCGCGGCGATTGCGTTTTTTGCTTATTTCGTTCCGAACAAACGGTCACCGGCGTCGCCCATCCCTGGGACGATGTAGCCGTGGTCGTTCAATTTCTCGTCGAGTGCGGCGAGATAAATCTCAACGTCCGGGTGTTCGTCTTGAACACGTTCGACGCCTTCCGGTGCTGCACAGAGGCAAGCGAGCTTGATCGACTTCGCGCCGTGCTTTTTGAGTGCCGCGATCGCATCGGCAGCCGAGCCACCTGTCGCAAGCATCGGGTCGACGACGATGAAGTCACGCTCCGTGATATCCGTCGGCAACTTGAGATAATATTCGTGCGGCTCGAGCGTCACCGGGTCACGGTATAAACCGATGTGACCGACTTTGACGTTCGGCATCATTTTGAGGAAGCCATCCACCATGCCAAGGCCCGCCCGTAAAATTGGGACGATTCCCAATTTCTTGCCGGCGATCATCTTCTGTGTCGATACCGAGACCGGTGTCTCGATCTCCACGTCAGTAAGTGGAAGGTCGCGTGTAATTTCATATGCCATGAGCGACGAAACTTCGTCGACGAGCTCGCGGAACTGCTTCGTCCCCGTCTCTGCTTTGCGCATAATCGTCATCTTGTGCTGAATCAATGGGTGGTCATAAACGTGTACTTTTCCCATCATGCTTCACTCCTCTCTCAATCTCTCTTGAGCATTGTACCCTAACTCCTCTGAGAAAGGTAGGGTCAACTTCTGTTTTCCAAGAGGTCAGACGAAACCCCAAGGGCTCACTTCGCACCTCGGGGTTCTGATTGCTCTTAAAATTTGAAGAATTTCATGAAACCGGCCGAAGCATGCTTCACTTTGCCGCACATATTGCCTTTCGGGGCATCTTGCTTGGCGTGGTGCATAGGTTTGGCGTCATGTTTTTTAACTTTCTTCTTACCGTGCGGTTTCTTCTTCACGTCTTTTTTCGACTTGACCTGCTTCTCGTCTGTGACTTTCGGCGCGGCCACAGGTTTTGTCGTCTGACCAGATCTCGTCGCGGCCGGTTTGGCCACTGGCTTGGCAACTGATTCCGTCTTCGGCGCAGTTGTCGTCTCCGTGGCCGGCTTTACCGCTGTTTCCGTCTTCGGTGCAGTCGTCGTCTCCGCGGCTGGTTTTACGGCTGTTTCCGT
>NZ_JTLB01000026.1:0-100046 GCF_000798975.1 Exiguobacterium sp. ZOR0005 | reverse complement strand
AACCGTGGCTAATCAAAGCACGGCCTTCCCAAGAAGCTCCCACTTCAGGTTGCGAAGCAAGCAAGTGGTGAGTAGTTCACGTTAACTAAAAAGCATTCATCCACATATGGGCGAATGCTTTGCTTTTGTTCGTTTTACATCAGATATCACAGTTGTCGTCCGTGCACGTCGCACCGCCCGAAATCACTTGAAGCGTCGGTGCCGATTCGGCCCACGTCTTCTCGAGCACTTGTGTGAACGCCTCGGTCGGTTGCGCGCCAGAGACGCCGTATTTATTGTCGAAGACGAAGAACGGGACGCCAGTGATACCGAGATCGCTCGCGCGCTTCTCTTCGGCGCGCACTTCTTCCGTGTACACGTCTGACGCGAGCACGTCTTTCACGGCGTCCGCATCGAGTCCGACACTTGTCGCGATCTCGACGAGGACGTCATGGTCGCCGATATGTTTCGCGTCGACGAAATACGCCTTCAGGAGCGCTTCCGACAATGCCTTCTCTTTGCCGACCGTCTTCGCATAGTGCGTCAACCGGTGCGAGTCGAGCGTGCCCGTGACGACCATGTTGTCAAAATCGTAATCGAGACCGACCGTGCGAGCTTGGGCCGCGACTTGCGCCGTCGTCGTTTTCGCCTGCTCGAGCGGCATGCTGTATTTCTTGGCGAGCACTTCATAAATCGAGCGCGAATCCGTCGTCGGGGCGTTCGGATCGAGCTCAAAGCTCTTGAACTCCACCTCGACGTTGTCCGCGTGCGGGAACTGTTCGAGTGCTTCTTCTAAACGTCGCTTCCCGATATAACAGAACGGGCAGACGTAGTCTGACCAAACTTGAATTTTCATCATCATCCCTCCTAACATGAGTGTAGGATGTCTTGAAATCGAAGTAAACGAAACTGCTCAACAAAAAAAGCCCTCACGAGGAGGGCTCAAAAGACATACCAGAACACGCAGACGAAGTGGGCGAAGCTGCCGAACAAGATGAACAAGTGGAACACCTCGTGGAAGCCCCAACCGCGCCAGTTGACGAACTTTGGTTTGAATCCGTAGATGAGGCCGCCAATCGTATACATGACGCCACCGAGGATCAACCAGAAGATGCCGGCGTCGCCGATGACGCTATGGAGCGGCCCGATGAAGAACACCGATAACCAACCCATCCCGATATAAAGTGCCGTCGACAAGAAGCGCGGCGCGTGGAACCAGACGAGTTTGAAGATGATGCCGAACAAGGCGAGGGCGTGCACCGTGCCAAACAACACCCAACGCGTCGGACCTTCGAGCGCGAGCAAGGTGAGCGGCGCGTACGTCCCGGCGATCAACGCATAAATCATCGCATGATCGATTCTCCGGAAGAAAGCGATCACGTTCGGCGAGGCGATGATGCTGTGGTAAAGGCCGGACGATAAGTATAAAAACACGAGACTGATGCCGAATAAAATCGCCGCCATAATAGCGAGCGGCTCCCCGAGCATCGATGCTTTCACCGTCATCGCAATCAACGCGACGAATGCGAGCACGGCCCCAGCTAAATGGGTCAATGCGTTAATCGGTTCCCGAAAAATCGAATTCATGTAAAACACTCCTTATCACATCATGTAGTATTCATAACTACATGATAAGCTGAACACATGAAAACAACAAGGTTTTTGTTTCGACAAATCTGGTTTATTCGTATACTAAAGGAGAGGTGATGTAGATGAAGCCGACCGATATCGTCCAGACGGAAGGGACGCTGCCGAAGCAGGTGCTCCCGACGATCGACTTATATATGGACCAAGTCATTCAACTGTTCGAGCAACATTACGGAAAGATGAAGCGCGACGAGACCGAGACGATTTTGACGAAGACGATGATCAACAACTATGCCAAAGGCAAGCTGTTCCATCCTGTCAAAAACAAGAAGTATACGAACGAGCACTTGATGCTGCTCAGCTTGATCTACGAGATGAAGGGGTTACTTTCAATCAATGACATCAAAGAGACGCTCCGGCCGTTGAACGAGTCGGACGAGGAATTCTCGCTCGAGGACTTCTATGACGCGTATCAAGTCCAGAAAGTGCAAAACATGCAGGCGTTCGAGGCGCAGGCCGAGACGCTTCTCGCCAACGTGCGGACGAACGAGACGAACGGCATCCAACAGTCGCTCGCCATCGCCTCGGCTGTCCATATGAGTCATTTGTTCCAACGGCTCGCTGAACAGTTGATTGATGAAGGTAAATGAAAAATGCCCCTTAGAATCCGATTGGAGTCTAGGGGGCATTTCGTCATTTCAGGCGTTCGCGCTCAAAGCGCTCGCCCTTGTTGTAGAGCGTTACGACGAGAAGTGGCGCCGCGTAACTGATCGTGACGACGAAGACCACTGGCCAAAATGTATGTTGGTCATAGAAGAGGTTCGAGAAAACATAACTGAGTGCGGCGACGATGACGACGTGGACGAGTGGATGAAGCTGTCTAAACAGCGCATTGAGCACACTACTGATGAATACGGTCAAAATGGAAAGCATGAACAGGCCGAACAGAATCAACATCCACATGAGGTCCATACGTCACCGCCTTTTAGTCATTAATATATTTCTCGAACACGTCATCGATATCGCTGAAGCCGATCAAGTCGGAAGCTCGTTTTTTGAACAGTTCCATCTCTTCTCAATAATGGATTTTATGCATCTCGTTCGGGTCGGACCCGGTCCGTTCGTCTCGGTTCAGCCCGTCGATCGTTGCCATGTCCTCTTTCGTCAACGTGAAGTCGAACACTTGGATATTCTCTTGAATCCGGCTCGGTGTGATCGATTTCGGAATGACGGCGACACCGTTCTGTAAGTGCCAGCGCAAGATGACTTGGGCCGGTGACTTGCCGTGCTTCGTCGCGATGTCCGTGATGACCGGGTCAACGAGCGCCTCACGGCCCTTCATGAGCGGGCTCCACGCCTGGATTTGGATGTCATATCGTTTGCAGAACGCGATCAACTCTTTTTGGGACAAGTATGGGTGAATCTCGACTTGGTTCACGGCCGGCACGATCGAGCACGATTGGATGATCTGTTCGAGGTGGCTGACCTCGAAGTTCGAGACGCCGATGGCCCGTACTTTGCCTTCTTCGTAAAGTTGTTCGAGCGCTTTGTACGTCTCGACGAACTTACCAAAGCGCGGCATCGGCCAATGGATCAAAAATAAGTCGACATAGTCGAGGCCGAGCCGGTCGAGACTGTCTTGGAACGCCTGGAGCGCCTCGTCAAACCCGTGGTACTCGTTCCAAAGTTTCGTCGTCACGAAAATCTCTTCACGCGGGACGTTCGATTCACGAATCGCGCGTCCGACGCTCTCCTCGTTCTGATAGATGGCGGCCGTGTCGATCAATCGGTAGCCGGCGTCAAGCGCCGCCTTCACCGTATCGACCGTCACGGAACCGTCCTCGACCTTGTACACGCCGAGGCCGAGCATCGGCATCGATACATCATTGTTAAGTGTTGTCCATTCCATATTGATTCCCTCCCTATCACTTCTAACGTTACCGAAATTCGGTCGAAAGTGAAAGTGAAAGCTACAGCTGAATGCTTTCTCCGTGCGCTTTGATCACGATTTGGTCACGGTCTAGTTTCGCTGCGGCGACGAGTCGTGCGTAAGGCTCCTCGACCGGCTCGTACGACAAGACGAACGTGTCCCAATGCATCGGGAAGAACCGTTTCGCCCCGCTCTGTTTGAACATCGTCCACGCCTGTTCCGGTGTGCAATGCGCTTCTTGGAACGAGTCGGGCTGATAGGCGCCGATCGGGAAGAAGGCGAGGTCGATCGGCTCTTTGCTCGCGAGGCCGTTGAACGATTCGGTATAGGCCGTGTCACCGGCGAACAGCATACGGACGCCTTTATATTTCAAGACGTAGCCGTTATACCCCATATGTTTGTCCCATGGGAAGCGGTTGCCCCAGTGGGCGACCGGGATCGCTTGCACGTTGAGCCCGTTCGCAAGCGTCAACTTGTCGTGCGGGTGCATCTCGAGCGTCTGCAGGCTCGGATATTTGCGTAACAGCTTGCTCGTTCCCGGGGCCGAGATGACGACCGTGTCGCGGGTGATGAGCCGTTTCAAACTTTTATGGTCGAAGTGGTCCATGTGGGCGTGGCTGAGCAAGATGACGTCGACATGCCCGATTTCTTCAATCGACAGGGCAGGGGCGGTATGCCGCTTCATCCCGAACGTGACGGGACCGAGGTGGACGCCGATCCGGTTTGAGAATACCGGGTCGGTCAAAATCTTCAGACCGTACCAATGGATGAGCACGGTCGAATGGCCGATCCACGTGGCGCTGACGCTCGTCTCGTCGAGAGAGGACAAGTCAGGCTTGATGGTCGGGCGTTTGAACTCGGGTCGTGGTAACTTTTGTTTCAATCGCGTATAGAAGAACGTACCGACGCTCGCCAACACGGCGCTCGGGACGAGCAGGTTTCGAAGTCTCATATCATTCACCTCATCAATCTAAGATGGTTTCATCATACCGCTCGCACGTCGAACCCGCATCAGCCCGAAGCCGTAGAAACGATGGGAGATTATGGTCCGGGCCTTGCGAATCCGCTTTCAATTTGGTACGGTGGCAGTAGATTAGGAAAGGAAGGTACCGCGCGCCATGAAAAAGTCACACTCACTTAAACGATGAAACGAATCATCACTGTTCGCACGAACAGTCACGGGTGAAGTGTGTCCAATTTCAAGCCGCGGGGGTGACCCTTTTTTTCGCTTGACCGGAGCTCTTCACACCATCGCTACATGCGGATGGTGTTTTTTGTTTCATCGCGTATCGGACCAATAAGCGAGGTGAAACAAGTATGTTATCCATTCAACAAGTCCGGTTCGATCACGACCGGCAACCCTTATTTGACGGCGTCTCCTTCGAGGTGGCGCCAAACGAACGGGCCGTGTTATTCGGGACGAACGGGTCCGGGAAGACGACGCTCTTCCAATTGATTGTCGGGAAACTCGTGCCAGAAGCGGGGAAGGTCGATGTACGAGGCACGATCGGCGTCGTCGAACAGACGGTGTTGGAAAATGACTCGACCGCACTCGAGTACGTCATGCGAGGCGACCTTGAACGTTATCCGCTCTATGCGGCCGTCACGTCGGGTGACACGCAACGAGTGCTTTCCGTGTACGACAAGGCGCTAGCGGCCGATGTCTTCGGGCTCGAGGACGAAGCGAGACGAGCGCTCAAACAACTCGGCCTCGAAGCACACGAGACGAGCCGACTGCGCGAACTGAGCGGGGGCGAACAGACGCGCGTTCAGCTGGCGCGACTGACGATGCGTCGCGTCGATGTCGTTCTGCTTGACGAGCCGACGAACCATCTCGATATCGATTCGATCGAGTGGTTGACCGAATGGGTCAACGCGTTCGACGGGACGGTGCTCGCCATCTCCCACGACCGACAATTCATCGACGATATTGCCACCGTCATCCTCGAGTTAGAAGAGGGGCGTGTCACACGTTACCCGGGAAATTATACGGCGTACACGGCTCAAAAACGAGAAGAACAACGACGTGACGCACGCGATCATGCCCGTTACGTGGCACGGAAGTCGGAACTGCTCGATATGATTCATCGATACAAGGGCTGGCATTTGAGAGCGAAAGCGACGGCGAGCGTCAGAAGTCCCGGTGCCCAAAAAGGGGCAGCGAACCTTGCCGTCAAAATGAAGGCGAGGGAACGAAAACTGGAACAGCTCGAGACGGCGCGTCCTGACAAGCCGAAAGAGGCGACCCATATCCACGTCCGGTTCCAGACCGATCCGCTCGAGGCGAGCGCGTGGCTGTCATTCGATGACGTCTCGTTTGGCTATGGGCGTCCGTTGTTCGAACGGCTCTCGTTCACGATCAACCGCGGCGACCGCATCTCGATCGTCGGACCGAACGGTTCAGGCAAGACGACGCTCTTGAAACTGATCACCGGTGAGCTCGTCCCGGCATCGGGAAACGTGACGCGGCACCCGAGATTGAAGATCGGCTATTTTTCGCAGACGCTCGCCAAATTACCGGACGATGGGACTTTGCTCGACGCCCTGCTCGCCGAAAGTGACATCCCAGAGACGGAAGCGAGGACGCTCCTCGCCCACTTCTTGTTTCGGCGCGACGAAGTGTATAAGCCGATTCGTGAAGCGAGCATGGGGGAGAAGTGTCGCATCGCCTTCCTCATCCTCTACTTCTCGGACGCGCACTTGCTAGCCCTCGATGAACCGACCAACTATTTGGACGTGGCGACGCGTGAGCAAATCGAGACCGCACTTGAGGTGTACCGGGGCGGGTTGATTCTCATCTCGCACGACCGTACGTTCCATCGATTGACCGACCGGGTCATCGAGCTCGGGGAGACGGTGAAGGTCCATGCGAAGGAGACGGGTCCGCCGGTCGACGTCGACGCCGCGCTCCGCACGATCGAGGCGCTCGCGAATGAGGAACAAAAATTTTTCGACTAGGCAGGAAACGTATTACCGTTTGACGAATCCGAACAGATGAGACGAAACGAGTAGGGGTGGAAAATCATGAAGGAAGAAGTTCGGGCATCACGGGCCGCATCGCGGAAGCGCAAACGGTTATTTAGATCGTTGACGGCGTTCGTATTGATCGCATCTTTGGTCGGGGTGATCGCGTTGGCGGCACTCATGGATTCGAAGAAAAAGGAGACGGCGTTACCGCAGTCAGACGACATCGCTACCGAGATGGTCGGCGCGGAGTCTGAAGACGAGCCGGCGGTCGAGGAAGAAACAGAAGACGTCGTCTATATCGAGGCCCCGTATACGAAAGTGTACGCGGACGACCGGGCGACCGTCGTCTATGAAGCCGACCTTGGCGACCGCTATGAGCGGCTCGAGACGGTAAGCGGCTTCGTCAAGCTGCAGCTGAATGAACGGATGACAGGGTGGGTGACCGAAGACCGGGTGACGACCGCGACGACGTCACAATCGGACGAGGACATCAAATCGGCGTGGCAACAAGTGTTGCCGACAGCATCCGAATCGGCGCTCGACTTGCTCGGTAAAGACCGCGAGTCTATCCGATCGACGCTCGGCGCACCAAAAGCGGTGCAGCGTGACCAAGTGAACGAGTACCACTTCTACGACGGCTACTTCCTCATGATGCGCGATGGTCGAGTGAAGGCGATCGACTGGGACCGTCAGACTGTAGCGACACCAGACGCGACGGCGGCGAGCGAACAGCCTTCCGGCAGTTGGTACGAAGGGGAGACGGTGCAATTGAAGCTGTTCCCTTACAGCGGCATCATGCGGGTCCGCCTTGAACAAAAGTAACGATGCGACGTTGATGGGGATTCCTGTCAGCGTCGTTTTTCGCGCTAACAATCAAATGAACATTTGAATGTTTAAGGTGAGAGGAATATAATGAAGGAAAGGGAGGGAGTCATATGTCGGGACATGATCATCACGGACACGACCATCACCACCATACGACGAATCAACGGGCACTGTTCTGGGCGTTCGTGTTGATCGCGACGTTCATGGTCGTCGAAGTCATCGGAGGGTTGTGGACGAACAGTCTCGCTTTGCTATCGGACGCCGGACACATGCTCGGCGATGCCGCGGCGCTCGGCCTCAGTTTCCTCGCCGTCCGCTTCGGGGCGAGACGGGCGACGCCGGATCGGACGTTCGGTTATCGGCGCTTCGAGATATTAGCGGCGTTCGTGAACGGGTTGACGTTGCTCGTCATCTCCATCTATATCATCATCGAGGCGTATAAACGCCTGTTCGCACCACCTGAGATCATGAGTGAAGGTATGCTCGCGATCGCGGTCATCGGCTTGCTCGTCAATGTGCTCGCGGCGTGGATCTTGATGCGGGGCGAGCGGGACAACTTGAACGTGCGGAGTGCGCTCTTGCACGTGTTCGGCGATTTGCTCGGTTCGGTCGGGGCCATCACGGCGGCGCTCCTCATCCTGTTGTTCGGTTGGACGCTCGCCGACTCGATCGCGAGCGTGTTCGTCGCCGTCCTCATCTTGATCAGCGGCTATCGGGTCACGCGTGACGCCGTCCATATATTGATGGAAGGGGCGCCGGCGGAAGTCGACGTCGTCGCGATGCAACAAGACTTGATGACCGTCGCCGGCGTGGAAGAGGTCCATGACTTGCACGTCTGGTCGATCACCTCGAACGAATTCGCCGTGACGTGTCACGTTTTGATCGGCGAGGCGACCGATGACCAGGAAGTATTGCACGAGGTGACGGACCGTATGAAGCGGTTCGGCACGTTCAAACGTTCGACCGTCCAAATCGAACGGGCATCCCAGTGCTGTGAGGAACGGACGATTTGGTAAACAACAAGCGGTCCCTGAGGTTTGTCTCGGGGACCGCTTTCGTTATGGCTTCAAGACGACTTTGACGCAGTCGTCGAGATGGTCGTTAAAGATTTTATATGCGTCCGCCGCCTGATCGAGCGGCATCCGGTGCGTGATGATGTCGGTCGGGTCGAACTTCTTGTCGACGATCATTTGGAACAGCTCAGGCATATAGTGGATGACCGGCGCTTGGCCCGTCTTGATGCTGACGTTACGTGTGAAAAAGTCACCGAGCGGGAATTGATTATAGTTCATCGCGTATATTCCGGTCAGCTGAACCGTCCCGAACTTCCGGACCGCTTCTTTGGCGACTTTGATGGCGCTGAGCGTCCCGCCTTGGACCATCAATTTCTGTTCCACTTTCTCGATCGGCGACATTTTGCCGTCGAAGCCGACACAGTCGATGACGACGTCGGCCCCACCGTTTGTGATCTCATAAATGTATTTCCCGGTGTCGATCGGGTCTTTCATGAGCACCGTCTCGACGTTGTTCGACAGTTTCGCCCGATTCAAGCGATACAGCTCAGGATCGACGGCGATGACGCGCTTGGCGCCCCGGACCCAGGCGAGCTTCTGCGTCATGAGCCCGACCGGTCCAGAACCGAGGACGACGACCGTGTCGCCTGCCTTCATGCCGGAACTTTCCAAGCTCCACCAAGCGGTCGGGATGACGTCGGACAAGAAGAGCAACGCCTCGTCCTCGAGCTCACACGATTCGGGAATGACGAGCGGCATGAAGTTACCGTACGGGACTTTCAAATATTCGGCTTGGCCGCCCGGATGGTTACCGAACTGCTCCGTGAAACCAAAGTAGCCGCCCGCGTCCGTATGCGGAGCGTGGTTCGAGTTGTCGCATTGGCTCTCCATCTCGTTCTCGCAGTAGAAACAATGCCCACACGAGACGTTGAACGGCAAGACGACACGGTCGCCCTTTTTCACTTTCGTCACGTCCGGACCGACTTCTTCGACGATGCCCATCGGCTCATGGCCGATGACGTAACCGTGCCGGGTCGGCATGTTGCCTAAGTAGATGTGCAAGTCCGAGCCGCAGATGGCCGTCGAGGTGATTTTGACGATAATCTCCTCTCGGTTCTCGATTTCCGGGTCTTTCACGTCCTTCACTTCGATGTTCTTTGCACCTTGGTACGTCACTGCACGCATACGTTCATTCCTCCTTTTTCAAAAAACGGGTCAATCACAACACGTGTACTGTACCCGCTTCCATTCTTTCTGAATCTAAAAAATGGAGGAAATAGGAAAAGGGACTCACGGAGGAGTCCCGGTGCCAATCACGTCGATGACGACGATCTCGGGTGGATTGAAGATGCGTGGCACGCTAATCCTATAGTTGAAACCGCGGCCGATGACGTGGTCGAACGTCTCGTGTTCATACAGCCCGCCAGCATATTTTGGGAAGAACCCTTGATCTGGGGCGTACAGACCGTTCATCACATAAGGAATCCGGACTTGTCCCCCGTGGGCATGGCCGGACAAGACGAGATCGAACGGGAGTGCGGCGTATATTTCGACTTGTTCGGCCCGGTGAGACAGCAACAAGCTGAACGTCTCGTCCGTGTCGATGTCGGCGAGCGCCGTCAACACATCTTGCTCCCAGCTCCCATAAAGATCTTCGGCGTACGTCCGGAGTGGGTCTTCCGCGCTTCCGATGATGAGATCGATTCCGTTGATTGTCACGGTTTCCGCCTCGTTCTCGAGGACGACGACCCCGTGAGAGCGGAACACGTTTTTAACGTCGTGCCGGACGTAGTCGTCCGATTCGTCGATCTCATGGTTGCCGGTCACGAAGTAAATCGGGACGTATCCTTCAAGCCCTTTGATGAGATCGAAGGCGGCATCCGGTGGCCGATTGCGGTCGAGCATATCACCCGGCAGCGCGATGAGGTCGGGTTCTTGCTCTTTCACCTTGTCGATCAAAGCGCTCTGTTCCTTCCCGTACGAATACCCGTGCAAGTCAGAGAGGAGGACGATACGGAGCGACTGGCCGGCTTCAAGTTTGTCCGTCGACACGTCGTACGTGCGGACGACGAGTCCGTTATAAAAGGCGGCGGCTAAAAATGAGGCGACGATGATGAGTATGATGTATTTACGTTTTTGTTCGAACATATCGTCCCTCCTCGTCTCTTCGGTTCTTTTATTCTACTCGGAGTCGGGGCCGGAAGCAAAGAATCGTCAGGCATTCGGCGAACATTGTTTCGTGAAAAAACCCCGCTCGGCAAGGAGCGGGGGGAGGTCAGGCTGCTTTCGCTGTAAGAGTGACGTCGACGTTGCCGCGCGTCGCTTTCGAATACGGACACACTTGGTGTGCCGCTTCGACGAGCCGGTCAGCTGTGTCTTGGTCGACACCTTTGATCTCGACTTCAAGTTCAACAGAGATGAAGAAACCTTCCTCGTTCTGGTTGAGCGTGACGTGGCCTGTGACGCTCGTCCCGTCCGTCTTGACACGTTCTTTGCCGATGACGAGGTTCAAGGCGCTACCGAAGCAAGCCGCGTAGCCGGCTGCGAACAGTTGCTCAGGGTTCGTCGACTCGTCCGCTTGTTTCGAGCCTGGCATCGCGACGTTCAAGTCGATGACACCGTCCGTTGATGTGACGCGACCTTCGCGGCCACCAGTGGCTGTTGCAGAAGCTGTGAATAATGGTTTCATGATTCATTTCCTCCGTTTCGTTTTTAACAATTGTATTGTGCACAATTTAATTATAAGGCAGTCAAATGAATGTGCAAATGATATGCTTGGTCTAAGACTACAGCCGGAGGAAATAATATGAAAAGTTCGTTAACATTAGAGCATCAAATCTGTTTTCAACTCTACACCGCATCGAAAGAGCTCACTCGCTTGTACCGGCCAATCCTCGCCCCATTGAACCTGACGTACAGCCAATACTTGGTCATGCTCGTGTTATGGGAAGAGGACGGCATCGACATGAAACAGCTCGGTGAACGGCTCACACTCGACTCGGGAACGTTGTCGCCGCTCGTCAAACGGTTGATGCAAATCGATTATGTCGAGAAAGTACGGGCGACCGACGATGAGCGCCGTGTCCTCTTGACATTGACCGAGTCTGGCCGCACGTTGCGTGAGCAGGCGGAAGAGGTGCCGCTCAAAGTGAGTGGTATGCTGAACATAGATGAAGCGACATACGTCGACTATATGAAGGTGCTCATCGACATCAAATCGCGCTTGAAAGCGTTCGGTGAGCAACAAGGGTAAGGTTTTCCACGAAAGGAGTCAACATGTTCCGTAAACTCATCATCTTATTGATGGCGATCGGTGTCTATGCCGCTTGGAAGTACGAGGTGCCGAACGTGTCGGCGCCGACGAGCGTCCAAGTGAAGTCGGATGCCGTAGAAGAAGCAGGTGAGACGGAAGACGTCGCCACCGACGCGCCCCGTTTCGCTAGCCAATACGCCGGGAACGACTGGTATTTGCTCGAACGAAACGGTGACCGCGCACTCGAGTTGATTGACGCCGACGGTGCGAAGAAAGGGTTTTATCAGTTCGAGACGGGTACCACGTATGAAGGGCTCATTCTCGATGAGACGACCCGCCAGGACGTCGAACGGATCGGCTTCGACCCGGTGCGCTCGTACGACAAAGGGATGCGCCGCTACTTGATCCCGGACGACCCGTCGTTCTCGGTGTATGCGATCAACGGCAGCTACGTGACGTTTTTCTTTGACGAACACGATGGCGACAAGTTGAAAGCCGTCC
Organism: Exiguobacterium sp. ZOR0005; assembly: GCF_000798975.1. Classification (NCBI taxonomy): domain Bacteria; kingdom Bacillati; phylum Bacillota; class Bacilli; order Caryophanales; genus Exiguobacterium; species Exiguobacterium sp. ZOR0005. The sequence continues at coordinate 87,991 of NZ_JTLB01000026.1, read as the reverse complement.
TCGCCGTCGACCGTCGTGTCGAGGAGTCGAGCGACGGGTACTACGGGGACGTCTCGGCAGAAGGAACGGTCGCCAACGAGACGCTCATGCGCCTGCTCATGAACTGGGACCGTCAGAAGTTCGGTTTGTCAGCGCTCGCCGACTATGAACCGCTGCTCCCGGTCGTCCGCGCCCACAGTGAGAACATGGCGGAGAACAATTTCTTCAGCCATACCGATCCGGAAGGACGGGACCCGTTCGAGCGGATGAACGAGTACGGCCTTACGTATTCGGTCGCCGGGGAGAACTTGGCAATGGGTCAGATGAGCGTTTTTCACGCCCATTGGGGGCTCATGAACTCGCTCGGCCACCGCGAGAACATCTTGAAGCCCGATTTCAGCCACGCCTCGGTCGGGCTCGTCTACAATGACGACAATAGCCCGTTCTATACGATCAACTTCATCACGCCACGCTAAAAAACAGGAAGGTCACCGTTCGTTCGGCAGACCTTCCTGTTTTTCTGGTTGGAGCGGCTTTAAATACTTATCTGATAACCCGAACGACATCATGACACCGAACGAGACGAGAAACGTGAACGGCCAGCTTGGTTCGACGTAGACGGCCGTCAAGTAGGCAGCCGTGGCGACGAGCACGCCGAACAGTTGCAAAGCGATGAAGCGACGGACGTATGCGGACGAGCTGTGCTTTAAATAGACGCCGCTCGACACAATGAGGTCGACGAATAGGATTGTCAGGACACCGAGGTAAAGGACGAGCAACGGGTTTGATGTCCACGCCTCAGGCAGCCAGTTCGGGTTCGTTTCCGCGTAGCCCATCGTTTGGTCCGCCTCTTGGAAGGCGAGCTCGAGGCCGAGAAACAAGATAGCAAAAAATGCGATGGTGCGGACGACGTTACGTCGACGTGTATACGTATGAAACATGAATCCCATCCCCCTTTCTGTACGTTACGATCGGAGGATGGGACTGGTTTCATTTAAATCAATTTTTTGACGGCTTTTTCGATTTCATCAGGCGTCGTCTGCGGCGAGAAGCGCTCGATGACGTTCCCTTGCCGGTCGACGAGGAACTTCGTGAAGTTCCATTTGATCGCTTTCGAGCCGAGCAGTCCCGGCGCTTCTTTCGCTAAGTATTGGAAGAGCGGGTGGGCGTCTTTGCCGTTGACGTCGACTTTAGCGAACATCGGGAACGTCACGCCGTAGTTCAGTTGGCAAAACTCATTGATCTCTTCGTTCGTCCCTGGGTCTTGGTTGCCGAACTGGTTGCACGGAAAGCCGAGAATTTGGAGTCCCTTGTCTTTGTATTGCGCATACAATTTTTCAAGGCCATCGAGTTGCGGCGTGAACCCGCATTTGCTCGCCGTGTTGACGATCAACAGTACATCCCCCTCGTAATTCGACAACGGTTGGAGCTTACCGCTCATATCGGCGGCTTCGTAATGGTAGATCATGTTGATTCCCCCTTTTTTTCATTATATCAATCCCGTTTTATGGATTCGACTTTGAATCGGTTGTCCGCAATCAATTTGTCACGAAACGATGATGTCGCTGTTACAATGAAATGTGGAGAAACTCTTATAATGAAAGTCTTGAAGAAAGGAACGGTGTTATGTACATATTGAAAAATGAATTTATTTGGATCACCATCATTCTCGTCGGCTTGTTCTTCTCGAGCTCGACGCCTTATTCGGATCAAAGCATCGTCTCGCCGCTCGAACGGTTCGACTGGGGCTGGGCCGAGCCGGCGCTCGAAAGCGTCGACTTCGATTATGCGGGTAGCCCGGTCTCGCTCGAAGCGAAAGGAACGGTCGGCTTGATCGAATTCCTCATCCGAAAAGCGGCGCACTTCACGATTTTCTTCATCCTTGGGGCGCTCTTTGTCAAAGCAGTGTCTCGCGTCCGTCTCCATGCCGGACTCATACTCCTGTTCGCTTGGACGCTTGCCAATACGGTCGCCGTCTACGATGAGTTCCACCAAAGTTTGACGCCGGAACGGACACCGCTCATCCAAGATGTCGTCTTGGATAGCGTCGGTGCGTTGTGCGGGGTATTGCTCGTCGGAGGCATCTATTTGGCGAAACGAAAAGGGAAAAGACGGAGTCGGGCAGGATATATCGCGACTAGGTGAAACAAAAATGTGATAGGTTGTTATGTGAAAAGCGCTTCCACGAAGCGTTTTTCTTTTTTTATAAATCTTCTTTATGACAAGAAATCGAGAAAATCCCCTTATATACCCACGTTTTTTTAACGATAAAACCTAAATCAGGTCAATGTAATGCGAATGAAATATAAGTGTAAAATAACTTTAGGTTTAGATTGCTATAATGAGTCACAGGGCGAGAATGGTTCTCGTCATGAATCGACAAACATTGATCTATTATATATAGAAATTCACACGACTCAGCGGAGGGAAGCACATTGATCAACTTGAAGAAACTTGCGGCAACCGTCACTCTAGGGACTCTTCTTATCAGCGGCACGACTCCTGGTTTTGCGGCGTCACTCACAGACAAGCAAAAGAAAGTCCAGCAGCAGCAACAACAGAATAGTTCTGAACAGTCAAAGGCGAACTCATCGATTCAATCGCGTGAGCGAGCGATCAGCAAAGAGCAGCAAGAGATCAACAAGTTAGACGCTCAACTCCAAGAGGTCATCAACGACGTGGCTCAAAAGAAAGCTGAGATTCGTGCGACACAAGAAAAGATTAAAGAGCTTGAGGCTCAAATCAAAAAGTACGAAGCGAAAATGAAAGCTCAAGAAGAACTCATGAAAGAGCGCATGGCGACGATGCAAAAGAACGGCGGCACGTCGATCAACTGGGCGGAGTTCATCTTCGGTTCGAAAGACTTCGGCGACTTGATCACACGGATGATCACGGCCGGTACGATCCAAGAGAATGACAAGCAAATCTTCGAAGAGTATCAAGCGACGAAAGAGAAGCTCGCAGCTGCACAGGCGGAGCTCAAATCAGAGCGCGATGCCCTCGTCACACAAAAAGAGCAACTTGAAGAACGCAAAGCGGCACTCGACAAGAAAATGAAAGAGCGCGCAGCGAAAGTTAAAAAATTGAACGCTGAGAAAATCAAATTCGAATCGAAGTTGATGAGCTTGAAGGAAATGGAGTCGACACTCCAAGCCCAAGAAGCGTCAATCAAGGCTGAGATCGAAGCGCAACGTCGTGCGGCCGAAGAAGCGAAGCGCAAAGCAGAAGCTGAAGCGGCAGCGGCAGCGGCAGCAGCGAAGAAAAAGCAAGCTTCGAACGCAACCGCGTCTTCTTCATCGAGCGCAGCGGCAGCGACGCCAGCAGCGTCTGCTCCAGCGAGCGGTGGTATGTTCCAACGTCCGTCTGGCGGCCGTCTCACACAAGGATGGGGACCAGCGAGCGGAGTGAACGGTTATACGTTCCATAACGGTATTGACTTGGCTGCACCAGTAGGCACGCCGATTCGTGCGGCACAAACGGGTACGGTCACGACTGCAGGATGGGGCGGAGCTTACGGGAACCACGTCATCATCACACACGTCATTAACGGACAAGTGTGGACGACAGTATACGCTCACTTGAGCTCAGTGTCGGTCTCGGCCGGACAACGTGTCTCACAAGGCCAACATATCGGTGGCATGGGTAGCACAGGTAACTCGACAGGGTCACACCTTCACTTCGAGATCCACCGTGGCGGTTACTCGTACTCGTCTTCGAGCGCGGGCAACACGGTCAACCCAGCTTCATTCTTCTAATAACAGACAAAGTGATCGACGAACGCGTCGATCACTTTTTTGTTGCCCGGTAACTGATGAACGTCAACAAGGCGGCGCCGAGGACGCTCAACCAGAGCGTGTCCCAGTTCGGGTCGTCAAGGACGCTCATGCCGCCGACGATCATCATATAAGCGACGACCGAGCCGATGAGCATGGTCGCTACGACGAGACGGACCCGTTTCGGGATTTGATTCCACCAATGCCTCATAAAAAATCGCCTCCACCTATTAGTATAGGGGAGGCGGAGCGATTCATCTAGCGAGTCGGATCCAAGAAGATTCCATGATCGGTTCATAGCCGACTTCTTGATAGATCTTGTTCGATGTCGGATTGGTCAAATCGGTGTAGAGCGTACAAAAGCGTTTTGTCTTCAATAGCTCGCGGCTGAGCTCAGCGACGATGGAGCGGGCGTAGCCGTTCCCACGCCGCTCGGGAACGGTGTAGACGAACGAGACGGTGACTCCGTTCTCGGTCGGCCTTGAACGTTTCGCGCATGAGACGGGTGTGCCGTCGACTTCCCAAATGACGGCGTCGTCGTTCTCGATCATCATAGTGACGGTACGGACGACTTTCTCCGTCTCGGAAGGGTCAAGTCCCGAATCTCGTTCGAAGGCGCGATACCAGTCCTCTAACAGTGCTTGATCGTCTGTCGTCGCATGGCGCATCGTCCCTTCGGCCATCATGATCTCGTTCACGCGCTCGAGCCGGTACAGCCCTTGAGCCATAAATGGCGAGACGTCTCGTCCTGTATGTTCGCGCCAGAGCGTGGCGAACGTCTCGGCGTGGACTCGTTCCGACACGATTTCGGTGAATGGGATGTCCTGTTCCAGTAATGCCGGAATGGTCGTTAAGTGAACTTCTCGCGCATGTGAGGCGTCCACGATGATGTAGTTGAGAGGATGCGGGGGCGTGACTTGCATGATGGCGAGCAGCTGCCCGTCGTCCTCGACCGTCAGCTGGTGATATGTAGGGTAGACGCCGCGCTGGATGTTACCGAGGATGCCGATCATCAGACTGTGCTCAGCTTCTCGCTTCATCAATTCCGGCAAGACGCGCTCTGCGAATGCATCGGGATTGGTCCAAACCTTGAATTCCATTCCGGTTTCCCCCTTGTATGTATGAAAAACGGGCAAACCGTTAGGCTTGCCCGTTGAGCACGTTATGCGATTTCTTCGCGTGCTTTTGGATCGTCGAGAAGTTTCGTATGACGTTTGAAGTAGTGGACGATTTTCGCGATGGCACCGTCACCTGTGACGTTCGTCGCTGTACCGAAGCTATCTTGCGCCAAGTAGAGCGCAATGACCAAGCTTTGCATCGTCGCGTCGAAGCCGAGGATCGAGCCGAACAGTCCGAGTGAGGCCATGACGGCTCCACCAGGGACACCTGGTGCCGCGATCATCGTGACGCCTAGGGCGAGGATGAACGGGAGTACGATCGCGTATGACATCGGCATGCCGTTCAAGTACATGAGCGCGACACCGACCGATGTGAGCGTGATCGTCGAACCAGACAAATGGATCGTCGCACAGAGTGGAACGACGAAGTTGGCAACGCCTTCGTCGACGTTGTTCGCTTTCGCTTGGCGAAGCGTGACCGGGATCGTTGCTGCCGATGATTGCGTCCCGATGGCTGTGAAGTAAGCCGGCATCATCGTTCTGAGCAACTTGAGCGGGTTCTCTTTGTTGAGGCCGCCTGCGATCGAGTATTGAATCATGAGCATCGTCGCATGAAGGACGATGATCGTGACGAAGACGAGCGAGAACACCGAGAGGATCTCGGCGACTTGACCGGCGTACGTCATGTTCATGAAAATTCCGGCGATGTGAATCGGTAAGAGTGGAATGATGACTTTGCTGATGACAAGTTCAATGATATCGCGGAAGTCCATGGCAAGGTCGAGTGAGCGCTTGCTTTCAATCGCGGCAATCCCGATTCCGATCACGAAAGCGAGGACGAGCGCGGTCATGACACCGAACACGGGTGGAATCTCGAAGTTCAAGAATCCGCTAAGTAGTGCTTCTTCTGGGTTTTCAGCTGACGCCGTATCGCGAGCCAAGATTTGCGGGAACAAGTTGCTCGTCGCAAAGTAAGCGAGCGTACCGGCGACGATTGTCGACAAGTAAGCGATGACGGCCGTCAAGCCGACAAGTTTGCCGGCACCTTTTCCGAGCTCCCCGATGCCCGGGATGATGAAGGCGAGAATGATGAGTGGGATAGCGAAGCCTAAGAACTGTCCGAAAATCGTGTTGAACGTGACGAACGTCCGTACAATCCAGCTCTGGCTTTCTGGTACGAGGCTACCGATTAAAATACCAAACGCGATAGCGATGATGATGCGACCTAGAAGGCCAATTCGTAATTTCAAATAAATCATCCTTTCTAAATGTTTGAATTGTTGCTATTTTCGCACATTTCCAGCGCGGTTGCCACCCTATCTTTTCATTTTCAACAAAGATTGACGTTTGACAACTTTGAAATAGGGTAACATAAATTGTTGTCGCATAAAAGGAAGGGGCTTCTTCTTTTCCTAATATACAATCGATGTTATGATTAATTTTGAATAGACGTAAAGGAGGGGTGACGCGTGCAGGTACAACGAACAACGATCCACATCGCGGGTCAAGATTATACGATTGTGAGCGAGGAGCCAGCCGATCATGTGAGGGAAGTGGGCTTTCTCGTCGATAGTAAGATCCGTGAGATTCGTGAACAGTCCCCTCATTTAGACGCTCGTCAGGCGGCGGTTCTCGCGGCCATTCAAATCGCGAGCGATCACGTCAAATCTAAACGAAATACGGGAGAATAAATTACTATATGGTTACTCTACTTATACTGTTTTTCTTGTTTATCGGAATCGTCAACGGTTTCCGCCGTGGGGCGATTCTACAGCTCGGCCACTGGGTCGCGCTCATCATCAGTTTTATCGTCGCCAACGCCTATTACCGGGACCTCGCCGAAGCGTTCAAACTATGGATCCCATATCCGTCGCAACTTGACGGGACGCTCCCAGGCGGTGTGCTCGACTTGAACTCGCTCTCAGGGATCGAGATGACGTTTTATAACGTCTTCTGGTTCGTCGTCTTGTTCGTCATCACGAAACTCGTCTTGCATCTCATCTTGTCGATGCTCGACTTCTTGACGGACTTGCCGATCTTGCGTCAATTGAAAGGGATCATCGGTGCCGTTCTCGGATTTTTCGAGTCGTACGTCATCACGTTCTTCATCCTTTGGGTGATCGCGTTCGTCCCGATGGCCGGTGTACAAAACGCCGTCGACAACTCGTCGCTTGCGACGTTCATCATTCAAGATACACCGTATCTTTCGGAATGGTTCTCGAATAAGATGCTGTGACACGACAGGCCGGAATGCAAGCAAGTGCTTGTGTCTCGGCCTTTTCTGTATGGATAAGGGGGAAAAGTTATGAATAAAGTTGAAGCGATGATGCTGCTCGAAAAGATCGCACAATACATGGAAATCAAGGGTGAGAACCCGTTCAAAATCAACGCCTTCCGGAAAGCCGCGACGGCGCTCGAGAACTCAGAACTTGAACTCGATGAGATTGAGGACTTGACGACGATCCCAGGCATCGGCAAAGGCACGGCGGCCGTGCTCGAAGAATGGCGTGACACGGGGCGGAGCGAAGTGCTCGAGTCGCTCCAAGCAGAGATCCCGTTCGGTCTGATGAAATTACTCAAGATTCAAGGGCTTGGCGGCAAGAAGCTCGCGCAACTCCGTGAGATCGGTGTCGTCGACTTGGAATCGCTCATCCGCGTCCTCGAAGACGGGACGGCTTCCGAGCTCCCACGCTTCGGCGCGAAGAGCGTTGAGAAACTGCTCGCCGCGGCGAAAAACCTCGAGTCGCGCCCGGAACGCCTATCGTACGCGATGATGCGTCCGGTCGTCGAAGAAATCGAGACCGTGCTCGAAAACGAACCACTCGTCCTCCGTCATTCGGTCGGGGGCAGCTTCCGCCGGGCCGAAGAGACGTGTAAAGACTTGGACTTCATCATCGCGACCGAGGAACCGGTCGCCCTCCGGGACAAACTGCTCGAGCTCCCGTTCATCAATGAAGTCATCGCAGCCGGGGAAACGAAAGTATCGCTCGTCCTCGAACGCGAAGAGATGGTGTCGGTCGACTTCCGGATGGTCGAGCCGGGCGCATTCGCCGCGACGCTCCACCACTTCACCGGTTCGAAAGACCATAACGTCCGCATGCGCCAGCTCGCGAAAGCAAAAGGCGAGTCGATCTCCGAGTACGGCGTCGAGACGGCGGACGGCCTCTGGCAACCGGAGACGGAAGCGGAGCTGTTCGAGCGTTACGGCTTGCCGTTCATCCCGCCCGAGCTGCGGGCAGGAAACCTCGAGTTCGAGCACGACTTGTCGAAACTCGTCACACTCGACGACATCAAGGCCGACGCCCACATGCACACGGTCTGGTCGGACGGGAAGTTGACGGTCGACGAGCTCGTCGCGGCGATGAAAGCGCGCGGCTATGAATGGATCGCCATCACCGATCACGGCAAGTACATGACGTTCGTCAACGGCTTGACCGAGGAACGTCTCGAGGCGCAAGGGGAAGAGATCCTCGAAGCCGCGAAGAAGCACGACATGCACGTGTTGCGCGGCGTCGAGATGGATATCCGGCCTGACGGCACACTCGATTATGAGCCGGAGTTTTTAGCGACGCTCGATTACGTCGTCGCCTCGATCCACTCAAAGATGGACCAATCGGTCGACGAGATCATGTCCCGGCTCGAGAACGCCTGTCGTTCGCCTTACGTCAATGTCATCGCCCATCCGACGGGCCGACTCATCGGACGCCGTGACGGCTATCCGATCGACGAGGAGCGCTTGATCGCCCTCGCGAAAGAGACGGGCACGGCGCTCGAGTTGAACGCCAACCCGAACCGCCTCGATTTGACGGCCTCGACGCTGAAGAAAGCGAAAGCGGCCGGCGTCAAACTGATGATCAACACCGACACGCACCACCCGGACATGATGGAAGATATGGCGCTCGGCGTCTTGCACGCCCGTAAGGCCTATCTCGAACCGTCCGATATCATCAACTGCCTCTCGTTTAAGGACGCCAAGGCGTTCTTTGACGCGAAGCGACAGAAAGGAACATGCTAGATGGACCACGCATTACGCGTTTTAGAATATGAAAAACTACGCCAACAGCTCGCCGCCCACGCCGCGAGCTCGCTCGGGAAAGACCGGGCGCTCACGATGCAACCCGATTACTCATACGACCGGGTGCTCGCCAATTTGAACGTCACGAAGGAGGCGACCGAGGTCGTCCGTCTCCGTGACCGACTCCCGCTCGGTGGACTGACCGACGTCCGCGCCGAAGTGAAGCGGGCCGCCATCGGCTCGGTGCTCTCGACGAGCGAACTGCTCGCCGTCGCCGCCGTCATGTACAGCGGCCGGCAAGTGAAGAACTTCTTCGAGAAGCTCCACGAGGACAATGAGGACCTCCGTATCCCGCGCCTCGACGAGTATGCGGAGCGTTTGACGAAACTGATCGAAGTCGAGCAGTCGATTCGACACGCCATCGACGACCAAGGCACGGTCCAAGACTCGGCGAGCTCGCAACTGCGCGGCCTCCGGACGCAGCTCCGTAGCTTCGAGGGCAGCGTCCGCTCCCGCATCGACAACATCCTCCGCAACAACGCCAAGATGTTGTCGGACGCCATCGTCACGATCCGGAACGACCGTTACGTCGTCCCGGTGAAACAAGAGTACCGCCAAGCGTTCGGCGGGATTGTCCATGACCAGTCGGCTTCCGGTCAGACGCTTTTCATCGAGCCGCAGGCGATCGTCTCGATCAACAATGAGATTCAAGAAGTGCGTTTGAAAGAACGCGCCGAGATCGACCGCATCTTGAGCGAGCTGTCGAACCTTGTCGGCGGTGTCGCCGATTCGGTCGTGACGAACCTCGACGTGCTCGCCACGCTTGACTTCGTGTTCGCGAAAGTCGCGTACGGTCATGAGTTGAAGGCGACCGAGCCGAAGCTAAACGACGCCCGGGAAATCAAGTTGAAACAGGCGCGTCATCCGTTCATCCCTCGCGATGAGGTCGTCCCGATCACGGTCGAGCTCGGCGAGGATTACACGTCGCTCGTCATCACCGGTCCGAACACCGGCGGTAAGACGGTCACGCTCAAGACGATCGGTCTGCTTCAGCTCATGGTGCAGTCAGGTCTCTACGTGCCGGCCGACTTCGGGACGGAGCTGTCCGTGTTTGACGCCGTCTACGCCGATATCGGAGACGAGCAGTCAATCGAGCAGAGTCTCTCGACGTTCAGCTCGCACATGACGAACATCGTCAGCATGCTCGACAAGATCGACTTCATGTCGCTCGTCTTGTTCGATGAGCTTGGTGCCGGAACCGACCCGCAAGAAGGGGCCGCGCTCGCCATCGCCATCCTCGACGAAGTGAAGCGCCGTGGGGCCCGTGTGGCCGCGACGACGCACTACTCGGAATTGAAGGCGTACGCCTATAACCGGGAAGGCGTCATGAACGCATCGATGGAGTTTGATATCGAGTCGCTCAGCCCGACGTATCGTCTGTTGATCGGCGTGCCGGGACGCTCGAACGCGTTCGAGATCAGCCGTCGTCTCGGATTGTCTGACGACGTCATCGACAAGGCGCGGAGCCATGTCGGCACCGATGCCGAGTCGGTCGAATCGATGATCAACGAGCTCGAGTCGGCGAAACAACGCGCCGAGCAGCTCGAACAAGAATTGATCGTCAAGCGCCACGACCTTGAAGAAGAACAGGCGGCGTTCGAGGCGAAGATGACCGAGTTCGAGAAAGAACGCGACACGATGTATAGCGAGGCCGAGGCGAAAGCCGACAAGGCGGTCGAGCAGGCGAAGCGTCAAGCGAACGAAGTCATCGACCGTTTGAAGAAGCTGCGTGAGCAGGGCATCGTCAAAGAGCATGAGATCATCGCCGCGAAGAAAGAACTCGAATCGGCGAAACCGACGCTCCAAGATAAAAAGATCCAAAAAGTGAAACAAAAAGCGCAACAGAAACGTACGTTCAGTAAAGGCGAAGAAGTGAAAGTGACGACGTTCAATCAAAAAGGCTATATCGTGAACCAGATCAACGACAACGAGTACAACGTCCAGGTCGGGATCATGAAAGTGAACGTCAAAGCGGACGACCTTCAGAAAATCGGACCGTCGAAAGAGCAGCCGCTCAAAGCGAAAGGCAGCTCGTTGAAGCGCCAGAGCACGACGAAGTCGGAGCTCGATTTGCGCGGGGTCCGCGTCGAAGAAGGACTCTCACGCCTAGACAAATATATCGACGAGGCGCTCGTGTCGGGTTACGACAACGTCCGCATCATCCATGGGCTCGGTACGGGCGCGATGCGGCAAGCGACGCAAGAGTTCTTGAAAGGACATCGCCACGTGAAGAGTCAGCGTCCGGGCGGCATGGGCGAAGGTGGACTCGGGGTCACGGTCGTCGAGTTGAAGTGAGGACGAGATGCTATTGGGTAACGTAACGTTTAACGTCATGCTCGAGTCGTTCGGTCTGTATACGATCGCCGGGCTCATGATCGTCGTCGGGCTCGCCATCTTCGAGGTGACGACGCCGTACAGCAATTGGCGCGAGATTCAAAAAGGGAACATCGCCGTGGCGCTCGCGACGGGCGGGAAGGTTGTCGGTCTCGCCAACATCTTCCGTGTCGTCGAGAGCCACCACGATCGCATGGTCGACATTTTGGTCGGCGGGGGCTTCGGTTTCTTCTTGCTCCTCGTCACGTATTGGTTGTTTGAATTTTTGACCCCGTCCTTGAAGGTGAACGAAGAGATTGGGAAAGGGAACATCGCCGTCGGGCTTTTGGCGTTCCTCCTCTCGATTGGTGTCTCGCTCATCGTCGGTGCGGCGTTAGTGAGGTGAAGACATGGTATATGAACGATTAGCGAAGATTCTCTTCATCGGGGCCGGGTTGTTTTTAGTGGCAGCGGCACTGTGGTTTATCTTTTATTGAGGGAGAGCGACGTTTGCGGACGTCGCTTTTTTTGAAAGGGGGAAACGGTTTGGCCATCGATTTGAATTTTTTGATGACGACGGAGGACTACGTGCTCGATGTCGAGTCGTTTCAGATGAAAGGCGAGATGTACTATCCGCTCGAGTGGACGTGTTTCGGAGCGGAGGATGCGACGATGTTGTTGACGTGGGACGCGGAGCGCGACCGGATCCTCATCCGCTTTGAGCAATATGCCGTGTTTCTCGGGACGATCGAGGACCATAGCATGCACGAAGAAGGGCTACGCAATGCCTACCCCATCGTGAAGCTGAAGACGTCTCAATTCACGCGATTCGCCGCAGACACGATGTCGACAGAACGCGTCAACACGTACCGGGGGTCGTTGTCGCATTACGTGATCTGCACGGTCGAGCAAGAATTTCATGTCTTGGCGTATGAAGACCCAATCGTTAAAGACTTGGGGAAAGTCGGGGATACGGGTGTCGTTGTGACCGAAGTCAACGAGGTGGACGAATTTTGAGACGAGACGGCAAAGAGCGGGTAAAGGATAGCAGACAGGCTCGCTATCCACACGAAACGGAGGAGACAGCATGAAATCGTACGAGATTGAGTTTCATTTGATCAACGAAGAGATTTTGACGTATACGGTCGAGGCGGAGAGCCGCTATGCGGCGCTCGAGTCGATTTATCAATCGTTCCGACACGCGTCGGACGGGTTCGTTCAATTCGATGAGGAGATGATTTTGTTCCTTGATCACGTGGCGTATGTGAAGGCGTTTGAGATTGTGGAATAAAAGAAGCGACCCTTCAACGGTCGCTTCTTTTATGTGTTGAGTAGCTAAATTATTTACTACCGCCCTTAGTAAGAATCAATTCCAAGTATAGTGCAATTTTCTCTGAACGTGCATGAATGTTCTCTTTTGTCCAAATCCCTTCTTCGGCCTGGACAAACAAAGATTCATTAATTACCTCATACTGATGTACTTCTTTTCCGGATTTCATTGTCGAAACTAACATACTGTTCAGTACTTGAGTTGTCCAAATTGACGAGCGAGCGTATACGAGACGTTTTTGATCAAAACTTTTATTCGAGAGAGCGGAGTTTTCATCATTGTGTATTAGAGCAAAATTACCGATTCGATTCACGTATTCTTTATATTCTTCGATATCTGTAAAGCCGGAATCGATTATAAATTCTTGATTCACAGGTGTTCTCGGCATGATGTGTTCTAAAGTGATTTTTTTACTTCGATTTGACGTTAAAAGCACAGCACTGTCTAAGTGACCATATGATTCAATGAAACGTAAAAGGTCATAACCTTTCTTGTTATAATTTCCACGAGTATTTTCAAACCTTCTTGTAGATACAGCATCTTTAGCTAGCTTTGCTTTTTCCTGAATGCGACGCTCTAATTCATTCGTGAATTGGAAGTATGCTCGATCTGAACCCTCTCTATCCAAAGTAGCGTAATATTTTTTGATTAGTGAAGGTATCTCAGCCTCGATATAGTTTGTTTGAGTATAAGAGAAGATAACACTAGCTCCTAAGCGAATTGCTAAGTCAACGACTTCTGACTTACGTTGCTCAGATTCGTTGTAGAATGGGATCAGGATGGTTTGTGCTTGTTTTAGACTTAAAAGCTTAAAAAGAATATCTAGTAGATGTGTATTTTTGATAAAGCCATCGAATTCTTTTCGTTCAAGTTTCCCGTAAGTATACGAAACATCATGCATTTCTGAAACCATCATTAGTACGTTTTCTTTTGATGGGTTTAATTCTGAATAATAGTTAAACAATTTATCTTTGCGGACATTCTCGCCTGTTGTTCCGACTAAATAATGTTTCAGGAAAGTAGAAGACTCAATTTTCTTCTTAGAATTCAGCGCAAGGTTATCATTAAATTTCCGCCATAGTTCTGTAAATTTATCACGTTCATCTTCACTATAATGTTCTTTTGCCAAATTTTTGAGGAGCATATTCTTTATCAAATCTAAAGGTTCCAAGTCTTTACCTCGGTTATTTAAGATTTCAAATAACTGAAAAGCTTTAGATAACGTTGGAGCGGTCGTTACAATAAGCATCACTTTGTGTTTAATGTAGTTCACAAATTTAGGTAGTTCTTGGTCACTCAACTTTGAGAGCTCTTCTTTTAAAACTTCATAGACTTCTTCGATTTGACTAGATTGTTGTAGACTATTCTTTGCACTTGAATCTGGACGTATGATGTGTCGGTAAATACTTCCGAATTCTAGACTCTTATGATGTTGTATCTTTGAATTTTTAAAATTTGCTTCATCATCAAATAAGCCATAACCTTTATTTAATTCTCCGCGCATATTCATCCATTTTTGCATGGTTTCAATACTATTTTCTTTTCGATGAAGACGATAATCAATTGTTTCTTCTAGTACTTTGTAGAGTAGAGAAAGTGTAGTGAGTCTTTGTTGACCATCGATAACAATTTTGCTCGCTGTAGTTGCGTCATTATTAATTAAAACGATATTCCCCAATAAATATCCATCTAACAAAGAACTTTCTTTTGTAAACTCCTCTGTATCTTCGTTAAAGTCTTTAAACAATTGAGTTACTTCGTGTTCGCCCCAGACAAAATCTCGTTGAAAATCAGGTATTTCGTATACATAGTTATTGTTAAATACATTAAATATTGATTGGATTTCTGACGTTATCATAAAATACCTCCCTGCACTTAAAGCGCTATTCCAAATAATTGGATATAATGAAAGTATAATATTTAATCGAATGTGGATCTACCATCACGCCTTAGAGAAAGGATGAATAAATTATGGAGCGCTATAACAAACTAATCCGCGACCGTATCCCTGAAATCATTCACGAAGCAGGGCAAATTCCTGTCGTCAAACACTTGAATCAAGCCGAACATTTCGAACAGGCCCGTTTGAAACTCTATGAAGAAATCAAAGAGTATGAAGAGACGAACATCGATGAAGAATCACTCGAAGAATTGGCTGATATTTTGGAACTCGTCTATACGCTCGGGAAGATGCATGGTGCAAGCTTCGAAGAATTGAATCGCATCCGCGAGGAGAAGCGTGAAAAGCGGGGCGGTTTTGAAAAAGGTCTCTTCTTGGAAGAGGTCCTTGATCATGAGTGAGTTACGTCTGCATACGAGTCATTTACGAATTCCATTACAACACCAAATCGACGCGGCGACTGAAATTTATATGGTCGTCGCGTTTGCGCAAGTATCGGGCGTGCAAGAAATTGCAGCTTCCCTAAAGGGCGCAGTTAAACGCGGTGCGCAAGTCCGGATTCTAATTGGCGATTATCTCTATTTGACGAATCCGGATGCTCTGGAAATGTTAATGAACATTCAAGGCGTGGAACTGCGACTCTATCGATCCAAAGGTCAGTCATTCCATCCGAAAGCCTACTTGTTCCGAACAGAAGATGGCGGAACGTTCTTTGTCGGTTCTTCCAATCTGTCGCATAGCGCCTTGAATCGAGGTGTCGAATGGAACGTCGAGATTCCAGCAAGTATCTCGGAGGACGTGTTCGAGCAATCGGTCGATGCGTTTCACGATCTCTTCTATAGTGATTACGCCCAAATCATGAATGCCGTCTCGATACAGCCTTATCGTGAAGAGTACAATGCCCGTCAAGACCGGATGAAGGAAGCGGAGCAAATTGCAGAACCGACGCCGGTCTATATCGAGGACGATACAATAACGCCGAACACCGTGCAAGATGCTGCGTTGAAGGCGTTACGCGAGACGATGGATGAAGGAAGACGTAAGGCGATGCTCGTACTCGCTACAGGTTTAGGAAAGACGTACTTGAGCGCCTTTTTCGCCAGACAGTTCAAACGAGTACTCTTCATCGCCCATCAAAAAGAGATTCTGCTTCAAGCTGAGAGCTCTTTTATAAGGGTCTCCAATGAATGGAAGACAGGATTACTCCTTGGCGGTGACTCGAGAGATGAAGAATCGGCAGATGTTTTGTTCGCTTCGATTCAAACGTTGGCCTCGAAACACCGAATGGAACAGTTCGCGCCAAATCAGTTCGATTTGATAATCGTCGACGAATTTCATCACTCGGCGGCACCGTCTTATCGTCGTGTCTTGGACTATTTCGAACCGAAATTCTTGCTAGGATTGACAGCGACACCGGACCGGTTGGACGGTGGAGACGTCTATGCCTTGTGCGACGACAATGTCGCCTATCAGATGCACTTCACAGAAGCGATTGAAGAGTCGTATTTGACGCCATTCCATTACGTTGGGATTTATGATGAGATTGACTATTCGCAGATTCGATTGATCAATGGTCGTCGCTATGATCAGGACGAACTGTTGGCGGAGCAGTTGAAAGAGAGTGTCGCTCAAAAAATCTATGAGGCGTGGAAGATACATCACCAAACACGAGCGCTTAGTTTCTGTTCGTCAGTCAATCAGGCTGAATACTTGGCCGACTATTTCCGCCTACAAGGTGTTCAAGCCGTCGCGTTACATAGCCAGACCGAATATGACCGTGCGGAAGTCATCCGTCAATTGAAACAAGGACATCTCGATATCATCTTTGCGGTGAACTTGTTCAATGAAGGTGTCGATATTCCAGAGATTGATACGTTATTGTTCTGCCGCCCGACTGAATCGTTGACGGTTTTCACCCAACAGATTGGTCGTGGACTCCGCTTACTGAGCGGGAAGACGCATTGCACCATTATCGATTTAATTGGGAACTACAAAAATATCGACAAGAAGTTGGCACTCCTGACGACAAAACGACAACCGGTCGTCAAGTCACTTCCTACAGGAATCGATTTACCAAACGGTTGTACAATCGAATTTGATTTACAGGCCATCGACTTATTGAAGCGGATGGTGACCCGTTCTTCGACGCGTCGGCAACAGTTGGAGCGGAACTACTACATGGTGAAAGAAGAGTTAGGGAGAAGGCCGAGTTACCTAGAGTTGATTCAACGAGGCGAATACTCAATCGATGCCTATCGTTCTGAATGGAAGAAAGATGGCGGTTTTTACGGGTTTCTCGACCGGATAGGTGAGCTAGATGATGAAGAGAGTCATCTGTTTGAAGAGGCGAAGTCGTTGTTGCTTGAAGTGGAGTACACGGACATGACGAAGAGCTATAAGATGATTGTGCTATCAATCATGCTAGGCCGTGGAATCGATGGATGGCTTCGACCACTTCCGGCGAGCGAGGCGGCTCGACCATTCTATGAGTTCATCAACACATTCCCATATCGGCAACAGATTGACGGGCAAACGAAAGACTTCCAATCCCCGTTCCAGCAGCAACGGATTGAAAAGTTACTGTTACGGATGCCTTTTGATAAAATAGCAAAAGGGCCGTTCTTCGTGTCAGAGGAGTCCTTACATATTGAGCAGAACGAAGCGTATGCTCATCCTTTGGTTTACGAATGGGTCAGTCAAATCGTTGAAGTGCGGCTGCATCACTACTTCAGTCGGAAAGCTTCAGAATGAGGGTGGCGTAATTATGGAAGAACGGCTTAAGCAGTTAATTCAGTACATAGATGAGTTCGATAGGCAGGGACCTTATAAAATGAATGTACTGAAGATTATGTTAGAGCGAGGTCCTCATGATTGGCATGCCCCAGTTTCAATAACTGAACTAGCAAGACCTTATTATGACTTAGTTAGTAGCCAACACCGCTTGTACGCTCTCAAAAATATAAGCGAGGAATTTAAAGCTCCTTTCTCCGAAGCGAAAATGAAACGGCACTTAAAAACACTGCCATTGAAGTACCTATCGACTACTCCTACAAGAGTGAGCAATATTTCTCCGCCTTTTAAGTTAGTTGATGATATATTCTGTGTTAGGGAAGAATTTCGTATTGAGAGCGAATTTGTTCATGAAAGAATCGTCAGAGCGGTTGAACAAAAGTTTGAAGAGTATTTAGAAGTATTTAGTGAAAGGTGAGGGATAACTTGAAGCGCGCACTACTTCGCAAAATCCAATTCGCCCTCCAGCATCACGGCGGGAAGGCATCTTTGAAAGAAATTTATGACTACATCGAGAAGTCGTACTATCAACTCGAGCTCGATCGGTACAAAGATTGGAAGGCGCACGTCAATAAACAGATTCGTGCCCACTCGAGCGATTCCGCGAGTTTCGCCGGGAAAGAAGACTTGTTTTATGCCACAGGAAATAAAGGCACTTGGGGTCTTCGTCAACCGAATAATTGACCGAAAGCGGGACCAATTCATTTGGTTCCGCTTTCAATCTTTACAATACGTCACACCCCCTTGTCACAAAATCGACAATACGTTACACTTCGAGACAGTGTGAAAAAAATGTATAAGGGGTTTATCCATGGAAATTGTACAGCAGTTATCTCAAGTTCAATTACTCAACCAGTTTTGGTTGTTAATGGCCTTCGTCATCCCGATGGTCATCTTGTCACGGATGGTCGTGGCCGGTTCACGGTTCTCGCCAATCCTCGTCATCGTCATCTTCGGACTTGGTCTTGGCTTCGTCATGGTCGAGATGGGCATCGCGACGCCGGGTCTCCCAGAATTCCCGCTCGTCGACTTCCTCTCACGGACGACGATCATCGCGCTCGTCGTGTCGTTCTTCGTCGGTGGGCAAGAGCTACGTAAAATCTTAAGCAAACAAGCGCTCGACGTGAAAGACATCGTCGTGCCGTCAAAAGAAGAGATGTTCCTCGGAACGGGACGGACGCAGTTCATCTTCATCCTCCGTTCATTCTTCCTGCTCGTCGGATTGGAAGGGTTCTTCCGTATGATGATTCAACCGGGTACGGCTGAGGGCATCATGCTTTACTATCCGATTCTCGCGTTGATCGGTCTCGCGGCATCGTTCCTGTTGATCGACCACAAGGCGCAAATCGACGACAAACAGGTGTACATGCGTAAAGGCTTGATCGAGACGGTGATTTTGATCGCCATCTTGTTCATCTCGTTCGCGATCGCCACGCTCGTCCAACCTGTTATCGCGCTCCCGCAGATCTTCTTCGCGATGATCTTGTCGTCAGCGCTCGGTGCCATCTTCCAAAACTGGACGTACGGCCCGACGGTTCGCGCGCTCCTCTTCGCCGGGATCCCGGTCGTTTTGGCAGCGAACTTCATGGTCGGTGGTTCACGCATCGGGGACGCTTTCGCCATCGAAGGCATGAACTCGGTCCTCTTCTACGGATTCTTCGGACAGTTGTTCTGGATGTTCGGTGGAATCGCGCTCCTCATGTGGTTCGCACGTACAGGACACATCCGTAACCTCGCACCAGGTATGGCGGGATCGCTCTCGCACAGTGGTCTCACAGGTGCATGTACAGCTGGTGACTTCGGGAAAGTCGCAGCGAAACGTGCCCCGATTATGATCAACATCCCGTTCTTCGGTCACATTTTCGTCTTCTCGATTTTGGCGATCAGTGCCGATAACGGGGCACTCTGGATCTGGCCGACGGCAATCATCGTCTTGGTCGGTCTCACACTTACGTTCCTCGCGCTCAAAAACTTGCGCGCTGCGAACGGCGAAGACTTCAAAGAAGTCAAGGCACTCATGCAGTTCTCGTTCGGCTGGCAGATCATGGCCGTCTTCGGCGGACTCGTGCTCCTCAGCTTCAGCACGATCGCGTTCGACTATTCGGCAATGGCTCAGTCGTCAGCGATCTCGCACTTCGGTCTCTTCGCAGCGATCCAAGGCGGCATGTTTGGGACGGAAGCGTCGCTTCTCATCCCGCTCATCTTCTCGATGCCGTTCCTCGTTCACCCGCTCGTGTTCTTCATGTTCGGGAAGGCGCTCGATAACAACGGCGAGATGCCACGCGTACCAGTTTACGCGATGGCGCTCATCGGTGTTCTCGGTGTGTCTGTCGCGATCATCGGGTTATAAAAATAGCCGCTTCTACCTATGCGTAGAAGCGGATTTTTTATGCTCATTTTTTACGAAGTGGTCGCCATTTTGGATCTTTGACGTCGTCCTCGTCCGGAGTCCGAACGAATTTGAGCGAGCCTCGATCGCATGCGCCAACATGAATATAGTTCTGTTGTGCTTGTCGGAGTGACACTTCGTTGGCACCACCTTCGTAGTCCGGGTCATTGAACTGGACCACGTCATCTTCCCAAAAACAGATGCCGCAAATGTCATACGTGCCAGGTGGTTCTTCGTCAAGCGTCTTGTACCCGCAACAAGGGCATGTATATTTCATCTAGATCACCTCACTTCAATCAGTCTACAAGATGAGTTCATCTTATCCTACAAGTTATCAAGCGCAGTTGTGTAATTACGATGAATCTAACTTCACGTTTATTTCGTCAGATAGACAAACAACAGCCACAAAGTAAGCGATCACAAAAAGTGTGAGTGCGTACAATTAACCTGTTCACATATTGGACACATTACATAACCGGGGGAATCATCATGAAATCATCTTCATCGGGGCGTGATTGGTACCGTGCCGTCTGGCGCTGGCATCTTTACGCCGGATTGATCATCGCACCGTTCTTATTGGTGCTAGCGGTCACGGGGGCCGTTTATTTATTCAAGCCACAAATCGAGCAAGTCATCTATGCCGACTACTATCAAGTCGAGCCGAGCGGGGAACGGTTGAGCGCGACGGAGCTACTCAATCGGGTTCAAGCCGAGTATCCGGATACACCAATCACACGGTATCGACCGGGTGAGTCGCCGGACCGCTCGAGTGAATTTCGTGTCATGACCGAAGAAGGGGCGACGACAGTGTTCGTCGATCCTTACAGCGGGAACGTCATCGGGTCACAATTAAACGCCGACCGCTTCATGAACCAAGTGGAGGTCCTCCATGGCGAACTGATGATGGGAACGCTCGGTGACCGAATCGTCGAGCTCGTCGCCTGTTGGACGATCGTCTTGATGGCGACGGGACTCTATCTATTCTGGCCGCGCAACGGGCTACAGGCGTCGGGGACGATTTATCCGCGCCTCCGGAAAGGGAAACGGGTGTTGCGGCGTGACTTGCATGTCGTCCCTGGGTTTTGGGTGACAGCTGGGCTCTTGTTCCTCGTCTTGACCGGTCTCCCGTGGTCCGGGTTTTGGGGCGCGAACTTCCAATCGATCGCGACGAACGCCGGTGTCGGCTATCCGCCGTCGATTTGGGGCGGAGAAGCACCGACCTCATCCGTGAAGACAGAAGACGTCGCGGACGTCCCGTGGGCGGCGGAGACGCTCCCGGTGCCGAACTCCGTTGTTGCCGGATACGTTCCGCTCTCGCTCGATCAAGTCAATCAAATCGCGACCACGGTCGGGATGGACCCGAGCTATACGATTAGCCTTCCGGGCACGGCAGACGGCGTCTATACGTTGTCGGCTTACCCGGACCGGGCCCAAGACGAGGCGACGATCCACCTCGATCAGTATTCGGGGGCGGTGCTCGCTGATTATCGCTACGACCATTACGGCATCGTCGGCAAGGCGGTCGCACTCGGGATCACGCTTCATACAGGGAAACAGTTCGGACTGTTCAACCAGTTGCTTGGCCTCGTCATCTGTCTCGGCGTCGTGTTCGTCGTCGTGAGCGGTGCCTACTTATGGTATTCACGGAAGCCGAACGCGAAGAGCGGGGCGCCATCCGCACCGTCGAAAATACGGCGGAACGTGTTCCTCGTCTTGCTTGTCGGCTTTGGAATCGTTTTCCCGCTCGTCGGGTTGTCGCTTCTCATCGTCGCGTTACTCGATTGGGTCGTCATCCGACGCTCAACGACACTACAGCGTTATTTGAATGCGGGGTGAAACGAATGAAATGGAAGCTATCCATCATCTCATGCCTCGTCGCCGTAACGGCGTTAGCTGGTTGCGCGGTCAATCCGGAGGCGACGACTTTGTATAAAGAAGAAGCCCCGCTTGAGGCGACGCTTGAGTTCCCGGACGAGGTCATTCCCGGAGTACCGGTCACGTTCGAGATCGCGCTCAGTGAAGACGAACCGGACTTCGTCCACCTTGAACTGCAAAAGGCGGACGGGACGCTGTCATACGGGATGCAAGAAGCGAAACGGGTCGGGGCAGGGACGTACGCATTGACGACGTCGCTAAAAGAAGACGGGCTGTATCTCGCCCGGGTCCACGCGCAAGCAAACGGATCGACCATCTTCCCAGCAAAACAGTTCATCGTCGGGGAATTGACGGAAGCCGAGTGGGCAGCCCTGTACGAAGGCGCCGCATGGGTCGAAGCCGTGACGGAACCACACCATTAAAAAAATGCCTAGAGCGTTGACCGCTCTAGGCATTTGTTAGTTTACTTCCGTCACATGGAGCACCGGTTTCGCCGTCACGTAGTTGCCTACGTTTTGGGCGAACGCGATGAGGTCCGGGTTTTGGTTGTGTTGCTCGACGGCCGCTTGGTCGGCCCAGTTCTCGATCATGACGAACCGGTTCTCAGACGTCGTCGATTGGAACAGTTCATAGCTCAAGCAACCGGCTTCTTGTTTCGACGAGTCGATGAGCTTGTTGATATCTGTCAAGAAGTTGTCGAACGCGTCTTCTTTCACGTCGAAGATGGCATTGATTAGGATCATGTGGGGTTCCTCCGATTATTTGAAGTTTGTGATTGTTTCAGCGTCGAGGCGGACCGATTGGTAGCCTTCTTCTGCCGCTTTCCCAACAGAGAGGATCATGACCGGCACGTAACGGTCTTTGTCTAAACCGAACGTCTCGGCGAGTTGGTCTTTCTCGAAACCGCCGATCGGGTTCGTGTCGTAACCGTGCGCACGGGCGACAAGCATGAACTGCATCGCGGCGAGGCTCGAGTCGATCTTGACGATGTCGTTCATCTCTTGCTTCGACAAGTTCTTGTAGTACGGGAGGATAGCAGCGAGCTGCTGGTCGCGTACGTCTTGCGGCATTTTACCTTCCGCGACGGCTTGGTCGTAAATCTGTTCGCCGAGCTCATAGCATTCCATGTCACCGAAGATGAGCACCATCGCGGCCGACGTGTCGTTTTGACGCACGTTGAACTTGATGAGCGGTTTGAGTGTCTCTTTCGCCTCTGGGCTCTCGACGACGACGAAGCGCCACGGTTGCATGTTGACCGATGACGGGGCCATCGTCGCTTCCTGGATCATCTCGAGCATCTCTTCTTGTGAGATTTTCACGTTCTCATCGTACACACGGATCGATTTACGACCGAGGACGACGTCTTGGAATGTATCGTTTTTAAATGTAGTTGCCATAGGGGATCTCCTCTTTCTCTCTGTTTAGACTTGGTTTAATTTTTCAAGTAAAGCGGACAGTTGCGCCATCTCATCTTCCGACAAGACGCTCATCAAATGGTTGGACGCGTCGTGCTTTTGTTCGCACGACCGTAAGTCGCGCGCGGCGTCGTCGGTCAGGCGGACGAACACTTCACGATGGTTCGCGGCGTTCCGCTCACGTAAGACGTAACCCTTGTCTTCAAGGATCTTCAAGTGCCGGGTGACGGCGGCGTGGTCGATGTTCATCGCGTCTTTAATCTCACTTTGTGAGCAGACGCCTTTCTCATTGACGACCATGAGCATCTCGTAACGGGTCAGGCTGAAGCCGGTCTCGTTCTCGAACGCCGTCGCGACACGTTGGTCGGCGAGTTTGATTTGGTAAAGCAAACGGCTCACATCACGTAGCTCCATAGCGTCCCACCTTTCTCGTTTGACTAATCAATCATTGACTCGTCAAATGATAGCAAGTGAATCGCCCCATGTAAAGTGAGGCGACTCGACCTGTTCAATCGGCCGTGTCCCGGTCGATCTTCGTCCCGTCAAAACGGTATTCCGTGATGAACGTTGTCTCGTCGAACCCGTAAAGCCGGTCGTGGTCGTTCAAGTCGTCGATCGTCTGGAGCGAGGCGAATGATGGCTCGCCATCGCGCCCGTTCTGCGTCACGTTCAAATAACGTTCCGTGAAGTCGTCATCCTCGTCCGGCGTCACGTCGAACGAGAAGTGGATCGATCTCACATCGTCCTCGAGCAGACGGATGATGTTGAGGACGCGCTGCTTTTGCTCGTCCGTGTCGTCCCACGCCTCGTGCAACATGATCGCGACGCCTAAAAATCGTTCAGGATTCAGTTCGAAGATGGACGTCGCCGGCATCGTCTCGATCGTTTGTCCTCGTCCGGCCCTATCGGACACGGTCGCGCGTACCGTCTCTGCTTCCGTCAAGGCATTCGCGTCGACGAGCCGGGCATGAATCGTCGACTCCGCTTCGTTCACCCAGTAGGTCGGCATTACGTCGTCATGGATCGTTCCGTCACCGTACGTCCGGGCGTGATACGTGCCTTGGAGCGGGGGACGCTCGAGTTCGAACGTCGCTTTAAAGTTCGCCATCTTCCAATCACGCGACACGTCCACCTCGACGTTCTCCCCATATGTGTCATATATGTACGTCTCATAGCGTTCCGTCGCTTCCCCACGTCCATACATCGAGCCTGCCACGAAGAGGGCGGCTGCACCAAACAACAATCTTTTTTTCATATCCTTTGTCACCTCTCCTCCAATGTACCCGAAAAGTCCGAAACCGTCTCGGTCTAAAGGCGTATACAAATTATTTCCAATTCCCTGTAAACTAAAGATGCCCTCGAAGAACTATTGCATTTACGTGTACTAGTACATATAATACACTTATAACGGATAAGGGAGAGGGTGTGAGAAATTGCTATATAATATCGATATGAAAAGTTCGGAACCTTTATACGAACAGATCGTAAACCAGACGAAAGCACTCGTCATCCGCGGCATTTTACGGCCCGGGGACAAGGTCATGTCGGTGCGCGAACTTGCGACCGACCTCGTTATCAATCCGAATACGGTCAGCAAGGCGTATCAGGAGCTCGAGCGGTTAGGACTTCTCGAGATGCATCGCGGCCGCGGCACGTTCGTATCAGAAGATTGGGTCGACCAGGACGCCTCGCGCGGACCGGTGATTGAAGCCATTCAAAAACTCGCCATCGATTGCCACTACGCGAACGTCTCGTTCGATGAAGCGGTGACGTTGTTCGAGACGGAATATAAGAAAGTAGGGGAGAGCCATGCTGACAGTCCAGCAACTAACGAAGAAAATTGA
Source organism: Exiguobacterium sp. ZOR0005 (assembly GCF_000798975.1). Classification (NCBI taxonomy): domain Bacteria; kingdom Bacillati; phylum Bacillota; class Bacilli; order Caryophanales; genus Exiguobacterium; species Exiguobacterium sp. ZOR0005. The sequence continues at coordinate 63,190 of NZ_JTLB01000026.1, read as the reverse complement.
TCGACAGACTGTGCTCGACGGGGTCGACTTTACAGTCCATCGCGGCGAAATCGTCGCGCTCGTCGGACGGAACGGGGCCGGCAAGACGACGCTCCTCCGGACGATGGTCGGCATCATCCGGCCGGACACAGGCGACGTCTTATATGGGAAGACGAGTATTTTCAACACGCCGGAATTGAAACGGGACGTCATCTTCGTGCCCGACTCGGCCGACGCGCTCAAACATTACACGGTGAACGAGGCGGCTGCCTTGTACGAGTCGATCTATCCGACGTTCAACCGCTCGACGTTCCGTGAGACGCTCACGCGATACAACATCGACAATAAGAAGATTCGTCAGCTCTCGAAAGGGCAGAAGGCGATGGTGACGCTGTCGCTCGCGTTCGCTGTTCAGGCGAAATACTATCTTCTCGACGAACCGACCGACGGACTCGATGTCGTCGCCAAAGCGGACGTCTTGAAGCTCATGATCGCGCAAATCGAGCAGCGTGATTGCTCGATCATCGTCTCGAGTCACCAGTTGCACGAGCTCGAGCGAATCGCAGACCGTGTCATCATGATTGAAAAGGGACGGGTCAAAGCCGTCATGACGCTCGAAGAGGCGCGCGCCTTGAGCGTGAAGTGGCAAGTCGTCTTCCAAGATGAGGTGCCAGTCGCACTGCTCGAAAGAAAAGATATCGAAATTTTAAGCGTGACCGGGCGTGTCGTTTTGTTCATGGCCCGTGAGCGGTCGGATGAGCTCGAGGCGTTCGTCGACAGCTACAAGCCGATGCTCGTCGAAGAGATTCCGATGTCGCTAGAAGACGTGTTCCGCGTCCAATTAGGAGGTGAGGCGAATGTTGTCTAACGTGCTACTTAAAAAAGATTGGAAACAAGTATCGCTCTTATGGATTTTACTCATCGGGCTCGGAATTCTCGCTTACACGGTGCCGGTGTTTAATGAGATGCAGTACTACGATGAACGGATTCGTGATATTCAACAGAACCCTTCCCAGTATGATGACGGGGTGATTCCTAGTGACGTCGCTTCACTCGAGACGGAAGACTTCTTCACGACAATACCTGGAGTCGGTTATGCGATCGGTGAGTTAGGGACGCTCTTACCGATTGAGACGGTCGTCTTCCTCTACGTCGTGTTCGGATTCTTGATGGCATCTGTCTTGATCGGCAGTGAGCGCAATAGCCAAATGTCCGACTTTTCGATGTCGCTCCCATTCAGCCGCAACCAGCTGTACATATCGAAATGGTTGATTGGCACGAGCGGCATCGTCCTGTCGTCGCTGATCGGCGGGGCAATCATGCTCGTCGTGATTCACACGTCACGCTACGCGTTCTTGATCGAAGGACAGACGTTGAAAGTGGCCGCCGTCATCGGTTTGGTCATCTTGATTGGCATCTCGGTCTTCACGTTGTCGCTTTGGATGGGCTCGTTCGGAGGCGAGGCGATTTCTCAAGTGCTCTGGTCGATCGTTGCCTTCTTGTTCCCGATTGGAATTTTGTCGTTGGTGAATGGGTCGATTCAAGCGATTACAGGATATGTCTCGTACGACTGGTACTCGGCAGCAATGGAAAGCCTTCCGATGCGAATCTTGTCACCGCTTGTGAACATCGCGAACGTCGACACGTATAACTTGTTTACCGACAATTCGGTGTGGCGTGACTTTGCGACGGTCGGGATATTCAGCTCACTCCTCTTCATCGGGTTGACGTTCGGTCTCGGTCTTCTCATGTTCAACCGGGCCCCGCAGGAGAACAACGGCCGTTTCTTCATGTTCACGGGCTGGCTTTGGCTCGTCCATGTCATCATGGTCATTTGTTTCGCCATGCTCGGTGGCATCATTTTATCGGCATTCTCGTACCCGACGAGTGTCACACTGTACATCATCGGTTTCTTGATCGGCGGCTTCCTCGCCCACTTGCTCGCGAAACGCCTGCTCTACCGCTTCAACTTGCAACTCAAATCTTAAGGAGGATTCCCATGAAACGGTTCAGTCTATTGCTCGTTCTGCTCCTCGTCTTGTCGGGTTGTGCGGATTCGTCGACAGGTCGCCCGAATCCGTTCCAGTATAAAGGTGCCACTGTCGGCGACAATAGCGCCGTTGTCGGGATTGCTCATAGTTTGCCGATGCATGACTGTTATAAATCGGTCGAGTTGCAGACGAAGAAGCGGCCGTACGGTCTTACCGTGCGCTATGACGATCCGGAGATGGACCGGATCGAGCAGGAGCGGCTCGCCATCCGCAACGCCGCGACATATTTCACACTCGTGAAGAACGCGGAGATCGTCCGCTTCGCCTTCCCGAACCGGACGTACGCCTTCTCTCGTCCGGAGATGGAGGCATGGTTCGGAATCGACTTCTCGGCAATCAAATGGGAGAAAGATTTGCAGGAACGGCTTGACGAGAAAATCGGCAACGCACAACAGACCGAGGATTACTTCAAACGCATTTGAAAGTGATTGGATTTTATGATCCAATCGCTTTTTTTCGATATTTTCTGAAAATTATTGGGTAAAGGGTAGATGAAAGCGTTTTCTTAGCATTATAATGGATGTAACTGAATCACTATTCATTCTCAAGGAGGAAAAGCGATGAACAAACCGTGGTTGCAAGATTATCCAGCCGACATGCCGAAGACGATTGACTATGAGGTGAAGCCCCTCTATGAGGCGCTCAGTCGAGCCGCGAAAGACTTCCCGGACCGGACGGCCGTCTCGTTCATCGGAAAAGAGCTCACGTTCGCCCAAATCGATGATGCCGCCCATCGTCTCGCGACGATGCTCCAGTCAAAAGGGCTACAAAAAGGGGACCGGGTCAGCCTGATGCTCCCGAACTGTCCGCAATACGTCATCTCATTCTACGCCGTCTTGTATGCCGGAGGGACGGTCGTCCAGACGAACCCGCTCTATACCGAGCATGAACTCGAGAACTTGATCACCGACTCGGGCGCGAAAATTGTCATCACGCTCGACCTCCTCTATCCGAAATCGCTCCGCGTGAAAGAGAAGACCGATATTCAAACGATCATCACGACGAGCATCGCCGATTATCTTCCATTCCCGAAAAACAAACTGTACCCGATCAAAGTGAAACGTGAGAACAATATCGTCATCGATACGACGGGATCGGTCTTGTTCAAAGACTTTAAAAACTTCGGTCCGGTGAAGCCGATCGAGGTCGACCCGAAAGAAGACGTCGCCGTCTTGCAATATACGGGCGGAACGACCGGTCTGCCGAAAGGCGTCATGTTGACCCACTTCAACTTGACGGCGAACGTCGATCAGATTTCGAACTTCTTCTATAGATACAACCGTGGCGATGAGAAACGCGTCTTGAGCGTCGTGCCGTTCTTCCACGTCTATGGGATGACATGTTGCCTCAACTTCGGGATGGCGAACGGTTATGAGCTCGTCCTCGTGCCCCGCTTTGACGTGACCGACGTCTTGAAGACGATTCACAAGAAAAAACCACACTTCTTCCCGGGGGCACCGACGATGTATGTCGGCATCCTCAACGACCCGAAACTGAAGAAATACGACTTGTCGTCGATCGAGGCATGTATCTCCGGTTCGGCGCCGCTGCCGGTCGAGGTTCAAGAACAGTTCGAGAGCATCACGGGCGGACGCATCGTCGAAGGGTACGGGTTGTCAGAGACGTCACCGGTGACACATGCGAACTTCTTATGGGACAAGCGCATCGTCGGCTCGATTGGCGTGCCGCTGTCGGACACTTCTGCTAAAATTGTAAAAGCGGACGGCGAGACGCCGGCCGATATCGGTGAGATCGGGGAAGTGATGCTCCACGGTCCGCAAGTGATGAAAGGGTACTGGCAAAAGCCGGAAGAGACGGCGGCCGTCTTGAAAGATGGTTGGCTCGCGACCGGCGACCTCGGCTACATGGGCGAGGACGGCTTCTTCTATATCGTCGACCGGAAGAAAGACATGATCATCGCCGGCGGCTTCAACGTCTACCCGCGGGAAATCGAAGAAGTGCTTTACGAACATCCGGCCGTGAAAGAAGCGGTCTGTATCGGCGTGCCTGATCCGTATCGCGGCGAGACGGTCAAAGCGTTCATCGTCACCCGTGACGGCGTGAACGTGACCGAAGAAGAGCTCGACAAGCATTGTCGGGAGAAACTGGCGGCGTATAAAGTGCCGAAGCTGTACGAGTTCCGCGATGAGTTGCCGAAGACGTTCGTCGGTAAGATTTTGCGTCGCGTCCTCGTCGATGAAGAGAAGGCGAAACAAGTGAAACAAAGCAGTTGACACTGCCTTCACACATGATAGAATAATAAATGAATGAACCATCATTCATTTTTCTGCAGCGGTAAGGAGCTTGGGGTTTATGACAAAGAATGGATCAAAGAGTGACCGCATTATCGATGCGGCAGTGAAAGTGATTGCGGACCATGGCTATCACGGTGCAAAGGTGACAGCCATCGCCAAAGAGGCGGGCGTCGCGGACGGAACAATCTATCTGTATTTCAAAAACAAGGAACATCTCTTGATCGAGTTGTTCCAGACGAAGATGGGGCTGTTCATCGACTACTCGAAGCAACAGATCGAGCAGGAGACGACGGCAGGGGACAAGCTGTACCGCTTGATCGAGTCACATCTGAAACAACTGTCGGCCGATTACGACCTCGCCGTCGTGACACAAATCGAGTTGCGACAGTCGAACTTGGCGCTTCGCCAAAAAATAAGCGAAGTATTGAAACCATATTTGAATTTGATCGATGCGGTCGTCAAGCATGGGATCGAGACAGGGGAGTTCGACAACGAGCTCGACTACCGGCTCGCCCGGCAAATGATTTTCGGCACAATCGATGAAGTGGTCACGAGTTGGATGGCGAGCGGCTTCAAGTATGACTTGATGTCGACGCTTCCGAAAGTACACCATATGTTAAAAAAAGGGCTTGCTTAACCGTAAGCCCTCTCATTGGCCCAAAAAATGAATGCCGATTCATGAATGATGGTGCGAACAACTTAAAGGGGGAACTACGATGAATATTTTTGTATTGCTGAAACGGACGTTCGATACGGAGGAAGCGATTCAGCTTGAGAACGGGGAAATCCAAGAAGACGGCGCCGAGTTCATCATCAACCCGTATGACGAATACGCGGTCGAGGAAGCGATCCGCAAACGTGACGACCTCGGGGGAGAAGTCACGGTCGTGACGGTCGGACCGGAAGACGCGGACAAAGAGTTGCGCACGGCGCTCGCGATGGGAGCGGACAAAGCGGTCCGCATCTCGATCGAGGACGACGTCGAGGACGCGGACCATGTGACGATCTCGAAAGTGCTCGCGACGTATTTGAAAGAGCAAGCACCGGATCTCATCTTCGCCGGGAACGTCGCCATCGACGGCGGTAGCGGCCAAGTCGCTCCGCGCGTCGCCGAACTGCTCGACATGAACTACGTGACGACGATCACCGAGCTCGAGATCGATGGGACGACGGCGACGGTCACACGTGACGTCGAAGGGGACACGGAAGTGATCGAAGTGGCGCTCCCGCTCCTCGTGACGGCGCAACAAGGGTTGAACGAACCGCGCTATCCGAGCCTTCCGGGAATCATGAAGGCGAAGAAGAAGCCGCTTGAAGAACTTGAACTGTCTGATATCGACCTCGACGAAGATGAGATCGAAGCGAAAATCGAGACGATCGAACGGTTCTTGCCGGAAGAGAAGAAAGCCGGGCGCATCCTTGAAGGGGATACGGCGTCACAAGTGAGTGAGCTCGTTCAATTACTTCGCACGGAAGCCAAAGTCATTTAAGGGGGATATCACATATGAAAGCTTTAGTACTCGCAGAAGCGCGCGAAGGCGCGTTACGGAACGTATCATTTGAAGCGATCGCCGCAGCGAAACAATTGACGGACGACGTGACGGCGGTCGTCATCGGGGAAAACGTCAAAGCGCTCGCGAATGAACTCGGAGAATACGGGGCCGGGCGCGTCCTCGTCGTCGAAGACGAACGCCTCAAGCACTACACGCCGGACGGCTACGGACAAGTGCTCCGCCAACTGATCGACCAAGAAGGACCGGACATGATCGTCCTCGGTCATACGGCGCTCGGAAAAGACATCGCGCCGAAACTCGCGGCCCGTCTTGACGCCGGTCTCATCAGTGACGTCGTTTCGATCGAAGGATCTGGCAAAGACGCCGAGTTCGTCCGTCCGATCTATTCGGGGAAAGCGTTTGAGAAAGTGAAATTCAAAGACTCGGTCATGTTCTTCACGATCCGTCCGAACAACATCGACAGCTTGCCGCGCCAAGCGGGAGCGAGTGTGTCGGTCGAGACGCCGAGCGTGGAACTCAAAGACCTCGCGATGATCGTCAAAGAAGTCGTCCGCAAAGCGACCGGGAAAGTCGACCTCGCCGAGGCGAAAGTCATCGTCGCCGGCGGCCGTGGCGTCAAGAGCGAGGACGGATTCAAGCCGCTCGAAGAACTCGCGGAACTGCTCGGCGGCGCGGTCGGCGCTTCACGTGGAGCATGTGACGCCGACTATTGCGACTACGCCCTCCAAATCGGTCAGACCGGGAAAGTCGTCACGCCTGACCTGTATATCGCTTGCGGTATTTCCGGGGCAATCCAACACTTGGCCGGGATGAGCAACGCCAAAGTCATCGTCGCGATCAACAAGGACCCTGAGGCGAACATCTTCACGGTGGCCGATTACGGCATCGTCGGTGACTTGTTCGACGTCGTCCCGTTGTTGACAGAAGAGTTCCGGAAGCACCTCGTCAATAGCTGATGGGCAAAACGTTTGGGGAAACTTACCCTCCGTGGTATACTCTGAACATGAATTGCAAGAGAGTTCGTAACTGAACTTTCTCATCTTACTGGGGAGGTATTACCAAATGGCTATTAAACATGCAACGACTCAATCGTTTGAACAAGATGTAAAAGAGGGCGTCGTCCTCGTCGATTTCTGGGCAGCTTGGTGTGGACCGTGCCGCATGATCGCACCGGTTCTTGAAGAGCTCGACCAAGAGATGGGCGACCAAGTCCAAATCATTAAACTCGACGTTGACGAGAACCCAGAAGTAGCGGGCGCTTTCCAAATCCAAAGCATCCCGACACTTATGATGTTCAAAGACGGTCAACCTGTCTCGAAGACAATGGGCTTCCAACCAAAAGAAGCGTTGAAAGAGTTCATCGCGACAGCACAATAATGTCCAAAACAGCCGATCGGGTCTCCGATCGGTTGTTTTTTTGTATGGCGCCTGAAAACGAACTATGAGATTTTTTTTACATTTTCCGACGCGTTCCTTCATATTTAAAAGTTTAAGAATAGTTTGAATTTGTGAAGAAACAGGGAAGTTTTAATCATGGCTAAGAACGGAAAAATTGCGCTATACTCATGTAGAGACGTGATGTAGTCAGATGACCCTACTTTTACATAGGGCACGCTACATTGCTTGTACGACTCTGTTCGAAGGAGGAATTTTCTTGTCGGTGTTACATCTCGCTATTTTATTGCCGCTCCTGGCGGCACCGTTTATCCCGTTTCTGTTTCGGGCAGTGAAGCGAATACATACGGGTTGGTTTGTTTTGGTCGTCCCTACGCTTCTCTTCGTGTATTTCTTCCGTTACATCGGCATCACGAGTGACGGGGGTGTCGTGACGGAGACGGTCCGTTGGATGCCGTCGCTCGGCATCAACTTCACGGCATACGTCGATGGACTCGGGCTCTTGTTCGCGCTCCTGATCACGGGGATCGGTGCGCTCGTTGTCTTGTATTCAATTTATTACTTGAATAAAGACAAAGAATCGCTCGGTCACTTTTATGTGTACTTGCTCCTCTTCATGGGCGCGATGCTCGGGGTCGTCTTGTCCGACAACATGGTCGTCATGTACATGTTCTGGGAATTGACGTCGATTTCGTCGTTCCTTTTGATCGGTTACTGGTACGAGAAAGAGCGTTCCCGTTACGGGGCGCAAAAGTCGATGCTCATCACCGTCTTCGGCGGTTTGTCGATGCTCGGGGGGATCGTCCTCCTCGAGTCTATGGTCGGTTCGTTCAGCATTCGAGAGATGGTCGCGAACCAAGCGGTCATTGTCGATAGCCCGTTCTTCATCCCGGCGATGATTCTCATCTTGCTCGGGGCGTTCACGAAGTCGGCGCAGTTCCCGTTCCACATCTGGTTACCGGATGCGATGGAGGCACCGACCCCGGTCAGTGCATACCTCCACTCGGCGACGATGGTCAAGGCGGGGCTCTATTTGGTCGCGCGGATGAGTCCGGTGTTCCAAGAGTCGTCGCTCTGGTTATGGATCATCGTCTCGTTCGGGACGTTCACGCTCTTCTGGGGGTCGTTCAATGCGGTCAAACAGACCGATTTGAAAGGGATCCTCGCGTATTCGACCGTCAGTCAGCTCGGTCTCATCATGTCGCTCCTCGGCCTCGGGGCCGCGGCGCTTCATTATGACGGCGTCGATGACAACATCTTCATGGTCGCGACGATTGCCGCGATCTTCCATTTGATCAACCACGCGACGTTCAAAGGCTCGCTCTTCATGATGGTCGGAATCGTCGACCACGAGACCGGGACGCGTGATATTCGTAAGCTCGGCGGCTTGATGACCGTCATGCCGATCACGTTCACGATCGCCGTCATCGGTTCATTATCGATGGCAGGGTTACCACCGTTCAACGGCTTCCTCAGTAAAGAGATGTTCTTGAAGGCGACGACGAAAGTGTTCTCGGCTGACTTCTTCGCGCTCGACACGATCGGCCTGCTCATCCCGGTCGTCGCGTTCATTGCGAGCGTGTTCACGTTCGTCTATAGCTTGATCATCTTCACGCGGACGTTCATGGGCAAAGCCCAGTTTGACAAGTTGCCGAAACAGCCGCACGAGGCGCCAATCGGGATGCTCATCCCGCCAGCGATCCTCGCCGTGCTTGTCGTCGTGCTCGGTTTCATCCCGAACGTGTTGTCGAACACGCTCATCCGTCCGGCCGTCGAGTCGATTTACCCGTCGCTCGTCGAAGGCGGACAGGCGGTCGAGGTCGATCTGTATTTCTGGCACGGGATCACGCCTGAGTTGCTCATGACGATTGGGATTGTCGCGCTCGGGACGGTGCTCTTCTTCACGCTCAACAAATGGATGGGCATCTACAACCGGGTGCCGTACCGCTTGACGCTCAACGGGATGTACGACGGTTCGCTCGTCTGGTCGAACAAGGCGGCGTACCGCTTCAAAGACAACTACATGACGGGCTTCATCCGCTCGTATTTGATTTACATCTTCGTCTTCATGTCGGGGATGCTCTTGTTCTCGATGTGGTGGTATGAGATGTTCAGCTTCTCGTTCGGCGAGATGGCTGAAGTCACACCATACGAGTACGTGCTCGGTGCTGTCGTCGTCTTGAGCGCGTTCGCGATTCTGTTCATGCGTTCGCGTCTGCCGGCGATCATCTTGCTCGGTGTCGTCGGTTACGGTGTCGCGCTCTTCTTCGTCTTCTTCGAAGCGCCGGACCTCGCGCTCACTCAGCTCGTCATCGAGACGGTGTCGGTCGCGTTGTTCCTGCTCGTCTTCTATCACATGCCGGAGATTGGCAAGAAAGAAGCCCGGATGCGCTTTAAGGTCGGGAACGCCATCGTGGCCGTCCTCGTCGGGATCACTGTCATGATGCTCAGCTTCATGACGCTGTCGAACAAATCGATCAGCTCGATCTCGGAATACTATAAAGAAAACGTCTATGACTTGGCTGCCGGGAAGAACATGGTCAACGTCGTCCTCGTCGACTTCCGTGGTTTCGATACATTGTTCGAGATTATCGTCCTCGCGGTCGCCGGTCTCGGTATTTACACGATGATCAAGTTCAGAACGACAGCACAACGTACGAAAGGAGAAGATGAACATGGACATGAAGCCAAAAAGTAATAAGCGCGTCAACGACGTCATTTTACAGACGGCCGCGGTGATCATCTTCTTCATCATCATCGTCTTCTCGATCCACTTGTTCTTCTCGGGACACTACTCGCCAGGCGGTGGATTCATCGGGGGCTTGATGACGGCAGCGGCACTCGTGCTCTTGCTCCTTGCCTTCGACTCGAAGACGCTCGCGACCGTCTTGCCGTTTGATTACCGCCGCATGACGGCGCTCGGGGCGCTGATCGCTGTATTGACGGCGATGCATTCGATTTTCTTCGACTTGCCGTTCTTCACGCACGCCTATGACAAGTTTTACTTGCCGCTCCTTGGCGAAGAGACGCTCCATACGGCGATCGCGTTCGATCTCGGCGTCTACCTCGTCGTCATTGGTGTCACGATGACGATCATTCAAACGATTGGAGAGAGTGAATAATGGAAATCTTCGTTAGCATCATTATCGGTGCCTTGACGATGTGTGCAGTCTATATGATTCTCTCAAAGAGTTTGTTACGCATCATCATCGGCACGTCACTGTTTAGTCACGCCGCCCACTTGCTCGTTTTGACGATGTCAGGATTGAAGACAGGCGCCGCACCTGTCCTCGTCGACGGTGTGACCGATTATACCGACCCGTTACCGCAGGCGCTCGTCTTGACGGCGATCGTCATCAGTTTCGGGGTGACCGCGTTCTTCTTGGTACTCGCGTATCGCACTTACCAAGAGCTGAACACGGATAATATGGAGGAAATGAAAGGAACGGAATCGAATGATTAACTTACCTGTGTTTCCGATTGTCATCCCGGCGCTTGCGGCGATCATCATGATGTTCCTGCCAAAGAACGTGCGCCTGCAGCGCGGCCTGGCTCTTGGATCGATTTTTGTCACGTTACTCGTGTCGCTCTTGTTGGTGCACACGGTCTCTAACGAGGGGATTTTGACCCTCAACCTCGGGAACTGGCCGGCGCCGTTCTCGATCACGCTCGTCTCAGACATGTTATCCGCGCTCCTCGTCACGACGTCGACGCTGCTCACGTTCTTCATCGTCTGGTTCGCCGTCCATTACTTCTCGACGGCGTATGAAGAGAACTACTTGTATGTCGCGATGATGTTCTTGCTCGTCGGTGTCAACGGGGCGTTCACGACAGGCGATATTTTCAACTTGTTCGTCTTCTTCGAAGTGTTCTTGATCTCGTCTTACGTCTTGATCGTCCTCGGCGGGAAAGGCGTCCAGTTGCGCGAGTCGATCAAGTACTTGCTCATCAACGTCCTCGCTTCGGCGTTGTTCGTCATGGCGGTCGCGTATCTTTACGGGGCTGTCGGGACGCTCAGTTTGGCGGACCTCGCCCAGAAGATTCCGCTCGTCGATAACCCGAACGTCATCTCTGTCATCGGCGTTCTGTTCATCATCGTGTTCGGATTGAAAGGGGCGCTCGTGCCGCTTCACTATTGGTTGCCTGGTTCGTACGTCGTCGCACCGACACCGATTCTCGCGTTGTTCGGGGCGCTCTTGACGAAAGTCGGCGTCTACTCGATTCTCCGGACGTACACGCTCTTGTTCGACGTGAACGGGACGTTCTTACAGACGTTCTTGATCGTGCTCGCCGTCTTGACGATCATCACCGGGATGGTCGGCGCGATCGCTTACAACGACGTCAAGCTGATCATCATCTACAACATCATGATCGCCGTCGGGGTCATCCTGTACGGGATCGCGGTCAACACGCAGACGTCGCTCGAAGGGGCACTCTACTACTTGATCCACGACATGATGATCAAAGCCGTCCTGTTCATGCTCGTCGGTATGATGATCGGCATCACGAGGTCCGGGCAGCTCCGTGAGATGGGCGGACTCATCACACGCTTCCCGCTCTTCGGTTGGACGTTCTTCATCGCGGCGCTCTCGCTCGCCGGGATTCCGCCGCTCAGTGGTTTCTTCGGGAAACTATTGATCGTCCAAGGCGGGGTCGGGGAAGGGGACTTGTTCGGTCCGATCCTCGTCCTCATCTCGAGCCTGTTCGTCTTGTTCTCTGTCATCAAGATTTTCTTGAACGGTTTTTGGGGAGAAGAGCGTCGGCAGTATGACGGTCCGCTCATCCCGTTCACGAACCGGTTGCTCGTCCCGGTGTGTCTGTTGCTCGCCGTGGCGGTCGCGTACGGATTCGGTGCCGAGTTGATGCACCCATATATTACCCAGGCAATCGAACCGCTCACGCAACCAGAACTCTACATCGATGCCGTGTTAAAGGAGTGACTACAAGATGGCCTATCAAATATTGATTAACTTTTTCTTGGCGTTCATCTGGATGTTCCTCACGGGATCGTTCACGACATACGGATTCTTGATCGGTTACTTGCTCGGTCTTCTCGTCATCTTCATGATGCGCCGCTTCTTCCGTGAATCCGGAACGAGCTTTTACTTCACTCGCGTGATCAAGCTCTTCAAGTTGCTGCTCATTTTCTCCCGCGAGCTCGTCATGGCGAACTTCGAGGTGTTGCGCCTCGTCCTCAGTCCAAAGCTCGAGATTCAACCAGGAATCTTTCGCTACGAGACGACGCTCAAGTCGGGTTGGAAAATCAGTCTCTTGTCGATGCTGATCTCGCTCACACCAGGGACGCTCGTCGTCCAAGTGTCGCAAGACAGCAAGATCCTCTATATCCATGCGCTCCATATGCCGGATAAAGAGGCGCTCAAGCAAGACATTTACGATAACTTTGAATCTAGCATTAAGGAGGCGACGGAATGATGGACATCTTGGACATTTTGATTTACATCTCGCTCGCCATCCTACTGCTCGCGATGCTGTTCATGTTGTACCGCGTCGTCAAAGGACCGACGACGGCTGACCGCGTCATCGCCCTCGACTCGATCGGCATCGCCTTGATTTCGGTCGTCGCCCTTTTGTCGATCTTGCTCGACACGACGATGTTCTTCGAGGTTATTTTGTTGCTCAGTATCCTCGCCTTCATCGGGACGGTGGCGTTCTCGAAATTCTTAGAGAGAGGGGAGATCATCCATCATGACCGCGACAATGATCTTTGATATATTGACCGGCATTTTCACGATCATCGGGGTGTTCTTCACGGTCGTCGCGGCGATCGGCCTCATCCGTTTGCCTGACATCTACTCGCGGACCCATGCGGCCTCGAAGTCGGCGACGCTCGGCGTCATGTTCGTGTTGTTCGCGGCCGTCTTACACGTCTGGGTCGACCAGCGCGTGTTCGATGCCCGTCTCTTGCTCGGGTTGTTCTTCGTTCTGTTGACCGCACCGGTCGGCGGACATTTGATCGCCCGCGCCGCACATTCGAAAGGCGTCCCGCTTTGGGAGAAGTCGCTTCAGGATGCGTTGAAAGAAGATAAGGATAAAGGATTGGAATGACAAAAAGACTCGCTGCGGCGAGTCTTTTTGTATGTCGTGATTGGTGATGACACATCGGGCGGCGCTGGAGAGAAGTACACAGGCGTTCAAATCAAATAGCTCAAGTCGGATGCCGACGTCGGATACGCGAACTGTAAGTGTTTCACGTGTTGATGGCTGATGTTGTTCTGTATAATGAACGAGAATAGGTTGATCAGTTCCGGCGCATGCTGGCCGATCAGATGGGCGCCGAGCACATGACCGTCATGACTGAGCAATACGCGGGAGAAGGCGGTCTGGTCGTTGATACGTTCATACGTCAAAAAGTGAGACAAGTCATTGTCCTTACATTCGAAGTCGAGCCCTTTCGCTTTCGCCTCGTCAATCGTCAAACCGACCTTGGCGATAGGAGGGGACGTGAAGACGACGGTCGGGGCCGGTCGTTCCGGAAATGGGCGCGTGTTGCCCCGAAGCAAGTTGAGCGCGGCGATCCTGCCTTCCTGGCCGGCGAACGGGGTGAGCGGTGGGTTGTCGCTCGCGCTGACGTCACCGGCCGCATAGACGAACGGATTCGTCGTCTGCAAATACTCATTGACGCGAATGCCGTCTTTGTCGGAGTCGATGCCGGCGGCGTCCAAACGGAGCCGCTCGATGCTCGGGATGCGTCCCGAGGCGTTAAGGACGACTCCTTCAAGGGTAGAGTCATCTGACAACGTCAAGACGTTCCCATCGAGCCGGGCCGGTTTGACCCCGTATCGGACGTCGATGCCGATGCGGATCGTCTCGTCGACGAGCCGTTTTACGATCTTCCGGTCGAACGCCTTCAACGCGCGCGATCGGATGAGGAGCGTGACACGACTCCCGAAGCGACGGAGGATGTGGGCGAATTCGAATGCGATATAGCCCGCCCCGACGATCGTGATGGCTTCCGGCAACGTCTCGAGGTCGAAAATATCGTCACTCGTGATGGCACCGTCTCCACCGGGGATATCGAGCGGACGGGGGATGAGCCCGGTCGCGATGATGAATTGATGCGCTGAGACCTCGTGTCCCTCGATGACGATTGAGTCTTCGTCGACGAAATGGGGCTCGCCTTCGAACAAATCGATGCCGCGCTCTTTCCAGTTGTGCGTCTTTGTCGTCGGGACGGCAAAACGATATTCGTCGAGGCGCCGCTTGAACATGCTCCAGTCGAGCGTGATGTCCCCTTTGACGCCGAGCGATTTCATTTGATCGACGCGGGTGAGGAGCTCGACTCCTTCCGCAAGCATCTTTTTCGGGTCGCAGCCGCGTTGCGGACATGTCCCGCCGAACGTCCAGTTCTCGACGATGGCAACTTGTTTACCGGCGTCGCACAGAACGTTAGCGGCTTGGCTCGCTGCCGAACCGCTCCCGAGGATGATGACGTCGTACCGTTTCATAAAATTCCCTCCCTCTAAGACTTCACCCTATTTTTTCCCGTCCTAGAGGAAGCTAAACTGAGGTGATCGAACTTGAGTCAGACCGACCATATTAAACATAAACTGGCGTTGCTCCCGGATGAGCCCGGCTGTTACTTGCATAAGAACGAGTACGGCGAGGTCATTTACGTCGGGAAAGCGAAAAACTTAAAGAATCGCGTCCGGTCTTACTTCACCGGGGCGCACGACATCAAGACGATGCGACTCGTCGCCGAGATCCGTGACTTCGAGTACATCGTCACAGCGAGCGAGCTCGAGGCGTTGTTGCTCGAGATGACGCTCATTAAAAAGCACGACCCGAAGTACAACATCCGTCTGAAAGACGACAAGACGTACCCGTACATTAAAATCACGAATGAGCCCTACCCGCGATTGCTGACGACGCGGAAGCTGAAAAAAGACGGAGGCCACTATTTCGGGCCTTACCCGAACGCCTATGCCGCGAACGAGACGAAGCGACTGCTCGACAAGCTGTACCCGCTAAGGAAGTGTCAGCCGATGCCGAGGAAGCTGTGCCTGTATTATCATATCGGGCAATGTCTCGGTCCGTGTGAGCTCGCCGTCGATACGGACGACCAGAAAGCGATCGTCCAGGAGATTCGTCGTTTCTTGAACGGGGAGACGTCCGAGACGCTCGCGAAGCTCGAGGTCGACATGGGCAAGGCGGCCGAAGAGATGCAGTTCGAACGAGCGGCCGAGCTGCGCGACCAGATTCGGGCCGTCGAGTCGATCATGAACAAGCAGAACATGATTACCGCCGATCCGACGGCACGTGACGTCTTCGGCTACACGCTCGACCGAGGTTGGATGTGTGTCCAAGTGTTCTATATGCGGGGCGGCAAGATGATCGAGCGCGACGTCTCGCTCTTCCCGCTCCACGGTGAGCCGTCGGAAGAACTCGAAAGTTTCATCGTCCAATTCTACGAACAGAACGTGTTGCCAAAAGAAGTGCTCGTCCCGGAAATCGTCCGCATCGACTTGTTGAACGATGCGCTCGGCACGAAAGTGATGCAGCCGAAACGAGGAGCGAAACGACAACTGCTCGCCCTCGCGACGAAGAACGCGGAGATCGCGCTGAACGAGAAGTTCGAGCTCCTTGCCCGTGACGAAGAACGGACGCTCCTCGCCATGCGCGAGCTCGGTGAGGCGATCGGCATCCCGAACTTGTCGCGTGTCGACATCATCGATAACGCCAACATCCAAGGAAGTGACGCCGTCTCGGCGCTCGTCGTCTTCGAGGACGGCAAGCCGCTCAAGAAAGAATATCGGAAATATAAGATTCGCACCGTCCAAGGGCCGGACGATTACGAGACGATGCGCGAAGTCGTCCGTCGTCGCTTCCGCCGTTTGTTGACCGAAGAGAAACGGTTGCCGGACTTGCTGTTGATCGATGGGGGGATCGGGCAGTTGAACGCGGCGCTCGATGTGTTGCATAACGAGTTCGGCCTCGATTTGCCTGTCGGCTCATTGAAGAAGGATGACCGTCACCGGACGAGCCAACTCTTGTTCGGTGAAGGCGGTGGGGTGATCGAGTTGAACTCGCGCTCGAGTGCGTTCTACTTGTTGCAGCGGATGCAAGACGAGGTCCACCGGTTCGCCATCACATTCCACCGCAGTTTGCGGACGAAGAAGATGACGAAATCGGTGCTCGATGACATCCCGGGTGTCGGTCCGAAGCGGCGCCAACAATTGATTCGTCATTTCGGGTCGATGAAACAGATTCGCCTGGCGTCACTCGAACAGTTGAAAGAGGCGGGCTTGCCTGAGAAGCTCGCCGAGACTGTTTTACAGCATGTGCATGAGGAGACGGATGAATGAAAGACAATGCCTCTCAAACGTTGCCGACCATCGTCCGTCCCATCATCGAGACATTCATTGACCGCTTAAAGGAAATCGTTCCGGTCGAACACTTTTATGTGCACGGTTCGGTAGCGATGGGAGGCTTTCATCCTGACCATAGCGACCTGGACTTCTTGATTGTCACGAGCCGACCGTTATCTGGCGAAGAGAGACTCGCTTTGATTCATCTTTGTCTCACGTCATCGAACGATCCGTATCCAATCGAACTGAGTGTCCTCACCGTCCATGAGTTGGGCAACTGGCAACATCCGAGCCCGTTCGAGTTTCACTACAGCGAAGGCTGGCGGACACGATTCGAGTTGGCACCTCAGAGCAGTGAAGTGTTGACGCTTCAATCAGGACTGACCGACCGAGATTTGGCGGCACACGTGCGAATTACGTGTGAGCGTGGCATCACCCTTTATGGGCGATCGCTCAAAAGTCTGCTCACCGGCTTCAAAGAAGAAGACTATAGGGATGCCATCATGTCTGACGCACGTGACTGTCTTGACTCCATCCATGATGCGCCTGTGTACAGCGTACTCAATCTGACACGCGTCCTTGCGTATTGTGGAGACCAGCTAGTCCTTTCGAAACAAGAGGCGTTCAAATGGTCTGAAAGAAGAGGGTTCGCTTCAGACGTCTCCCAAACGGTTGCAAAAGCAGCTGGTGCGTATGCCGGAGAAGAAATTTACTTTGCAGCAGATGAGTTAGACGTATTCCATAATTTTGTGCGCACTCACTTGTCACTCAAATAAGAAGAGCCGATGCGGTCAATCGCATCGGCTCTTCGTCATTCGTACGTGTCTTTTCGGTCTAATTGGACGGTGATGTGGACGGCTTCACGTGCCGGGTCGGCATAGCCTTCGGCGACGCATTGGAGACGACCGGCGATTTGTTCGGCTAAGAAGCCAGCCTCGAGCTGGTAATAGCCTGTCGCTTTTTGCTGCGTCGAAGGAGGAGGGACGAGTTCGAACACGAACTTGTTCCCTTTCTCTTTCACAAGAGACAATTGTCCCCATCCGGCTTCTTCGAAAAACGCACACAGCTCCTCGTCCGGCATAACCGGGAACTTGCGGGCGATCCGTTTGCCGGACCAATAGATGACTTGGCCGTAATCGTCTCCGAGCAAGTCTGTCAACACATAATCGCGCAACAATTCGATCGCGAAAGTGGGTTGGCTCATGGTTTCCATCTTCTTCCATCACTCCAATCTCTCTATACCATTATAACGACGAATTGGGATTTGGTCACCGAGAATTTTCTAAAAGAATGTGCCAGAAATCGGTCAGGTTGTCTTGTCATACAATTTTCACAAGAGTAGAATAGGAGTCAGAAAGCTATATTTAGATTTGAAAACGCTTTTATTGACAAAACGAGCCAACTGCTCGTAAAAAGGGGGAACTAGAATGGCGTCGCGTCGTGACTATTTCAGTCGTAAAGTCCATTCGCTACTTGGGGTCGTCCCAATCGGCTTGTTTTTGATCGTCCACTTATCGGTCAACTACTACATCGTCGATGGGGTGGAGTCGTTCAACAAGGCAGCAAAATTCATGGAGAGCTTACCGTATCTATACTTCCTTGAAGTGACGGTCATCGCCTTGCCGATGATTTTCCACGGGGTGTATGGCGTGTACTATGCGTTTCTCGGATCGATCAACTCGAACCGCTATTCGTACGCCCGTAACTGGATGTATATTTTACAGCGCTTCACAGGCGTCTTCCTCGTCATCTTCATCGCATGGCACGTTTGGGAAACGCGCTTGGCGAAGATGCGTGGGGTCGAGGTTAACGCGGAGATGATGCAAAACATCGTCGACAATCCGCTCATGCTCATCTTCTACATAGTCGGGATCCTCTCGGCTACGTTCCACTTCGCGAACGGACTTTGGTCGTTTGCGATCACGTGGGGAATCACACAGTCACCTCGTTCGCAACGCTTTATGAGCTACGTGTCAGGTGCCGTGTTCTTGGCACTATCTTTTGTCGGACTTCGTTCAATCTTGACGTTCGCCGGCATCTTGTAATAGGGGGAAATTTACATGGCAAATCAAAGTTTGATCGTCATCGGTGGCGGTCTAGCTGGACTCATGGCGACAATCAAGTCGGCAGAGATGGGTGTTCCGGTTAAACTATTCTCGCTTGTACCGGTCAAGCGTTCACATTCGGTCTGTGCACAAGGCGGCATCAACGGTGCCGTCAACACGAAAGGGGAAGGGGATTCTCCTTGGCAACACTTCGATGACACGGTTTACGGCGGCGACTTCCTTGCCAACCAACCGCCTGTCCAAAAGATGGCAGAAGCGGCACCTAAAATCATCCACATGTTCGACCGGATGGGTGTCATGTTCAACCGGACGCCGGAAGGTCTCCTTGACTTCCGTCGCTTCGGGGGCACGCTCCATCACCGGACGGCTTATGCCGGTGCGACGACGGGGCAGCAGCTCCTCTACGCACTAGACGAGCAGGTCCGACGTTTCGAGGCACAAGGTCTCGTCGAGAAGTATGAGGGCTGGGAGTTCCTCCGGGCCATCATCGATGAGGCGGGCGTGTGCCGCGGTGCGGTCTGTCAAGACCTTCGTTCGATGGAGATTAAAGCGTTCCCGTCGGATGCGGTCATTGTCGCGACAGGCGGACCGGGCGTCATTTTCGGCAAATCGACGAACTCGGTCATCAATACTGGCCAAGCGGCCGGCGCGGTCTATCGCCAAGGAGCGGTCTACGCGAACGGCGAGTTCATCCAAATCCACCCGACGGCCATTCCTGGTGACGACAAACTTCGTCTCATGAGTGAGTCGGCGCGTGGGGAAGGCGGCCGCGTCTGGACGTATAAAGACGGCAAGCCTTGGTACTTCCTTGAAGAGAAGTATCCGGCTTACGGGAACCTCGTGCCGCGTGACATCGCGACGCGTGAAATCTTCGACGTCTGCGTCAACCAAAAGCTCGGCGTCAACGGTGAGAACATGGTATATCTCGATTTGTCGCATAAAGACTCGAAAGAGCTCGACATCAAACTCGGCGGCATTCTCGAGATTTACGAGAAGTTCGTCGGGGACGACCCGCGTAAAGTACCGATGAAAATTTTCCCGGCCGTTCACTATTCGATGGGCGGACTATGGGTCGACTACGACCAGATGACGAACATCCCAGGATTGTTCGCGGCTGGGGAATGTGACTACTCGATGCACGGGGCGAACCGTCTCGGGGCGAACTCGCTCTTGTCTGCCGTCTACGGCGGGATGGAAGCCGGTCCGTCGGCCGTCAACTACATGCGCGGCCTCGATCAAGCGACCGAGAGCGTACCGGAAGCGCTCTTTAACTTTAACGAGCGTGAAGAGATCGAACGGTTCAATGAGATCCTCGCGATGGACGGCACGGAGAACGCCTACCAAATCCACCGTGAGCTCGGTGAACTGATGACGGACAACGTTACCGTCGTCCGCTATAACGACAAGCTCATTGCGACGGACAAAAAGCTTCAAGAACTCCGCGCTCGTTTCAACAACATCTCAGCGACCGATACGGCTCGCTGGAGCAACCAAGGGGCATCGTTCATCCGACAACTCGACCATATGCTCGACCTCGCACGCGTCATCACACTCGGCGCATTGAAACGTGACGAGAGCCGTGGGGCCCATTACAAACCGGACTTCCCGGAGCGTGATGACGAGCAGTTCATGAAGACGACGATGGCACGTTACAACGAAGGGGAAGTCGATATCTCGTATGAAGAAATCGACGTTTCGTTAATCCCGCCACGTAAACGGGATTACTCGAAGAAAGGGGCGAAGACGAAATGACGACGCCGATGCAATCTGAACAAAAAGACATCCGTTTCATCATTGAACGCCAAGATGGACCGGATCAACCGACCTACACCGAGGAGTTCATGGTTCCGTACCGTCCGAACATGAACGTCATCTCGGCACTTATGGAAATACGCCGGAACCCGGTCAACGCCGAAGGCGACAAGACGACACCGATCAACTGGGACATGAACTGTCTCGAAGAAGTGTGTGGCGCTTGTTCAATGATCATCAACGGCAAACCGCGTCAATCGTGTACGGCGCTCGTCGATAAGCTCGAGCAGCCGATCCGCTTGTCGCCGATGAAGACGTTCCCGGTCATTCGTGACCTTCAAGTCGACCGTCAGCGCATGTTCGACGCGTTGAAAAAAGTGAAGGCGTGGGTCCCAATCGATGGCACGTACGACCTCGGTCCAGGACCGCGGATGCCAGAGAACAAACGGCAATGGGCGTATGAACTATCGAAATGTATGACGTGCGGCGTCTGCCTCGAGGCATGCCCGAACGTTAACGACAAGTCGAACTTCATCGGCCCGGCGGCGATTTCGCAAGTCCGTCTCTTTAACTCGCACCCGACAGGCGCCTTCCACGCGGAAGATCGTCTCGAGGCGCTCATGGAAGACGGCGGCATCATGCAGTGCGGTAACGCACAAAACTGTGTCGAAGTTTGTCCGAAAGGCATCCCGCTCACGACGTCGATCGCTGCTATGAACCGTCAGACGACGCTTCACTCGTTCAAATCGTTCTTCGGAAGCGACAAAGGCCGCACCGGTTCTGCGGTCGAGGCGTAAGGGTCGCCGATGACGAAATACTTCCGCGAACCCGATTGGGAAACACGTGTCAAAAGAGGGGTCGCCCTCGACGTCAAGGTCCGCTTCTCGGAGTGTGACCCGTACGGCCACATGAACAACACGATCCCGTTCATCTACTTTGAAGATGCGCGGATCGAGTTGCTCGAGACGACAGGATTTTCGTTAAAAGACGGTTTCGTCGTCGTGGCGGACGCCCAGTGCGACTATGTAAGACAAGTGATGCCGCGTCAACAGCTGACGGTGTATGCCAATGTCTTGACGGTCGGAAACACTTCATGTGATATTCATTACGGGGCGTATGACGGAGACCAATTGCTATTCGCCGGCCGCACGAGCCTCGTGCATTTGTCGAAAGACGGCCGTCCGACGGAATGGACTCCAGAATATAAAAATCGCTTGCAGAATTTTTGCGAATCCGCTATCATTTGATAATGAGTTCACAAACAATTATTCTGCCGGTTCGCCCGCAGAATTGAAATTTGAAGGGAGACCATCAAGTCATGGAAAAAACATTCACAGTCGTTGCTGATTCAGGGATTCACGCTCGTCCAGCTACTCAGCTCGTAAACACAGCTTCTAAGTTCCAATCAGATATCAACCTCGAGTACAACGGTAAGACAGTTAACTTGAAGTCGATCATGGGTGTACTTTCACTCGGAATCGCGAAAGATTCAACAATCAAAATCACTGCAGCAGGTGACGATGCAGAAGAAGCGATCAACACGCTTTCTGACATGCTCACTAGCGAAGGTCTTGCTCAGTAATTCGAGCAACGGACGAGGCGGCCAATCGGCTACCTCGTCTTTTTGTTTGTCACATGACCGTTTCTTTTGCCGGAACGGCTTTTTTGGTAAGATAGATGGGAATGGAAGTGATCACATGAAACGAGCGATTGGAGTACTCGATTCCGGGGTCGGCGGCTTGACGGTAGTCAAAGAATTGATGCGCCAACTCCCAAAAGAAGAAATCATTTACATCGGTGACACGGAACGTTGTCCGTACGGACCGCGGCCGCACGATGAGATTGAGGCATATACGTGGGAACTGATCGAGTTCCTGCTCAGCAAAAACGTGAAGATGATCGTCATCGCCTGCAACACGGCGACGGCCGTCGTCTTGAAGGAAGCGCGCAAGCGCCTCCATATCCCGGTCATCGGGGTCATCGATCCCGGGGCCCGGGCCGCCGTCAAAGGCACGCGCAACAAACATATCGGCGTCATCGGGACGAAGATGACAATCGAGAGCAACTCGTACGAGATGGCACTCCGTCACGTCGCGGGCGCAGTCGACGTCTATTCGCTCGCCTGCCCGCCGTTCGTCCCGCTCGTCGAGGCGGGGGAACTTGACGGGGAGCGCGTCCGCTCGATCGTCGAGGAGACGCTCCGTCCGCTCCAACCTTCGGAGATGGACACGCTCATCCTCGGTTGCACGCATTACCCGCTTCTCGCACCGGTCATCCAAGATGTCGTGGGACCGGACGTCCACCTCATCTCGTCTGGGGACGAGACGGCGCTCGAAGTGGCGGCCATTCTCGATTTCCAAGAGCTCGAGAACGACCTCGACACCGTGCCGGCGCACCAGTTTTACGCGACCGGCGACGTCGATATGTTCAATCGATTGGCGACAGAGTGGCTCGGTCTTTCCGTCAAGGCGGAGAAAGTGGAGGTGTCGCTAAATGCGTAACGAACGTAAACACGATGAATTAAGAACGGTCGAGATCATCCCGCACGTGAACAAACACGCGGAAGGCTCGGTCCTCATCTCGATCGGCGACACGAAAGTCATCTGTACGGCGACCGTCGAGGAGCGCGTCCCGAACTTCTTGCGCGGGAAAAAACAAGGGTGGATCAACGCCGAGTACGCGATGCTCCCACGGGCGACCGGGGACCGGACCGTGCGCGAAGCGGTGCGCGGGAAACAATCGGGTCGGACGATGGAAATCCAGCGGTTGATCGCCCGGAGCTTACGCTCGGTCGTTGACTTGGAACGACTCGGCGAACGGACGATTTGGATCGACTGTGACGTCATCCAAGCGGACGGTGGCACGCGGACCGCGTCGATCACCGGCGGTTTCTGTGCGCTCGTCCTCGCGGTCGACGCGCTCATCCGCCAAGGGAAACTGGCGGATACCCCGATCAAGGAGGGCGTCGCCGCCATCTCGGTCGGACGGACCGATGCGCTCGTCCTCGATTTGAACTATGAGGAAGACGCGGCGGCGGAAGTCGACATGAACGTCGTCATGACGGCGAGCGGTCGTTTCGTCGAAGTGCAAGGCACAGGAGAAGAGGCGACGTTCACGCTCCAAGAGATGAACGAGATGCTCTTGCTCGCCCAAGGCGGGATCGAGCAGCTGTTCAAAGCAGCGGAAGATGCGCTCGGCGCCTCATGGTGGTACGTCGGTGAACAGATGGAGGAAACGACATGAAGTTGATTGTAGCAACACGAAACAAAGGCAAAGTCGTCGAAATCGAAGGCATGCTCACGCCGCTCGGCTTTGAAGTCGAGTCGCTCCTCGATTATCCGGACGCGCCGGAAACGGACGAGACCGGTACGACGTTCGAAGCGAACGCCGAACTTAAGGCGACCGAGGCGGCCCGTTATTTCGGCCACGCGGTACTCGCCGATGACTCAGGCCTTGAAGTCGACGCGCTCGACGGGGCACCGGGCATTTACTCGGCACGCTTCGCCGGACCGGAAAAATCAGACGCCGCGAACAACGCGCTTCTTTTAGAGAAGTTGAACGGGGCAAACGACCGCTCGGCGCGCTTCGTCTGCGCACTCTGTCTCGCAAAACCGTCAGGGGAGACACTGACTGTGCGCGGGACGCTCGAAGGCACGATCGGCTATGCGCCGCATGGCGAGAACGGGTTCGGGTACGACCCACTCTTCATCGTCCCGTCGCTTCATAAGACGGCGGCCGAGCTCGAGCGCGATGAAAAGGCGGCGGTCAGCCACCGCGGCCAAGCGTTACGCAAGTTGGAGGCAGAAATCATTTCGTTCATGGAAGGGTGAGCCGTATGCGTTTTCTAATCGTCAGTGACAGTCACGGATTGACAGAAGAACTATTGAGCATCTTCAACCGGCACGAACAAGAGATTGATGACGCGTTCCATTGCGGGGACTCGCAGCTCGCGCTCGTTGACGAGCACTTGCTGCCGTATCGGACCGTACGCGGCAACTGCGACTTTGGCGGGGACTTGCCGCTCGAACGGGTCGAGACGACACCTGTTGGAACGATCCTGATCGTTCACGGCCATCACCACGATGTGAAGTACGACTTAAACCGATTGCGCTACCGGGCCGAGGAAGTCGGGGCGAGCGTCGTCTTGTTCGGGCATTCCCACGTCGCCGGTGCGTTGATCGAGGACGGGGTCGTGTATATCAACCCGGGCTCGATTCGGATGCCGCGCGGCCGGAGTGACAAGACGTATGCGCTCCTTGACTTAGAGAACGGAGAGGCAGCGGTCCGCTTTTATCGATCGGAGGACGGTTCGCCTGTCCCAGACCTCGATGTGAGCGGAAAGCTGTGACGGAATGAAAAGAAGGAATTGACAGCAAACCATTTTTCTATTATAGTTTTCTTGTCAATGTCCCAATAGCTCAGCTGGATAGAGCAACGCCCTTCAAGACAAATAGGAGCCTTTATAGGGAAACAAGAACCTATAAAGTGGACGACACTATATCGGTGAAGCCTTAACAGATCATGCTGATGGTAATACCGAGGAAACTTGTACCTTTTCGGAGGTCGAGCTGGTTCGAAGGACTGCAATTGCTGCAGAGGTAGAACCGGTAAAGGAACGATTACGTTCGTGAGGTTCCGTAGAGACTACACGTGTCGCACCTGAAACGGTGAAGATATAGTCCAGACTACAAACAACACACGTTGGTGGCGAAAGCCATGGTGGTAAGCTAAGGCGTCGGTCGGGGGTTCGAATCCCTCTTGGGACACTTCCATTTAAAATAGAGATAGCCTCCACGGGGGCTGTCTCTTTTTTCGTTTTTCTCGGGAAACATTTGACAATCCGCTTTTTCCTAAGGAAGATGGAGAAGAGTGGAAGAAAGGGTGTGGGGAGATGGAGAAAAATCAGCAGTATCCGTTTCCGGGGAACTGGACGCGACTTCAAAAGATGGTGAAAGAGGCCGATGTGGCCGGGGAGCGGCAACGCATCGAACCGGTACTATGGGACTGGTACGAAGAACTAAACGGGGACACGTACTTGTTCATGGAAATCTTTCAATGTTTGATGGAACGTCCGGACGAGCCGGAGACGCTCGAGCGACTCGAAGAGCTTGTCACGACACAGATGGAGACGTCGGACGAACCGGAAACGTGCGGTCTTCAAATCGCCCAATATTACATCATGCGCGACCAGCCGTTCGAAGCGGCGCATTGGATTGAAAAGTACTTGAGCGTCCAAGACGGGGACCACGTGAATACGCAAGCGTATCAGGTGCTTCAAGTGTTGAAGCTGACGGAGTTCCCGGCGGCGATCGCGAAACTGAAGCGGACGCTCCATCGAGGGAGCACCGCCGAACAAATCGAGATGCTCGCTCACGTCCATTTCAATATCGATGACGTGCTCGATAACGTGCTGAAGGCATACCTCCTCGAAGATCGGCCGAAAGTGATCAAAGTGATGGTGCTCGAGCGGGCGATCGCAGAACTTGAGATGATTGAATGGACCGATCGCGGGGAACGGTACGTGTATGACCGAAGCGAGGCGAGCACGTTCGCGCGCGAATGGGGCTTCACGTTCGGTGATCTGCAAAAGCGATTTTATGGCGATGAAATCGCGACACAGTTATCGACGAACTATTGTTACGTCCATTATCCGTTCGTCCCCCATCTCGCCGATGAGTTGGAACCGGCCATCCTTGAAGCGAAGCGGGCGATGTTGAACGCAATGGAAACGACCGGTCTTGCCGGGGAAATACTAGAGGCGGATGCCTCGTTCACACGGTCGCTCCTCGACTAAATCGTTGTGTGCTCATGTGGGATTTATGCTATAATACGGATTGTTGTACATTCTTGTACGTATAAATGAATTGTTGGAGGGACTTAGCATGACAGCAAAATGGGAAAAAACATCAGGTAGCCAAGGCGTACTCACGTACGAAGCACCTGCAGAAGCTTTTGATAAAGCAGTCGACGCAGCATTCAAAGACGTCGTCAAAACTTTGAACGTGCCTGGTTTCCGTAAAGGGAAATTGCCACGCCCAATGTTTAACAAAATGTACGGTGAAGAGGCGCTTTACCAAGACGCACTCGACATCCTCTACCGCGACACGGTTCAATCTGCAGTCGAAGAAGCTGGTTTCGAACCAATCGCACTCGAAAACATCGATGTAGACGGCACGCTCGAAAAAGGCAAACCTGTAACGTTCAAAGTAACGTTCGTTGTTGAGCCTGAAGCTGAGCTTGGCGAGTACAAAGGTCTCGAGTACGAAGCTGTTGAAACGACAGTCACTGACGAAGAAGTCACAGCAGAACTTGACGCACTTCAACAGCAAGGCGCTGAGCTTGCTGTTAAAGAAGGCGCAGTCGAAAACGGCGATACAGCTGTATTTGATTTCGCAGGTTTCGCTGACGGCGAGCAGTTCGAAGGCGGCACAGCTGAGAACTACACGCTTGAAATCGGTTCAGGCCAATTCATCCCTGGATTCGAAGAGCAAATGGTCGGCATGACGGCTGGTGAAGAAAAAGACGTTGAAGTAACATTCCCTGAAGAGTACCACGCTGACAACTTGGCGGGTAAACCAGCGACATTCAAAGTCAAGCTTCACGAAGTCAAAGCGAAGCAAGTACCTGAGCTCGACGATGAGTTCGCAAAAGATATCGACGAGTCAGTATCTTCACTCGACGAATTGAAAGCGAAAATCCGTGAGCGCTTAGAAGCAGGCAAGAAGCAAGAAGCAGATGGCACGATGCGCGACCAACTCGTTGAACAAGCGACGGCAAACGCGACAATCGACGTACCAGCTGTCCTCGTTGAGCAAGAAGTAGACCGCATGGTTCAAGAGTTCGGTACTCGTGTATCTTCACAAGGAATCGACCTCAACATGTACTTCGAGCTTACAGGAACTTCTGAAGACGCAATGCGTGAAGAGATGAAAGAGCAAGCTGAAGAGCGCGTTAAAGCTCGTCTCGTCTTGAAAGCGATCGCTGAAAAAGAAGCAATCGAAGTGTCTGACGAAGATGCTGAGAAAGAGCTCGAAGAAATGTCGAAGCTCTACAACATCGCACCAGACCAACTCCGCACGATGCTCGCGCCACAAGGCGGAATCGAGACACTTAAAGGTGACCTCAAGTTCCGTAAGGCAATCGACATCCTCGTCGAAAACGGGAAAGCGAAGTAATTGGATTGAAAGGACGACTGCCGCGCAGTCGTCCTTTTTTTCGTCATGACACTTTGTATGTGTTTATCTTTGATGAAGTGATTTGTTCATGCTACAATTATTGCAACGCAGAGATGTAAATGTCTTTTCACGGTGTGAGAGCACCTGAAAATACAAATAGGCGATTTATCGCACTTACATCCATTTCCATTTAGAAGGGGTGTACCGAATGTTCAAATTTAACGAGGAAAAGGGGCAACTCAAGTGCTCGTTTTGCGGGAAATCGCAAGAACAAGTCCGTAAACTAGTCGCCGGTCCTGGCGTATACATTTGTGACGAATGTATCGAGCTTTGCAACGAGATCGTCGAGGAAGAGCTCGGTGTCGAAGAAGAAGTCGAATTCAAAGACATTCCAAAACCACAAGAAATCCGTAATATCCTTGACGAGTACGTCATCGGACAAGATCGGGCGAAACGTGCGCTTTCGGTAGCTGTCTATAACCACTATAAACGCATCAACGCCGGTGGCCGCTCTGATGATGTTGAACTTTCGAAGTCGAACATCGTCATGATCGGACCAACTGGTAGCGGTAAGACGCTTCTCGCTCAAACGATGGCTCGCGTCTTGAACGTCCCGTTCGCGATCGCGGACGCGACGAGCTTGACGGAAGCCGGTTACGTCGGCGAAGACGTCGAGAACATCTTGCTCAAGCTGATCCAGTCGGCTGACTACGATGTCGAGAAGGCTGAAAAAGGGATCATCTATATCGATGAGATCGATAAGATTGCCCGCAAGTCGGAAAACCCATCGATCACGCGCGACGTGTCAGGTGAAGGTGTCCAACAAGCGTTGCTCAAAATTCTTGAAGGAACGACTGCGAGCGTCCCGCCACAAGGTGGACGGAAGCATCCGCATCAAGAGTTCATCCAAATCGATACGACGAACATCTTGTTCATCGTCGGCGGCGCGTTCGCCGGTATCGAAGCGGTCGTCAAACGCCGTATCGGTAAAAAAGTCATCGGTTTCGGGAACGACCAAGAGAACCGCGAGTTGACGCAAGAAGACTTGCTCGCCCGCGCATTGCCGGAAGACCTTCAAAAATTCGGATTAATCCCTGAATTTATCGGACGTCTGCCGGTCATGGCGACGCTCACGACGCTCGATGAAGAAGCGCTCGTCGAGATTTTGACGAAGCCGAAAAACGCACTCGTTCGTCAGTACGAGAAAATGCTCGAACTTGACGACGTCGAACTCACGTTCACCGATGAGGCGTTGATTGAAATTGCCAAACTTGCGATCAAACGTAAGACTGGCGCACGCGGTCTCCGCTCGATTATCGAAGAAATGATGCTCGATGTGATGTTCACTGTCCCATCGCGCGACGATATCGAGAAAGTCATCATCACGGATGAAACGATTACGGGTCTTGCCGGTCCGAAATACGTCCTTCGTGATGGTACTGTCGAACAGACAGGCGACAACAAAGAGACAGCATAATTTTTAACGAAGAAGGCTCAAACACTCGGCACATCCGGGTTTTGAGCCTTTTTGCACAGGAGGCGTTGTTATGGAACAATTACCAATCCTTCCTTTGCGTGGCGTCGTGGTTTATCCGCTGATCGGCGTGACGATCGATGTCGGGCGTCCGCTGTCATTGCGGGCACTCCTCGCCGCAAAGGAAAATGAGACAGATTTGATTGTCGTGACACAAAAAGAGACAGGAAAAGAAGCTCCTGAACCGGGGGACTTATACGTGATCGGGACGCGCGTCCACATCGCCAAGATGAGCGAGCTGTCGAACGAGACGGTCCGCGTCCGTCTCGTCGGGAAAGAACGCGTCACAATCACGTCGATCGAAGAGACGAAAGACGGTTGGTTCGCTGAAGTCGAACCGCTCGAACTCGTCGAAGGCGAAGAAGTCGAACGGACGGCACTCGTCCGCCTGCTCAAAGAACAGTTCGGCAAACTCGTCGGGTCGATCAAAGGGTTGTCGCCGGATGAGCGGCGCCGTTTCGAGATGTACGAGCGGCTCGAGTCACTCACCGACTACATCTCCTCGAAACTCGACATCGATGTCGATCTGCGCCAGGCGATGCTCGAAGAACCGGACGCCGTCAAGCGTGGCTTGGAGCTGCTCGAGATCATGACGCACGAAGTCGAGATCATCGAACTCGAGCAAGAGCTGCGCGAGCGGACGAAAAAGACGATCGAGCAGGCGCAAAAAGAATATTACTTGCGCGAACAGATGAAGACGATCCAACAAGAGCTCGGGGACCAGTCGCAAGACTCGGAGCCGAACCGTCTCCGCGAGAAGCTCGAGGCGCTCGATTTGCCCGAGGTGACACGGAAGAACGTCATGCGAGAAGCCGAGCGGCTGAACGTCGTCCCGGCGACATCACCGGAGTACGCCGTCATCCGCAACTACCTCGACTGGGTCGCCTCACTGCCGTGGGGCATCGAGACCGAGGATAAACTAGACGTCAAACATGCGGCCGACGTGCTCGATGATGATCATTACGGACTCGAATCGGTGAAGGATCGCATCCTCGAATATTTGGCCGTCCGTCAATTGACGAACTCGCTGCGCGGACCGATCCTTTGTCTCGCCGGACCTCCAGGGGTCGGGAAGACGTCGCTCGCCCGTTCGATCGCTTCGGCGCTCGAACGCCATTTCGTCCGCGTCTCGCTCGGCGGGGTGCGTGACGAAGCCGAGATCCGCGGGCACCGCCGGACGTATATCGGGGCGATGCCAGGTCGCATCATCCGTGGTTTGAAGCAAGCCGAGAGTAAAAACCCGGTGTTCTTGCTCGATGAGATCGACAAGATGGCGTCTGACTTCCGGGGTGACCCGGCGTCGGCCATGCTCGAAGTGCTCGACCCGGAACAAAACGTCTCGTTCTCCGATCATTACATCGAAGAGCCGTTCGACTTGTCGAACGTCCTCTTTATCGCGACGGCGAACGACGTGTCGCAAATCCCGGCACCGCTCCTTGACCGGATGGAGCTCATTCAAATCGGCGGTTACACGGAGCTCGAGAAAGTCGAGATCGCGAAACGCCATTTGATCCCGAAACAGTATAAAGAACACGGCTTGAAAAAGAGCCAACTGACGATCAAAGAAGACGCGCTCTACGAGGTCGTCCGTCGTTATACACGCGAGGCCGGCGTCCGTAACTTAGAACGCGTCATCGGATCGCTCTGCCGGAAAGCGGCGAAACAAATCGCCATCGGTGAGAAAAAACGCGTCACCGTCTCCTTGAAGAGTCTCGGCGATTACCTCGGGAAACCGAAGTACCGTTACGGAAAAGGAGAGACGGAAGACTCGATCGGTGCCGTCACTGGCCTCGCCTACACGGCGTTCGGGGGCGACACGCTCACGATCGAGGTCGCGCTCGCGCCGGGTAAAGGCAAGTTGCAGTTGACGGGGAAACTCGGAGACGTCATGCAAGAGTCGGCCCAGACGGCGTACAGTTACGTTCGCGCCAACGCCGAACGGTTCGGCATCGACCCGTCGTTCTATGAACGACAAGACGTCCACATTCACGTGCCAGAAGGTGCCGTCCCGAAAGACGGACCGTCGGCCGGTATTACGATCGCGACGGCCCTCATCTCGGCACTGACCGGGAAGAAAGTCCGCCGCGACATCGGTATGACCGGTGAAATCACTCTTCGCGGCCGCGTCTTGCCGATCGGCGGCTTGAAAGAGAAAGCACTTGCCGCACACCGGGCCGGGCTCACGACGATCATCATCCCGAAAGACAATGAACGCGACATCGATGACATTCAAGACACGGTCCGTGAGAAATTGACGTTCGTGCCTGTGACGATGCTCGATGAAGTACTAGAAGTAGCATTTGGAGGAAATTAAATGAAAATCACTAAAGCAGAATTTATTACGAGCGCCGTCGCACCGGACCATTATCCGGTGCACGAGTTGCCGGAAGTCGCCCTTGCCGGCCGCTCGAACGTAGGGAAATCGTCGTTCATCAACAAGATTTGTCAGCGTAAAGCGCTTGCCCGCACGTCTTCAAAGCCTGGGAAGACGCAGACGCTCAACTTCTTCAACATTAACGACGAGATCATGTTCGTCGACGTTCCGGGCTACGGCTACGCGAAAGTGTCGAAGACCGAGCGCGAGAAGTGGGGCGTCATGATGGAGCAGTACTTGACGTCGCAACAAGCGCTCCGTGGCGTCGTGCTGTTAGTCGACATCCGTCACGAGCCGACAGGGGACGACGTGACAATGTACAACTTCTTGAAGCATTACGACATCCCGGTCATCGTCGTCGCGACGAAGCTCGACAAGATCAAGAAGAGCCAACGTCAAAAACATGAAGCGGCCGTCAAACGGAAGCTCCAGTTCGACCCGTCTGATCGGTTCATCGCCTTCTCGGCGGAGACGGCAGAAGGGAAAGACGAGGCGTGGAAAGCGATCTATGATTTGTTGACACGCGAAGACGATTGATGGAAGACGAGGCAATCCCTCGTCTTTTTTGTTTTCAGGGTTACCGCAGCGGGTAAGTATCGTATAATTGTCTACATATAGGACAAGAGAATATTGAACGGGGTGGAAAAGATGCATATGATGTTTGAAAGTAAATGGTACCGCGCCTTATTTTGGGCGCTGACGATCTTCCTGGTCATCTGGGTCGGGACACAGATCTCATTCGTGTTCGAACCGGTGAAAGTCATTCTGGCGCTCGTCACCGTACCGCTCATTCTTGCTGGACTATTCTTTTATTTTCTCGTCGGTATCGTCGACTATTTGGAGAAGCGCTCCGGGAAACGCGGCGTCTCCGTCGCCATCACGTTGACGTCGCTTCTGCTCATTATCACGATCGTCTTCAGTGTGCTCGGCCCGCTCCTCGTTGAGCAGGTGACGTCACTTGTGAACGCATTACCGAGTATCGCGAAAGAGCTGCAAGTGCAAATCTTCGCCGTCCGTGACTCGCTCATGGAAAATGAGTTCTTGTCACGATTCGTCAACGAGAACGACGACATGTTCACGGAGTTCACGAACAACGTCACGGCGTACCTCGGAGACATCTTCGGAAACGTCGCCTCGTCGGTCGGCCGTCTCGTCGGATTTATCACATCGGCCGTCATCACGATCGTCGTCATTCCGTTCATGCTCATCTACATGTTGCTTGATGGAAAGCGTCTTCCGGACTCGATCGTCAAGTGGTTGCCGAAGAGCTATGAGTCAGAAACTCGTAAAATTTTGAACGACATGCACACGACGGTTAAAAACTATGTGCATGCGCAACTTCTCGTTGCTTTCTTCGTCGGGATCACATCGCTCATCGGGCTTTGGATCGTCGGCGTCGATTATGCGATCTTGCTCGCCCTCTTCATGATGGTGACGAACATCATCCCGTACGTCGGACCGTTCCTCGGTGCCGCCCCGGCCGTCGTCGTCGCCTTCATTCAAGAGCCGATCATGGCCGTTTGGGTCATCATCGTCATCATCATCGTGCAGCAGATCGAGTCGAACGTCATTTCTCCGCTCATTCAAGGGAAGTCGCTCAAAGTGCACCCGCTCACGATCATCATCGTCTTGCTCGTCGCTGGGAACCTCGCCGGTATCATCGGGATGCTCATCGCCGTGCCGACGTATGCGGTGGCGAAAGTCGTCGTCCAAAACATCGTCCGCATCTACAAACTGCGGGAGCAAAAGCATTACTTGGAAGCGGAAGAAGAGAAACAGGAAAGCACAATCATCACAGATTCTTCGACACTCAAATGACTGAAAAAGTAGAAATGGCATCTTTGTCCGTTTCTACTTTTTTTCGTCACAAAAAGTTCTTATTTTATTTCAATAAAATCAAACAGAAGATTATAGTTACCAGATAAGAACTGTTATAATGTACGGTAGAGATTGATTATAGAAGAGACAACCGTCGGTGGATTTTGGATGAGGGGAAGAGGTACATGCATATTGTCGTCGTTGGACTAAATAACAAGACAGCCCCTGTCGCGATTCGGGAGCAGTTCTCGTTTGGGGAGCAAGAAATCGTGGACGCGATGATTGCACTTCGCGAAGAGAAAAGCATATTTGAATCGGTTATTTTGTCAACTTGTAACCGGACGGAGCTATACGTCGTCACCGACCAGCTCCACACAGGTCGTTATTATACAAAACGTTTTCTAGCGAATTGGTTTGACCTTGAGATGGATCAGTTCACACCTTACTTGTCGATTCGTGAAGGGGAAGAGGCGATCCGTCACTTGTTCCGCGTCACGTCGGGGCTCGACTCGATGATCATTGGGGAAACACAGATTTTAGGACAAGTGAAATCGAGCTTCTTCCGTGCCCAAGAGAACGGCACGACCGGCACGGTGTTCAACAAATTGTTCAAAGAAGCGGTCACGCTCGCCAAACGCGCCCATACGGACACACAAATTGGGGAAATGTCGGTATCGGTCAGCTCGGCGGCGGTCACGCTCGCGCAAGAGATGTACACGTCGCTTGACGACAAACAAGTCGTCGTCGTCGGTGCCGGCGAGACGGGCGAATTGACGACGCTCAACTTGTTCGAGGCCGGGGCGAAACAAATCGCCGTCTTCAACCGGACCGAGAGCAAGGCGAAAGCGGTCGCCGACAAGTTCAAAGGCCGGGCCCACTCGATTCGCGAGATCGCCTGCGGACTGCTCGACGCGGACATTTTGATCAGTTCGACGGGCGCGAAACAAGCTGTCATCGAATATGATGATGTGGCCGCGGCGCAACTGTTGCGCCGGGAACGTCCGCTCCTTTTAATCGACATTGCTGTACCGCGAGATATCGATCCAGCGGTCCGTGCGCTTCCGGGCGTGCATTTGTTTGATGTGGATGACTTGAACGGCATCGTCAATAAGAACTTGGCGGCCCGCCTCGTTGAAGCGGAAAAGATTGAAGTGAAGATCGACGAAGCGATCCAAGAGTTCCAGACATGGCTCGTCACGCTCGGCGTCGTGCCGATCATGAACGAGTTGCGTGCCCGCGCGCTAAACGTTCAAGAAGAGACGATGGAGAGTCTCGAGCGCAAGCTCGACCATCTGTCGGACCGGGACAAAAAAGTCATCGGCAAACATATGAAGTCAATCATCAATCAGATGCTTCGTGAACCGATCGACTATATTAAAGATGCCGCCGCCCAGCCGGATGCGAACACGCGCATCGCGCAGTTCGTCGAAACGTTTGGGCTCGATGTCGAGTTACCGGAAACAGAGATGGAACACGAGATGGAAGAAACCGAGGCCATTTCGGCGAAAGCACCACTTCGCGCATTGATGCGCTAACACAATCTTAAGGCGACGAGGTCCGTCGCCTTTTTCTATGAAGGGGATAGTATGATGCGTAAAATCATTGTCGGCTCACGCCGTTCACAACTTGCGATGACACAGACGAAATGGGTTATCGAGCAACTGAAGAAAGCCGGAGCGAAAAACGAGTTCGAGATCAAAGAAATCGTGACGAAAGGTGACCAAATCGTCGACGTCCAATTATCTAAAGTCGGCGGCAAAGGTCTATTCGTCAAAGAGATTCAACAACAGATGCTCGAAGGCGACATCGACTTCGCCGTCCACAGCATGAAAGACGTCCCGGCCGAGTTGCCAGAAGAGCTTTACATCAGCTGTATGCCGAAGCGCGTCGATGCGCGTGACGTCCTCATCTGTGAGAACGGCTACACGTTCGAGACGCTCCCGCAAGGTGCCGTCATCGGAACGAGCTCGCTCCGTCGCGGGGCGCAAATGCTCGCGGCGCGCCCGGACTTCGAGATCCAATGGATTCGCGGGAACATTGATACGCGCTTGAAGAAGCTCGAGACCGAGAACTTCAACGCCATCTTGCTCGCCAAAGCCGGACTTGAGCGGATGGGATGGACGGACCGTGTCGACTTCGAGGCGCTTGACGCCGACATGATGGTCCCGGCCGTCGGTCAAGGCGTGCTCGCCATCGAGAGCCGGAAAGACGACGCCGAAGTGACGGCTGTCCTCCAACTTCTCCACGACGACGTGACAGCGAAAGCGGCGACGGCGGAACGGACGTTCTTGAAGGCGATCGAAGGGAGCTGCCACGTACCGGTCGGCGGTTATGCGACGGTCGACGGGGACGACGTGACGCTCACCGGGCTCATCGCCTCGGTCGACGGAAAAGAAGTGCTCCGGGTGACGAAGACGTCGACAGACGAGATCGCCCTCGGTCAAGATGTGGCAGACGACCTTCTTGGTCGCGGCGGGCGTGAGATTCTCGCCTCGGTCAATGTGTGACGTCTGGTACACAGGGACAAAACGATTGACCGCTTCGCAACGAGCCACGCTCGAGGCGAGCGGTCTTTCCGTTCATCACGTCCCGCTCATCGAGACGAGATTGACCGATGCGCCACTACCGACGCGCTCGTTCGACTGGCTCGTCGTCACGAGTCAAAACGCCGTGCCAGCGCTGTCGGATGTCCCGCGTGACGTCCGGGTCGCCGCCGTCGGCGAGAAGACGAAACGAGCGCTCGAGGCCGTCGGATTCACCGTCTCGCTCATGCCGAAGACGTATACGGGCGAGGCATTGTTCCACGATTTGGCCCACGTCGTCAAACCGGACGAGACCGTCTTGTTCGCCCGGGGCGACTTGGCAAACACGGACCATATGGGACAGCTCGGACATGTCGTCGACTGGGTCGTCTATGAGACGGTCGGTCGTGAACTGACGGAGACAGAAGCCGAGGCGCTCGGACGCGTCCAGGTGCTCCTCGTCCTCAGTCCGTCGGCCGTCCACGCGCTCACACCTTATCTCGAGCGCTTCCACGGGACGTGGTACGCCATCGGTGAAGTGACCGAGCGCGCCGTCCGACAAGTGTCGACGTTACCGGTCCGGGTACCAGAATGTTATACTATGGATGCATTAATACAGTGTGTAGGGGAGGATTTTTCATGAACCAGTTCGACCGTCACCGTCGCCTTCGTTCATCGAAGTCGATGCGTGCACTCGTACGTGAAAACCATGTTCGGAAAGAAGATTTGATTTACCCGCTCTTCATCATCGAAGGGACGAATATTAAACGCGAGGTCAGCTCGATGCCTGGCGTCTTCAACTTCTCGCTCGACCGTCTCGAGGACGAGATCAAAGAGATTGTCGACCTCGGCATTCAATCGGTCATCTTGTTCGGCGTGCCTGAACATAAAGACCCGGAAGGTACGGAAGCGTATCACGACCACGGCATCGTCCAAGAAGCAATCCGCAAAGTGAAGCAGTGGGCGCCTGAACTCACGGTCGTCGCCGATACGTGCCTCTGTGAATATACGTCGACGGGCCACTGTGGCATCGTGAAGAACGGTGACGTCGATAACGACGCGTCACTACCGCTTCACGTCCAGACGGCGATCACGCAAGCACAAGCCGGCGCTGACATCATCGCGCCGAGTTCGATGATGGACGGCTTCGTCGCGTCGATTCGGGAAGGGCTTGATCAAAACGGGTTCAGCCATATCCCGATCATGAGCTACGGCGTCAAATACGCATCGGCGTACTACGGACCGTTCCGTGACGCGGCGCAGTCGGCACCGGGTGAAGGTGACCGGAAAGGCTATCAGATGGACCCGGCCAACCGTCGCGAGGCGTTCCGGGAGTCGCAATCGGACGTCGAGCAAGGGGCGGACTTCATGATCGTCAAACCGGCGCTCGCGTTCATGGACATCATCCGTGATATGCGCGACTCGCTCGATATGCCGATTGTGGCGTATAACGTGAGCGGGGAGTACGCGATGATCAAAGCGGCATCGTTGAACGACTGGGTTGACGAACAACGCATCGTCATGGAGACGATGGTCGGATTCAAACGGGCCGGCGCCGATCTCATCATCACGTATTTCGCTAAAGACGTCTGTCGCTATTTGGAAGGAGACTACGCATGACCTACAAACAAACACGCTCAGAAGCGGCGTTCGAACAAGCACGTCCGCTCATGCCGGGCGGGGTGAACAGCCCGGTCCGTGCCTATAAATCAGTCGGGATGACACCGATCTTCGCCGAACGTGGTGAAGGCTCACGTGTGTACGACATCGACGGCAACGAATATATCGACTACGTCCTCTCTTGGGGACCGCTCATCCTCGGTCACCGTGACCCTGTCGTGACGAAAGCGATCCAAGAACAAGCCGAGAAAGGCTGGACGTTCGGGACACCGACCGAGCTCGAGACGAAGATGGCGGAACTCGTCATCGACCGCGTCCCGTCAATCGAGATGGTGCGTATGGTCAACTCGGGTACGGAAGCGACGATGGCGGCACTTCGCCTCGCACGCGGTTATACGGGCAAGACGAAAATCTTAAAGTTCGAAGGCTGCTACCACGGTCACGGCGACTCGCTCCTCATCAAAGCGGGATCCGGTGTTGCCACACTCGGTCTCCCGGACTCACCAGGCGTGCCGAAAGAGCTCGCGAGCCACACGCTCACGGTGCCGTATAACGATTTAGAAGGCGTCCGTGTCGCGTTCGAGAAGTACGGCGACGACCTCGCCGGCGTCATCGTCGAGCCGGCTGCCGGCAACATGGGCTTCGTCCCGCCGCAACCAGGATTCCTCGAAGGACTTCGTGAGATCACGGAACAACACGGCGCGCTCCTCATCTTTGACGAGGTCATGACCGGTTTCCGTGTCGGCTACAACTGTGCCCAAGGCTACTTCGGCGTGATGCCGGATTTGACGTGCCTCGGGAAAGTCATCGGCGGCGGCCTTCCGGTCGGTGCGTACGGTGGGAAACGCGAGATCATGGAACAGATTGCGCCACAAGGGCCGATCTATCAAGCGGGAACGCTCTCGGGCAACCCGCTCGCGATGATCGCCGGCTACACGACGCTGTCGCAACTGAAGCCTGAACATTACGCGGAGTTCGAGCGCAAAGCCGACCGTCTCGCCGAAGGCTTCACGAAAGCGGGCGAGAAGTACAACATCCCGCACGACACGAACCGTGCCGGGTCGATGTTCGGTTTCTTCTTCACGAACGAGAAAGTGACGAACTTCGAGAAGGCGAAATCGGCCAACCTCGAAATGTTCCGCTCATACTACCGGAAGATGGCGGCGCGTGGCGTGTTCTTGCCACCGTCACAGTTCGAAGGCTTGTTCCTCTCGACCGTTCATACGGACGAGGACATCGATCAGACGATCGCGGCGGTCGAAGCGACGTTCAAAGAGTTGCAAGAAGAGTTTTCACTCTAATCTTGACGGAAACAGCTTCTGTCGCTACAATTGTTTAACAGATACGAACAAAAGCTATGATGAGGAATAGTACGCAACAACCATCCTTTCCCAGAGACGCGGCCGCTTGGTGCGAGGCCGCGAAGGATGGTGCGGAAGTCGCCTCGGAGCTGACCTTTTGAACGCGAGTAGAGAGGTCCGGTCCATCGACCGTTATTCGATTTTGAGGGCGCCAACGTGTTTGGCGAACTAAGGTGGTACCGCGGAAGATTCGGCTTCTTTCGTCCTTAGCGTATAGGACGAGAGAAGCCGTTTTTGTGTTTACATTTTATAGAGGGGGCATTACACATGGCCAACGAGACAAACGAAATCACCATGCCGACGAAGTACGACCCGAGTGCGACGGAAGCGAAATGGTACGACTACTGGTTAGAGAACGACGTATTCAAAGCAGACGAGGACGACTCGAAAGAGCCGTACACGATCGTCATCCCGCCACCGAACGTGACAGGAAAACTTCACCTCGGACACGCGTGGGACACGACGCTCCAAGACTTATTGACGCGCTTGAAGCGCATGCAAGGCTATGACGTGCTTTGGCTCCCAGGGATGGACCACGCCGGCATCGCGACACAAGCGAAAGTCGAACAGAAGCTCCGTGAGGACGGTATCATGCGTTACGACCTCGGTCGCGAGAAGTTCCTCGAGAAGACGTGGGAATGGAAAGACGAGTACGCCGACACAATCCGTGCCCAGTGGTCAAAACTTGGTCTCGGCCTCGACTACTCGCGTGAGCGTTTCACGCTCGACGAAGGGCTCTCGAAAGCGGTCCAGGAAGTGTTCGTCCGTCTGTATGAGAAAGGCTTGATCTACCGTGGCGAATATATCGTCAACTGGGACCCGGCACAGAAGACGGCCGTCTCGGATATCGAAGTCATCTATCAAGAAGTCGAGGGCGCGTTCTACCATATGAAATACCCGCTCGCGGACGGCTCAGGTCACATCGAGATCGCGACGACGCGTCCGGAGACGATGCTCGGTGATACGGCCGTCGCCGTCAACCCGAAAGATGAGCGTTACGCGCACCTCGTCGGCAAGACGATCATGCTTCCGGTCATGAACCGTGAGATTCCGATCGTCGCCGACGACTACGTCGACATGGAGTTCGGTACAGGCTGCGTGAAGATCACGCCGGCACACGACCCGAACGACTTCGAGATCGGGAACCGTCACGAGCTCCCGCGCGTCCTCGTCATGGACGAAGGCGGCAAGATGAACGAGAACGCAGGCAAGTACGAAGGGCTCGACCGCTTCGAATGCCGCAAGCAACTCGTGAAAGACCTAGAAGCGGACGGCACGCTCGTTAAGATCGAACCGCACACGCACTCGGTCGGCCACTCGGAACGTTCAGGCGCGGTCATCGAGCCGTATCTTTCGAAACAGTGGTTCGTCGACATGGAGCCGCTCGCGAAAGCGGCGCTCGAAGCACAAGGACATGATGACACGAAAGTCAACTTCGTCCCAGAACGGTTCGAAGGCACGTACCTCCGCTGGATGGAGAACATCCGCGACTGGTGTATTAGCCGTCAGCTCTGGTGGGGCCACCGCATCCCGGCTTGGTACCATAACGAGACAGGCGAAGTCTATGTAGGAAAAGACGCACCCGCGGACAGCGAGAACTGGACGCAAGACGAAGACGTGCTCGACACGTGGTTCTCGTCAGCGCTCTGGCCGTTCTCGACGATGGGCTGGCCGGACACGGATTCAGCAGACTTCAAACGTTACTTCCCGACGAGCGCGCTCGTCACGGGTTATGACATCATCTTCTTCTGGGTATCGCGAATGATCTTCCAATCGCTCGAGTTCACAGGGAAGCAACCGTTCAACGACGTCCTCATCCACGGTCTCATCCGCGACTCGGAAGGCCGCAAGATGTCGAAGTCGCTCGGTAACGGCGTCGATCCGATGGAAGTCATTGACCAGTACGGTGCCGACTCGCTCCGCTGGTTCCTCCTTACCGGTTCAACTCCAGGGAACGACCTCCGCTTCTATTGGGAGAAGATCGAGTCGACATGGAACTTCGCGAACAAGATTTGGAACGCGAGCCGTTTCGCTCTCATGAACATGGACGGCATGAAGTTCGAGGATATCGACCTCTCAGGCGAGAAGACGCTTGCCGACAAGTGGATCCTCACTCGTTTGAACGACACGGTCGACCAAGTGACACGTCTCGTCGACAAGTACGAGTTCGGCGAAGCCGGTCGCTACTTGTACAACTTCATCTGGGAAGAGTTCTGTAACTGGTACATCGAGATGGCGAAACTCACGCTCTACGGTGAGGACGAGGTGGCGAAAGCGACGACACGTTCAGTGCTCGCACATACGCTCGACTCGATCATGCGTCTCATGCACCCGTTCATGCCGTTCCTCACAGAGGAGATTTGGCAACACTTGCCGCACGAAGGCGACTCGATCGTCCGTGCGAGCTACCCGACACGCCGTGACGACCTCCACTTCGCGGAGTCGGTCCCTGCGTTTGAGGCAGTCATGAACGTCATCCGCTCGGTCCGTAACATTCGTTCGGAAGTGAACGCGCCGATGTCGAAACCGATCCAACTCTTCATCGCGACGAGTGACGACACGACACAAGGCTACTTGAGCGAGAACGAGGCGACGATCGGCAAGTTCACGAACGCGACCGAGCTTGAAATCGCGCGTGGCTTGACGGCTCCAGACAAGTCGATGTCGGCCATCATGACGGGGGCAGAGTTGTTCATCCCGCTCGCTGACTTGATCAACTTCGAAGAAGAAATCGCCCGTCTTGAAAAAGAAGTGGCGAAGTACGAGAAGGAAGTCGAGCGCGTTCAGAAGAAACTCGGCAACCCAGGCTTCACCGGCAAGGCCCCGGCTCATGTCATCGACGAAGAGAAAGCAAAAGAAAAAGACTACCTCGACAAACGTGACGCGGTCCGCGCCCGTTTGGAAGAGTTGCGTAAGTAACACCTTGACCTTCTTTGGAGACGCGTTCTCCGAAGAAGGTTTTTTTGGAGTCACAATAGCTTAAGCTGTGGGATGTAAACGCGAAGAACCCCCGACGTCAATCGTGACGTTTGGGGGTTCTTCGCTTTAGCCAGACGATGTAGAGGCCGATGGCGGTAATCCAAAGAAAATGCATGTAGAGCGAATCGGTCAGCCCGACCCGATACAGATGGACGAGATAGACCGCATACAAAAACGCAGCGATGAGCATCAAAATGAAATAGACGATTTTCATTCGTGATCACTTCCGTCCCACGCTGGCAACTGTTTGGTCAACAGGAAGTACGATGAGGTGAATAAGGCGCCGAGCGCAAGCCCGGTCCATTGGGGCTGAATCGCTTGCCCAATCAATAAGAGGTAGAGACTATATACCGTGTAGGAAGCCGAAAGGATGAGAAGCATCAATGCGGCAATTGTGACCTTCATTTTGTTTCCTTCCATTCAAGCTCGTTCAAATGTTTCATGAACTGGAAGAATGAAACGATTAAGAAAAACGCGGGCATGGACCAAACCCAGCCGCTATGAAACGGACCTTGCCACAGCTCGAGCGAGATAAGGCAGGCAAAACCTAACGAAATGAGTGAAGCGAGTAAGCGCATAAGGAACCTCCTGAATCGTTGATGTTCATTTATACGTAAATCGAGAGAAGAGGTTCCTAAAAAATCCATCCCGCGAGAGCGGAATGGATCATGTGCCACAAAACGTCTGATACGGATACGTCCGCGGTGGACCTGGCGAGACGTAGCGTCCGTGGTCGGCTTTGTAATCGTACGGGTTTTTGAGTACGGCGAGCAGTGACTCGGTCGGTGCGAAGTCACCGCGAGCGGCCGCTTGAATCGCCGTCTCGACGTGATGGTTGCGCGGGATGATGGCCGGGTTATGCTGACACATGAGTCGGGTCACATCTTCGTCCGGAAGACCTTGTTCCCCAAGGCGTTTCCGCCAAGCGGCGAGCCACGCCTTACCGTCGTCGCGATTGGCGAAAGCGAGCGATTCCGTGTCACCGAGCGTGAGCGCGCGGAACGTGTTCGTGAAGTCGGCCTCGCTCTCCATCATGAGCCGGAGCAGCTCGTCCGTAAGCGCATCGTCTCCGTCTTTTCGGACGTACAGCCCGACTTTATGCGCGAGTCCCGTGAAGTATGCTTGTTTATACGTCTCGGTATACCCATCCAACAGCTTGTTGGCGATGTCAATCGCTCCTTCTTGCGTCTCGGCGAGGAGCGGTAATAGCGTCTCGGCCAGACGCGCCAAGTTCCACGACCCGATATACGGCTGATTTGCGTACGCGTAGCGGCCTTCCCGGTCAATCGAGCTGAAGACGGTGTGCGGATGATACGTGTCCATGAACGCGCACGGGCCGTAGTCGAGACCTTCACCGCT
The DNA here is from genome assembly GCF_000798975.1 of Exiguobacterium sp. ZOR0005. Taxonomy (NCBI): domain Bacteria; kingdom Bacillati; phylum Bacillota; class Bacilli; order Caryophanales; genus Exiguobacterium; species Exiguobacterium sp. ZOR0005. Next base: position 20,110 of record NZ_JTLB01000026.1, on the reverse strand, counting down.
GATGAACGTGTTGTCCGTGTTCATGACGCCGTGGATGAAGCCGACGAGTTGCCAGTCGGCGATCAGCTTCGCCTGGCGCGTGATGACACGACGGAGGAACTGTTCGTAGCGGTCCGGCTTTCCTTCAAGGTCAGCGTCGTGGCGACGAATCGCGTAGTCAGCGAGCGCGATGACGTCATCGATTGAACCGGATGCGGCCGCGTATTGGAACGTCCCGACCCGCAAGTGACTCGAGGCGACACGCGTCAACACGGCGCCGTGCTCCGGGCGTTGCCGCATGACAGGCTCTCCGGTTTTGACGACACTCAAGGCGCGGTTCGTCGGGATGCCGAGCGCGTGCATCGCCTCACTGATGATGAATTCCCTAACCATCGGACCGATGGCGGCTCGTCCATCGCCGCCCCGAGAATATTCGGTCGGGCCCGAGCCTTTCAATTGGACGTCAAACCGTTTCCCGTTCGGAGCGATGTGCTCCCCGAGCATGAGGGCACGCCCGTCTCCGAGCATCGTGAAGTGCCCGAACTGGTGTCCGGCGTACGCCTCGGAAAAGGATGTGTCGGTCTGAATATTTCCGGCTAACAGGGCGACGTCTTGCTTCACCGCCTCGACGTTTAGGCCGAGCGATTTCGCAAGGTCGTCATTAAACAAGACGAGTTCAGGTGTGTCGACCGGGTGGACCGGTCCACGATCATAAAATATGTCACGGAGTTCAAGGTACGTCGCCTCGAAATTCCAATTGGTTGTCATCGCAATCCCTCCTTCTTCGCCTCGAGTATAGCACAGCCGATTCCTTACGTAGGGCTTCGCGAATTTTGGTAAGATGAAAAGGAAGTGTACATATAGGAGTGGATGGAGATGGAGACGAGACAAGACGTATTGAATTGGTTGAACAGACAGCTTCGGTTCGGGATTAAGCCGGGGTTGACCCGAATCGAGTGGATGCTAGAAAAGCTCAGGATCGAGGAGTTGCCGTCGGTCCACGTCGCAGGCACGAACGGAAAAGGGTCGACCGTCGCCTTTTTGCGAGCGATGGCGATGCAGGAGGGCTTGAACGTCGGGACGTTCATCTCGCCGTACATCATCCAGTTCGAGGAGCGGATCATGTTGAACGGGGAGCCGATTCGGGAGGACGACCTCGTCCGCATCGCGAACCAGGTCCAAGATTGTGCGAGTGCGTCACCAGAGACGTTGACCGAGTTCGAGCTGCTCACGGTGATGGCGTGGCTCTATTTCCACAAGCAACAGCCCGACCTCGTCATCTGGGAAGTCGGGCTCGGGGGTCGGCTCGACTCGACGAACGTGTTGAAACGGCCGCTCGCGACGGTCGTCACGTCAATCGGGCACGACCATCAAGGCATCCTTGGTGACACGCTCGAAGAGATCGCGCTCGAAAAGTTCGGTATCATGAAGCGAGGTGTGCCGATGTTCCATAGTTTGACGGATGAGCGGTTGATCGGGTTGCTTGACGAACAAGGAGAGGCGATGGACGCCCCGATTCATGACGTCACATCACTCGTCACGTCGATCGAGGACGGTCGCGAGACGGTCGTGACATATGACGGTTTGCCTCCGGTGACGCTCGGATTGACCGGACACCATCAAGCGTATAACGGGGCGTGTGCCGTCGCTGTCGCGCGCCATCTCGGATGGGGAGAAGCGGCGATTCGGTCAGGGCTTGAGACAGCGCAGCATCCAGGTCGATATGAGCTCGTGTCGAAGACGCCGCGCATTGTGCTCGACGGGGCGCACAATGCGGAAGGAATCGCCGCACTCGTCGAACAGTTGCGGCTTGAAGGCGACGTGACGGTCCTCGCGGCCATCCTCGCCGATAAAGACCGAGCCAGCATGGTGGCGTCGCTTCAAACAGTCGGAACAGTGTACGAGACGACGTTCGATTTCCCGCGCACAAGGACGAAAGAAAGTTTGATCGAGGACGGGGCCGACTATGTCGACTGGAAACTATGGCTCAACCGTTGGGTGAAGAACCCGCAGTCGAAGACGCTCGTCGTGACGGGGTCGCTGTACTTCATCAGTGAAGTAAGAACGTATTTCCAAGGTTTGCAAAAATGACCTTGTTTTCCATCCATTTAAAGCGTATGAATGAGTATGAGAACGTATGTCTTAATCAACTCATATCCCAAGGAGGAAACGCACCATGGTCAGTCAGCGAAGATTGAAACGACCCGTAGCGGCATTCGTCGCGATCGTCTTCTTAACATCACTCCTTATTTCGACTTTATTTGAAATTTATACGACTGTTTCGGCAAGTACGCCAGTCAAACCTGTTATTTTAGAATTAACTGATATGGCAGAAGTGAACAAAAATACAACGAGCGTGACATATAAAATACCGTCACAACTCAACCTAGGCTCTGGATATACTGTTCAGACGATGACGATGAAACAGTTCAACGCCTCCCGAGAGGATTTATTAGGGAAATATGATGCTGTCGTCTTTGGTCCATCACGGGCGACGGATAGCCAAGAGAAATATAGTGCGAGTACCGTTACTTATAATTCTGAATTAAAAGGATCGAGCGCTATTCGACCGGTCACGAGTGATTCACATAATACGACCGAGCATGATAATGATATTACAGCGTTGAAGGTCCAACAACTTCAACGTGAGCTTCTTGCGAACGGTGTTCCGGTATTGCTTCATGAGGACGTGTTTGCCACCAAAAATAACACGGCGAAAAAATTTAACCTACTAAAACAAACTCAAGCTGTCGTGTTCAAAACGACCGATGAGGCAAAAACGGTGTTAAATACGTTTTTCAATACGAATAAGCCGAATAAGGTGAAACAAGTCGTGACGAAGCAAGGAACGAAGACATTGACGTCATTGGTCGATGTGAAATCGGCAACTTCAATCGTGCCAGCTGAGCGCGGTAAGGAAATCAGATTTGAGTACACTCTTGAGAACGCTCCTTCGTCCAATGCGACGGTCGAATTGTACATCGACCTAGACAGCAATGACCGATTCACTCCGAACGAATGGGTCGAAACATTGCCTGCTAAGCAAGCTGGATCAATCAGCTATCGTATCGATGCTCCTAGTTACACGAGCCCGCGATATTGGAAACTCGTGTTAAAAGATCCGAGTGCCCGTACTTACTCTTATCAAACAGGCCGTTTTTTGTTGAAAGATGAGAAAGCGCTAGCGAAAGTGCTACAAGTCACAGCTGATACGTCTGATTCCGCAACGACAGGAAACTTGCGAAGTACATTCACAACGAACGAGATGCTCGCATATGGAGACATGTATGAGTTTGACTTAGAGACAATCAGTTATAAGCAACTGATCGATCGTGTCTGCGGACAGAACTTAAAGGCAAACGAGACATGGTTTTATTCAAAAGATTTAATTATTTTTGGATTTAAGGATTCGTATATTTCAGGACTGACAAATGATTGTTTCCATGCTGAACTGCTTAAATACATGGATCAAGGAAGAGGCGTCATGTTCACACACGACATGTTATACCGGACCGAAACGAGTGGTCAATTTAAAGTGATTAATCGATGGGAATCGAATTTCGCCTCCCGTTTCGCGACGCGCGAATATACGAACATGGGAATATATGCGCAAAATACGACAACCTCAGTCGTCCAAACAGCGAGCGGCTTATTTACGGAATATCCGTATAAGCTGAGCACTAACTCGGGGACAACAAAGAAAATCAGGACAACACACAATCAATACTTCTCACTTGATTTAGAAAATGAGGAATTGACGACCTGGTTCAACTTGGTGGGGAGTAACCGGACTGCAGGCGACAGCGCAAACCATTACTATATGTATACGGTCGGCAACTTGACGTATTCTGGGGCGGGTCATGTTCAAACGTTTAATGAGCAAGATGAGAAAGAGATCTTCGTCAATACGATGTTCCGTGCTTTTATCGGATCAAACCATGCTCCAAAGATTGATGTACTTGCACCGGTCATGAACGAGTCGAAGAAACGGACCGTATATGACATCGAACCACTCTACTTGTCGTGGAAGTCCATCGACTATGACTTTGCAGACCAATTTTTAGACACGCGTGTCCTTGTCGACGGAAAACAAGTGTTTCCGAAAGAAGAAGGGAAGTTCGCTAGCGTGCGAAACGATGAGGCGACCGGTTTCTTTTATGACCATAAAGCCAAAGCCGGGTCAACGTTGAACGTTCGAATTGAAACGAAAGAGCAACGTGCGAAGGGAGCTATCACCTCCTCTGAGACATTTACGGTCGATGTACTTGCTTCAGAAGAAGCAGCATTCGTCTCTCGTACGATCAGTCCGTTAGTGACCGAGACGGGTAATCAAGTCACACTCGCATACAATATTAACCATGCTGTCCCGTTCATTCAGTCGCCAAACGAGAATGCTTATAAACAATTCTCTTGGACGATTAATGTGGAAGACGTCATTCCGACAGGTTACGCGGTCGTCCCGAGCACATTACCGAACGGTTGGAGAGTCGATGGGAACAAAGTGAGTGGCTCTTTCACGAGTCAGTGTCTCATTGAACAGGGTGATCAGACCTGCAAAGTGAATGATACGAAAGTGGAAGTGAAATTAACGGCGACGAAAGTCGGAAATTACTCGTTCGATAAAGGTACATTTAACTACGTATTTGACGCAGAACACAATGCAAACGGAACAGAAAAGCATGATGTGCAAAAACGAGGATCCGGGAACTTATCAGCCGTCAATACGACTATTCTTGAAAAAGAGATTGAGCAACTACGACTCACTGGACCAATTTATTTGAATATTAATGAGGTGCGACAAATTGCGCCGGCCATCACACCAGATACATCTCGGAAGCTTGATTTACGTTGGCGTGTCGGCTCAGATGTAGTCGAGTTATCACCGAGTTATGTTAATAACAGCGCGACATTGAAAGGATTAAAGCCTGGAAAATCGACCGTTCGTGTGGAGTACACGTCACCGGTGACTGGAAAAACAATTCAATCGAATGAAATCGACATCATCGTCGACGATCCACCGACACAGTTTGTTGCGAACAGCTTGAAGTTGCTCGTTGGAGAAGATGGGACGATTCAACCGACAATTAAGTCAGTGAATGAAGATTACCGGAATTTCCGATTTGAGGTCGTCTCTGGTCAGAATGTCATCACTGTCGTCGAAGGAACAAAGCAGACGCTAAAAGTGAAAGGTAGCACTCCGGGAACGGCGCAAGTGAGAGTGTCGCTAATCAATCAACCAATCACACAGTCCGTTATCCCTATTTTAGTAAACGTTGAAGTCGCATTGCCGACCCTCAGTATTTCTCCATCACAGGCAACCTTATGGGTGTACCGCGACAAATCCGGGGCAATGGTTCGACAAGCGAGAGAGTTGACCATGACGCAGAGCGGAGCCGTTAAACTACCGATCTCTTGGACACTGCCTGTTAACACAAAAGAAGTGACGCTTGAAAATCCAACACTCGATCGTGTGACTGTTCGAGCCGTTCAAGGACCAGGAACGTCGAACCGTTCCATTCCTGTCAAAGGGACCCTTGAACAATTCACATCGCAACAAGTGACCGCATCGATTGAAGTCAAAGAATATCCACAAGATGTTCTTGCTCCGAACATCGAGCTGTATATGGAAAACTCTCCATACACGTATGAACCGGTCTTCTTGCCGGCGACGGCAAACATTCGAGGGTTTGGAATGAGAGTGGCCGAAGGTACGGATGTCGTGGAAGTGGTCAATCAGACGAAACTCCGACTTAAAAAACCAGGACTGGCCAAAGTTCAAATTGCGACCGAAGACGTCAGTCGCTTCTTCTCGAACGATCAAGGACCGTCCATCGTTTATCGCGAATTTTATGTCCGCGTCCGGGAAGGCAATGATCCGAACCCAGGCACGCCAAATGATGCAGGAGATTACTATTGATGAAATGGAAAGTAACCATACTCGTTGGGATATTATTGTTCGCCGGACTCAGCGCTTCGGGATATGTGTTGTATCAAAAGCAACAAGTCGAACATACGATGGTGGATGGTGATGTGGAGCGGTTAGAACGAATTCTCAATCGCCCGCTCGTAAGTGTGGACGATCGATGGATGGGTGAGGCGGTCGAGCAATTCGATGTCAACACAGCGATTGTCTTGTATGAACAAGGTGGAAAGTTATCCGACGAGCAGTGGGTGTACCTCGCTGACTTGATGACGTTCGAACAATTTCAACGTACTGTTGAGGCTGGGGCACCGCTTAATGTGGCGCTCCCGTCTCAGACGTTACTCGAGGGACTGTACAGTTTGAACGATGAACCTGAAAAGTGGCAGCTCGCACATGAGCGAATCGACTCATCTTTTTTAAACGAACATCCGAACGTGTTGGTTCGTGCGATTCATGATGGGAACTCGGAAGCATTCATCGATTTAATCAATCGGATGGATGAAGCGGCCATTCCCTTTGACACCGTAGAGCAACTCACTATGGAACAAGACCAACAACTCATGCTCGAGGCACTGAAACAAAAAGGATATGGAGCAAACTAAAACAAGGACAATCCGTCGCGGATTGTCCTTGTTTGTTGACTTTATCGAAGTTGAACCGGATTGCTTACGAAAAATTGAAGTTGGTTCGTCACGGGCAACGTGTTCAACTGGTTGAAGACAGCATCGTTATACGAGAGTTTAAGACGAGATAAGGTAGCATCATGGCTCGCAGTACGGCTGTCGAAATATGCTTCAGGCGTCAACAGATCGTCTTCACTAAAAGAGCCGCGGAAGACGTTCACAACCATTGGCCCCTTACTATAAAGTCCACCGTTAATTTCAAGCGTGGATCCAACGGCATAAACAAAAGTTGTGTCGCTGGAGTCACTATAAAGAAAAGCCTGCAACGTCGTAGGGGTCGACTCGAATTCATTGATACGATTCAACAAAATTTGTCCTTTTGATAATAAAATCAACGAGTTTCCTTTCGCCTCATCGATTGGCAAAATGTTAGCTCGATCGATGAACGTATTGCCTAGCGTGTAGACGGTTGAAGCGAACGAGACATTTCCTCGAATCGTTAAATTGCCTCTCACAATTAAAGGGCGCTCGATGGTAAGCTGATTTGTCGATTCGATTACGACGTCACCGTCAAAAAGAAGTGGGGCCGTTTGCGTAGCAATCGATTCTGTCACATACATCGGCCGATCTGAGAGGCTTGGCGGTGGTTTAATGATGGTCGGTTTAAAAAAACCGTTATAGACGCTAGCCGTCACATAAGAGGTTGGGCGCTCAATGACAGTCAATCCATCTTCGCTAAGGACTCGTTCAACGTTAAATGCTTGATCCGTTGACGCAATCATATTCTCCTCAAAAATAGTTTTACTTACATCTGTCGTATATGCGAGCGTGCGGTCCACGTGACGATTCAAAAACTCGATAATGGAGTACTCGTATTGAAACGGCGAGAATTGACTCTTCGAGATGCCATAATCAGCCGTTTCACTAACAACTTCTTTGCCTGAAGTGAAGTAACCGCTCGCTGCGCAAGTCGAACAGTTGGCCGGATTCGATAAATCGATTCGTCCATCTAGATGAAGCATGCTAGACGGCACGTTCGGCAGCAGTCGTTTTTCCCCGTTTAACTGATACTCAGCGGTTCGATTGAATGATAGTGGGCCACCCGAGTAAATATTCCCTTTCACGGTGGGCATCCCGTTGACGGCTAACTGCTGGTCGGAGCCGAGTACGTAGTATAAGAAAGAGGGCAACGCCGTCAAATAAAGGTCTTGCGTGTACTCGACGGATAAGAGTGGTTGCTCGGGATTCAGCTGGCGGCTCGCAACGACATTCACTTGCAAAATCTTTGTGAAAGGAGCTGTCTCAAGCAGATTTGTGGCTTCGTCTTGTTTAAGGCGGATCGAGTATGTGATAGTACTGTCGCTCGTTTCGGCTAACGAATCAAATGGCGAATTTACTGCGAGCACGTCTTGAATCGCGCTATTGAACGCGGCCTCTGATGCCATGTGCTCAGGTACGGTTTGTGCGTCATGGAGTGGGAATTTGTTGCGAACGTCTGCCGCAATCAAGTTGAGGGCGCTTCTCGCATCCTCGTTCAACTGTGTATCTTCAGTTCGGATGACGGTCAGTTTGTTCGTCACGAGGTTCACCTGCATCGCGGCGAGCGACAGCACCGCTAGTGCTGCCATCGTCACGAGTACAAGGACGAGCACGTATCCCTCTTCACGTTTTTGCATGCGGATGGCCTCCTTTCTTTAGAATGGGATGGAACTTTTAAACGTCTTCGCCGATTCAGGATTAGTGGCGAGCGATAACCGCATCTCGATTTCAAGTAAGCCACTTGTCATATAACTCGGACGACGTTTGTCATAAGTTGGATCGATAAGTTGAATTGAGATTGCTTCAAGTACGATGTTTGGGTTGCTTGGTTCATATGACTCGTTTGATAGATTGAGCGGGATAGCTTCATAGCCGGCCTCACGATAAATCATCCCTGATTCAGATATGTTTGGGTCTGATAGGCGATGAAATTGAAACGTGTCATCGATTTGGGTGACCGCATCGAATTGACTTCGGTTCACCTCCGAGAGGATCGATGAGACCAAATAGTCCGCCTCACTACGGAGCTCGCTTGTTTCATTCGTCAAGCGAAATCCGAGCGTGCCTGAGATGAAGGCCGTTATGATGACGCCGCTCAAGATGGAGGCGACGACGACTGTCACAAGCAATTCGACTAAGGTGAACCCGTTTGATTGTTTACTTATCGTTTTCGCTTTCTGGGACAGCCGTTTCAGGGAACGGCTCACGTAACGTCGCATTCGAGATCACTCCTTTCAATCGGACGGGGGAGGACATCGTGTCCGTCGTGACAGATACTTCAAGCTCAATCGTATGACCGGATTGCGTCGGGCCAATCTCCGTCACGACTACATTGAACGATTGTCCGTTGATCTCCGCACAAAACGGACAAGGACCGCTCGGTGTCAGCGTCGTAAGAGAGAGCACGTCTTCAAGCGAAGAGGCTCTTCGATCTAACGTATGTAACGTATTCTGTGCGACTTGATTGGCAATTGTACGATTCAAACTATCATTCGTCGTTTTCAAGCTTTGACTAAATATATTTAACAAGGAGAAAGATACAATAGATAGAATAACAATCGAGACGAGTACTTCGACGAGCGTGAAACCTTGTTCAGAACGAGCCAACGCGTTGACCTCCTTTTCAAAAATAGTAAAACTGTAGGAAAAAACAGTCTGTTTTCCTGATTTAATTGTTATTTTCTGTACAATGCATATTATACTAAAGTTACAGTGATTTCGGATAGTCCATCGAAAGTCTCATGGATTCAAAACTAGGGGGAATTGAAATGAAGCGATATGGGATGCACTTTTTCATCCTGGCATGCCTCGTACTGCTCGTATCGTTGCCGACGATCGGGCTCGTCAACTATTTGGACGTGGCCGCGAAGACGAGTACTACATATAAAGACACGCGTGTCGCCGGCATCGACGTGTCGGGAATGACGAAACAAGAGGCGGTTATAAGACTCGACAACGCCGTCAAAGATTTTAACAATATGCCGTTCACGGTCGGCATGGTCGACGGTACGGCGCTCGAGGTCGGGAAAGACGTCGTCACGTTCAACGTCGACGGCACGCTCGACGCCATCAGTGAACCGGGTGATTATCCGCTCGCCGTAGCGATCGATGAGGAGCGGCTCATCCCGTACCTCGACAACCAGCCCGTGACGATGACGATGGTGACAGGACCGCTCACGGCGTCGGCATCACAGCTCGACTCGAACGTCACACTCGAGACGGTCACTGAAGAGAACGAAGTCGTCGCCACGATGACGATCAGTCCGACGCCGGCGATGCGTTCTGCGCTCGAACGGATGAACGGATATGAGATGAACGCTGGTGACATCTTCAGCTTGAAAGCGTTCGGGGAAGATTTTGAAGCGCTGACGACGCTCGGCCCGTCGCTGTATAAGCTGTTCGCGGCGACCCCGTTCAAGATTTTGGAGCGCGTCCCGCACGAGACGCTCCCGAACGGCGTCGAGCTCGGTTACGACGTATTGGTTGACGCACAATCGAACTTCGCCGTCCAAAACACGGAACAGACGGCATACGCCATCATCGTCTTGAACGAAGGGAACACGATGACGGTGCAACTGCTCGGCAAAGCGTTCGAGGCGGCGTACGAGTCTCGCGTCGAAGAAGTCGTGAGCGTGCCGTATCAAAACGTCGTCCGTTTCAGCCCGTCGCTTCCGGCCGGCAGCTCGTCCGTGACGCAATCCGGACAAGCCGGCGAATCGGGGAAACTGTACCGCGTCCGCATCACCGAATCGGGTGAGACGCTCGAGATGCTCGGGTTCGACTTCTACGAACCGATCCCTGAGATCGTGACGAAGAGTTCGGTCCCGCTTCCGCCACCAGAGCCGGTCGAACCGGTCATCCCAACTTTTCCTGATGAACTACTGGAAGATGACCCGTTTGGTGACGATGTAGACAATGACGGATCGTATGAATTTGAAGAAGAACCGCCGGTATTCGAAACCGTTCCGGAAACAAGCGAGGAGGCAGTCGGATGATTGGATATTTGATTTTGCTCGCCTTCTGGGTGCTCGCCACCTTGACGCTGTTCGCCTTGTCGGTCCCGACCGTACGAAAACGGGAGACGAAGCTCGTCATCGCGCTCGTCGTCGCCGTGCTATCGGTCGGCGTGTACACGATGTACATGGAATCCCTCGAGCGGACGTGGTGGGCGTTGCTCCTCCTCGTCTTCGGGGTGATGGGCGGTGCCGCTTTGAGCGTCTTCATCGAACAACGAGACGTCGAGCATCAGGAGGTACCACAGAGGATGGTGAAGTAAGGTGAGACGAACGAAGAAACGATTAGGCGAGATGCTCATCGAGGCAGGGATTATTACGACGGCCCAGCTCGATGAGGCGCTCGCTCAAAAACGACGCGGTGAAAAGCTCGGCGATACGCTCATGCGACTCAACTATTTGACGGAGACGCAGCTCATTCAAGTGTTGCATGAGCAGTTGAACGTGCCGATCATCGCTTTATACGCGCAAGACATCAACGTGACCGTGACAAAGCTCGTGCCGAAGGCGATCGCCCAAAAGCACGACATCATGCCGATCGAATTACAGGGGAACACGCTGTTCGTAGCGACGGCGGATCCCCTTGATTTGATTGCGATCGATGACGTCCGGCTGCAGACGGGGATGAACATCGAGGTCGGCATCGCGACGCGGGAACAGATCCGTAAGACGATCAGCCGCTACTACGAGATGGACGCCTCGCTCATCGAGATCTTGAAAGAAGAAGCGCCCGAAGTCGAACGTCAAGAAACGGCGTCACGGGATGATGCGCCGGTCATCCGGCTCGTCAACCAGCTGTTCTTGAGCGCGATTGACCAACGCGCCTCGGATATCCACTTCGACCCGCACGAGAAGCAGCTCCACGTCCGCTTCCGGGTCGATGGTGACTTGCGCACCGAGGCGGTGTATCCGAAGAAGATTCAAAGCGTCATGCTGACACGGTTGAAAGTCATGAGTAATCTAGACATCACCGAGAGCCGCTTGCCGCAAGACGGACGCATCAAATATACGCTCCGCGATCGGCCGTACGACTTCCGCGTCTCGACGCTCCCGACGATGTACGGCGAGAAAATCGTCATCCGGGTGCTCGACTCGTCGGAAGGGCTGACCGATTTGACGAAGCTCGGCTTCGGCGAGCATAACGAACTCGTCTACCGCGACATGCTGAAACGGCCGAACGGGATCATCTTGATTACCGGACCGACGGGGTCGGGGAAATCATCGACGCTTTACGCGTCACTGAAAGAACTGAACGATGAATCGAAAAATATCATCACGGTCGAGGACCCGGTCGAGTATCAGCTCGACGGGATCAACCAAGTGCAAGTCAATTCGAAAGTCGGCCTCACGTTCGCCTCAGGGCTCCGCTCGATCCTCCGTCAAGACCCGAACATCGTCATGGTCGGGGAGATTCGGGACACGGAGACGGCGGAGATCGCCATCCGTGCCTCGCTCACCGGTCACTTGGTGCTGTCGACGCTCCATACGAACTCGGCGATCAGCTCGATCACCCGACTCGTCGATATGGGGGTCGAACCGTTCCTCGTCGCCGCCTCGACGTCCGGGCTCGTCGCCCAGCGGCTCGTCCGGCGCGTCTGTCGTGACTGTGGCCATGAACAGCCCGTCTCGAAACGCGAGCAAGAACTGTTCGCGAATGAAGGCGTCGCGATTCAGCACGTCGTCCGCGGCAACGGCTGCGCGTCGTGTAACTTCACCGGTTACCGTGGCCGCCTCGCTATCCATGAAGTCGTGCCGATCGATGAAGGGCTGCGCCGGATGATCATGAACCAGGCGACCGAGGCCGAGATGGTCGACTATGCGAAACAAAACGGGGCGAGGTTCTTACTCGCTGATGGATTAGAGAAAGTCGCGTCAGGATTGACGACGACCGAAGAAATACTGAGAACAGTCATAACGGAGTGATGAGATGATCCATCAATCGATTGAAGTGATACTGACAAAAGCGGTCGAACAGCGCGCCTCGGACATTCATCTGACCGCGGGTTCGCCGCCGATTTTCCGCATCGACGGCAGTCTCGTCACGATGGGCGAGGAGAAAGTGTTGCCGACGCACATCGAAGGTTATTTGAATGAGATTATGACCGAGGAAATGCGGGGGCGTTTGGAAGTCCAACGCGACCTCGACTTCTCGTTCGGCGTCCCGCGCGTGTCGCGGTTTCGCGTCAACGCCTATTACCAGCGGGGGACGGTCGCCATCGCCTTCCGTTCGATTTCCGGGGAAATCCCGACGTTAAACGAGCTCGATCTGCCGCCGGTGTTGAAGCGGCTCATCGAGAAACCGCACGGGCTCATCCTCGTGACCGGTCCGACCGGGTCGGGGAAATCGACGACGCTCGCCGCGATGATCCATGAGATCAACCGGACGCAACGGAAGCGGATCATCACGCTTGAAGACCCGATCGAGTATTTACATTCCCATAACCAGAGCATCGTCGACCAGCGCGAGATCGGTTCGGACGTCATGAAGTTCGTGAACGGCCTCCGTGCCGCGCTCAGGCAAGACCCGGACGTCATCTTGCTCGGGGAGATGCGCGACCTCGAGACGATCTCGACAGCGATGACGGCGGCCGAGACGGGACATCTCGTCATGGCGACGTTACATACGTCGAGCGCGATGTCGACCGTCAGCCGTATCATCGACGCGTTCCCAGCCGAGCAACAAGACCAGATCCGGACGCAGCTCGCCAACGTCTTGCTAGGCGTCGTCAGCCAGCGCTTGTTCCCGCGTGTCGACGTCCCGAAAGGACGCGTCGCCGCGATGGAGATCATGCTCGGCAACGCGGCCGTCGCCAACTTGATTCGCAATGAAAAAGAGTTCCAGCTCCCGACCGTCATCCAGACGAACCGGCAGAGCGGGATGCAGTCGATGGACGCATCCATCGAGCAACTCGTCCGGCAAGGTATCATCAACCCGAACGCCGTGCCGAACGAAGAAATGAGGTAAGCGTATGGCCATATTCCAATACGAAGGCAAGCTCTTGAACGGGCGCCGTAAAAAAGGCCGCATCACGGCCGTCTCGCTCCGCGAGGCGAAAGAGAAACTCCGCGAAGAGTCGATTCTCGTCACCGAGCTGTCCGAACTCGAGTCGACCGGGCTCAACACCGAGATCAACCTTCTTCCGGAGCGGGTGAAGATTGAGCATTTGATCATGTACGTGCGCCAGTTCGCGACGCTCATCCGGGCCGGTGTGCCGATCGTCCGGGCGACGTCGATCTTGCGCGTCCAAACCGAGTCGAAAGTGTTGAAGAAAACGCTCAGCCAAGTCGAGGACGATTTACGGGAAGGAATCGCCTATTCCGAGGCGATCAAAAAGCATCCGCGCGTGTTCTCGAACTTCTTCAGTTCGATGGCGCTTGCGGGCGAGGCGAGCGGGAACTTGGAGGAAGCGCTCGACCAAATCGGGCTCCAGCTTCAAAAGCAGTATGACGTGAAGCGAAAAGTCATCTCGGCGTTGACGTATCCGCTCGTCGTGTCGATCGTCGCCATCGGTGTCGTCGCCTTCCTCATGGTGAACGTCGTGCCGACGTTCGCGAGCATCTTCGGACAGCTCGGAGGCGAACTGCCGCTCATCACCCGTCTCGTCGTCGCCGTCTCAGATTTCGTCGCCGCCTATTGGTGGCTCATCTTCGGGGTGGCACTCCTCGGTATCCTCGTGTTTACGTGGATGTTGAAGCGGGACAAGGAAAGGTTCATCATCGACGGGTTGTTGCTGAAGATGCCGATTTTTGGGCCAATCGTCCTAAAGTCGCAGATCGCGTTACTGACGCGCAGTCTCGCCGTCTTGCTGCAAGCCGCCGTGCCGATTTTGTCGGCGATCGAGATCACCGAGAAGATCGTCTCGAACCGCGTCATCCGTAAAGGGCTCGGGGAGGCGCGCAACAGTATGGCGCAAGGCATCCCGCTCCACGAGCCGCTTATGCGCAACAACAACTTCCCGCCGCTCATGACGCAAATGATCGCGGTCGGCGAGGAGAGTGGGGATTTGGACTCGATGTTGAACGAAGTCGCTGAGTTTTATGAGACAGAGGTCGAGACGACGACGGACCGATTGAAGTCGATCATCGAGCCGCTCCTGATTGTCGTCTTGGCGAGCATCGTCGGCGTCATCGTCATCGCCATCGTCGTGCCGATGTTCCAAATTTACGGGGATATCCAAAATCAGTAGAAAATTCTTAGTTTATGCACATAAACTACTTTTCAACACCAAATTTTGAATGTATAGTAAAATTGTTCTACTTGTTCTAGGTCTTATGTAATGAATACAGCACAATACACAGCACAACACACAAAAGGGGAGAATCAGTCATGTTGGAGAAAATGAAAATGATTTGGCAAGATGCGAAACAATTGAAGGATGAGCGCGGCCTCACACTCGTTGAGTTGCTCGTCGTCGTCGTAATTTTAGGAATTATCGCTGCCATCGCCGTCGTCGCGATTGGTGGGATCATTGAGAACTCGAAGAAAGATGCGATGGTCGCTGATGCGAAGCAGATGATAAGTGCGGCGAAATTGCATACAGCTTCGAACCCTGAGGCAGTAGCGTTAGATTTTAAAGAAGCAGTAGGGCAAGGATATATTTCTAAACTTAATGATCCTTTTGGTGAAAATTACTCTACAGCACTTGTAACTATTACGCCTGATGGCAACAAATACAGTTACTCTGTGCAACTGATTGGCAAAAAGGCAATTGGTAAAACTGCAGCAGTGAGTGAAGAAAATCTTAGTAAAGCTTCAATTGAATAATTTAATCTCCGGCTGGCGCTGGGCACTCGCTCAGCCTAGCCGGTTTTCTATTTTTGGCATATACTTACAGAAGGAGTGACCAAATTGCTTGACCTCATTGGACTCATTTACAGCATCGTGCTCGGAGCGGTCATCACTTCGTTCACGAACGTCGTCGGGCTCCGCGTGCCACAGAAGCAATCGATCGTGACGCCACGGTCGCACTGCCCGTCTTGCGGCCACGTCTTGTCGGCATGGGAACTCGTTCCCGTGTTCGGCTACTTGTTCCTCAGTGGCAAATGCCGCGGCTGTGGCGGACGGATCGCGCCGACGTATCCGCTGTTCGAACTGCTCGGGGCAATCGGCTACGGCTACAGCTTTTGGCTGTACGGCTTCTCAGGGACAACGCTGCTCGCGTTCGTCTTCTTGTCGACGCTGCTCGCTTTGGCGATGTCCGATTTGTCGACGATGCTCGTGCCGAACGTCATTTTGCTCTATACGGCGCCGGTCCTGCTCGCTCTCGCTTACGTATCAGGGGCGACGTGGTGGGGCCCGCTCGCCGGGGCGTTGTTAGGATTTTCGGTCCTCGCCACCGTTTTTTTCGTCTCAAAAGGGGGACTTGGAGCCGGCGATGTCAAACTATTTACAGTGATCGGACTCGTGCTCGGACCGCGTGACGTGCTCGTCGCGTTGTTCCTCGCGAGCTTGATCGGTGCCGTCGTCGGTCTCGCGCTGATCGGGTTGAAACGGATTGGTCGCAAACAGCCGATCCCGTTCGTCCCGTCGATCGCGCTCGGGACGATGCTGACGTTTTGGTTCAGCGAACGCTTTTTTGATTGGTATTTTGATTTATTGTAGGGGGAAACTAGCATGAGCCGGGCTATAGAGAAAGGAACGGTCGCGTACTTCTCGTTCGATGCGCTCAGCATCCACGGGGCCGTGATCAAACAAGGCGTCTTCAAACGGAGCGCCTCCGTCCAGTTGGCGAAGAATGCCTACGCCGAAGGGCGGATCCAAGACGAGAACGCGTTCGGCCTCGCCTTCGACGAGTTGTGCCGAAAATTGAAAGTACGAAAAGGGATGGTCTGTGCCGTCGACATGGCCGAGACGGAAGTGTTGTCGCGTAAAGTCGATATCCCATCGAATATCCCGAAAGACGAGATCCGCGGTTATTTGTTCATGGAGATCGGCAGTTCGATCATCTTGCCGTTCGACGACGTCGCCTTCGACTATGAGGTGCTCGGCGAGACGGAGATGAAGACCGAAGTCATGCTGCACGCCGTCTCGGTCGAGTTGACGAAAGCGATCCGCGGTTACATGAAAAAACGCGGCTTCGTCTTGAAGAAGATCGTCCCGCGCCCGGTCGCCATTGCGAACGGCGTGGCCCGTCTCGAGACGCTCGACCCGCTCAAATCGACGCTCCTTTGGCACGTGACACCGTTCGCGCACCAGTTGCTCGTCCTTGAGGAAGGGCAGGTCCGTTTCATCCGCGCCATCGAGACCGACCTTTCATACCGCTCGGATACGACAGACGGCGGGGTTACATACACGTTCAACGGTTCGAACGAGACGCTTTCGAGCCAGACCGACGATTGGTTGAACGAGCTGTCGCGCTTCCTCGACTTTTATCGCTACTCGCTCCGCACGGACGGTCGCCCGATTGACGAGCTCCTCGTCTCCGGGACGGTCCCGGAACTCGATGAGCTCGTCCGGACGATCGAGGCGGAAGCGATGGTGCCGGTCAAACGGATCGACGACCCGCTCCCGTTGTCACACGCGACGCCGCTGTCGCACCAGATGTTGCCGCTCCTCGGGATGGCGACGCTCGATCGTGACCGCGACGCGAACTTCATCAATTCGACCGACGTCACGCTCCGCTGGCCAATCGTCGCGAGTCTCGCGTCTCTTCTCATCGGTGGAGGGCTCGCCGGCTTCTTGTACTACGAAGTGCAAGGGCTCGAACGGCAAGAAGCGCAAGTGAACGAACAGTTGCAGCTCGTCCGCATTTATCAGACGGAACAAGTGAACTCGAAAGGGCAACAAGTGCTGTCGCTCGAACAGACGGTGACGTCGCTTACGAACGAAGAGAAACAAGCGGTGCCGGCGCTCCGAGCGCTCACCGAACAGTTGCCGCCGACCGGATACGTCTTGACGTACAATTACGCCGACGGCTCGCTCATGAGCGTCCGCGCCCAGTTCGAGACGTTGCCGGACTTGAACGCGTTTCAACGCGCGCTCTTGACCGATCCGCGCTTTGAGAACGTCAAACTGCTCGGCGTCACGACCGAGACGAAAGCCGACACGGAGACGGACACGGATGAACCGACTCGTCTGACGGACGAGCCGCTTCCGCGTTACATCGGTGAATTCACGTTCACGTTTGTCGACGTCGAAGAGCCTGAGACCGAAGCGACGACCGATGAGGAGGTGGTGAGCCAATGAAACGTTCGACGATCTACTTAGTGTTCACCTTGTGCCTGTTCACGGCCATCGCCGTCCCGGCTTACTTTGGCTATACGTATTTCATAAAACAAGGTGACGTGAAAGCGCTCGAGCGCGAACTGTCGCTCGAACAGACGAAGCTCGAGCTCATGCGCCAGGAAGGTCGCGCCGTCGACGTCGCCGACTCGCAGCGACTCCAGACGCGCGTCCCGGCCGAGCCAGCGTTAGACACCGTCGTCGAGGCGTTGTCGCAGGCGAGCCAGCTCTCAAGCGTCAATGTGACGAGCATCGCCTTCGCGGACGGTGTTCTCGCCGAATCAGAAGTGCCGGAGACGATCGAGACACCGGAACCGGAAGACGTCAGCGCGACGTCTGAACCGGCGACACCGGTCGACATCACCCCGGTGAACGCGTCCTCGGTGCGGACGACCGTTTCGCTTCAAGCCGAGACGTACGACGCGCTCGTCCTCTTCCTCGAGTCGGTCGAGTCGATGAACCGGATCCACATCTTGCGGACCGTTCAGTTCACGGGACCGGCCGAGACGGGACCGAACACGACGGACGTGATCGCGCCGCTCGACTTCACGGTCGAACTCGACGCCTTCTACCGCCCGGACTTGACGCAACTCGTCGACGACCGGTTCGTGCCGACGCAAACGTTCCCACGCAAAGACATCCCGGTATACGACTACACGACGCCATAACGAGACGTCCCTTCGAAATGAAGGGGCGTTTTTCAGTCGGCTGACATTGTGTTCGGCTGCCCTTTTGCCTACAATCAACAGGGAAGTGTGAAACGGGAAGGAAGCCCGTTATCTAAGATGAGAAGGAGTCGATACAATGAAACCAACACAGAAACGTGTCATTCTCGCCTCGATGTCACCGCGGCGGACCGAACTATTGGCCAAGGCCGGCATTCACCACGAGGTCATCCCGTCGAACGTCGTCGAGGGCGTCAACGGGCGCGAAGCGGCAGATGAATACGTCGGGCGCCTCGCCCGTGAGAAAGCGATAGATGTCGCGCGAGACAATCGTGACGCCGTCGTCATCGGATCGGATACGGTCGTCGTCCTAGACGGGAAGATCCTCGAGAAGCCGAACGACCGGGAAGAGGCGCGGCGGATGCTCGGACAGTTGTCCGGGGCGACGCACGACGTGCTCACCGGTGTCAGCATCATCGGACCCGAGCGGCAAGACTTGTTCGTCACGGCGACGCGCGTCACGTTCATCGACATCCCGGAGGCGTGGCTCGAAGGGTATCTTGATTCCGCTGAGCCGTATGACAAGGCCGGCGCCTATGGCATCCAAGGCTCGGGCGGTCTGTTCGTCGAGCGGTTAGAAGGCGACTACTACAACGTCGTCGGCCTGCCGCTCCAGCCGCTCGTCCGGACGCTTGAAGGTCACGGGGTGACGCCACGCTTTCTGTGATTGATGTAGAAAGTAGGTGAAGGAATGACCATGGTGCTCGACCGTAGTGCTGAAACCGCCATCGCCAGACTGCTTCAAATCGGAGGGCGGGGCGGAGACCCGCACGCGACCGCCCGGCGACTGTCCGACGTGTATCCGACGCTTCGGGCGCTGTCGCAGGCGTCCGTGAGCGACTTGTGCAAAATCGAAGGGATGACGCAAAAGAAGGCCGAACAGTTGCTCGCGGCGTTCACGATTGGGATCCGTTACGTCGAAGAACCGAAGTCGGAGATGCCGACGATCCGC
Organism: Exiguobacterium sp. ZOR0005; assembly: GCF_000798975.1. Taxonomy (NCBI): domain Bacteria; kingdom Bacillati; phylum Bacillota; class Bacilli; order Caryophanales; genus Exiguobacterium; species Exiguobacterium sp. ZOR0005. The sequence continues at coordinate 634 of NZ_JTLB01000026.1, read as the reverse complement.
TCGCCGCAAGACGCGTACGAGCTGCTCCGGAACGAGTTGCGGCTCCTCAATCAAGAGCATTTCGTCTGTCTGTACTTAAACACGAAAAATCAACTCATCGCCCGGAAGACGCTCTTCGTCGGCGGGTTGAACTCTTCGATCGTCCACCCGCGGGACGTGTTCCGCGAGGCGCTCAAGCTGTCGGCGGCGTGCTTCATCGCCGTCCATAACCATCCGAGCGGGGACGCGACGCCGAGCCGGGAAGACATCGAGGTGTCGGAGAGGTTGGTCGAAGCGGGGAACATCGTCGGCATCGCCTGTCTCGACCACGTCATCATCGGGGAGGACCATTACGTCAGCATGAAACAGCGCGGGTATATGAATGGATAAGTAAGAGAAAGTAAATTGGGGCTGAACTATCCGATAAAAGTTGAAATGTGATATCTAACTATTATTGGTTGTTGTATTGCTAAATTCATAATGGAGTTCATGATACAGGTGATCAAGCACTATATCGATTACCGTAAGTTCTGTCATGTCAAAAGTAGACAAAAAAACCTGAGCCCGGTTTAATACTGATATGCTCCCCAATAGGTAGACAGATGAAATAACAAATCTGTTTATCTGATTGGGGAGTGTTTTTTTATGGTGAGAA
>NZ_JTLB01000025.1:0-77895 GCF_000798975.1 Exiguobacterium sp. ZOR0005 | reverse complement strand
GACCGAGGAAATGTCTCGGCTGGAAGACCGCACACGAGGCCTTCGCGGAGGAAGTGTTGCGCTTAATTTGACAAACCGTCATTAAAAATAACACGAAAAAAAAGAGGCTGACCTAGGTCAGTCCTCTCTGCGTTTACGGGATGTCCCGTCCGAATATGATCTGCTCGACGGTTCGCATCGTCGGGAACGTCTGCCCGGATTTCGCCTGCATCGTCACGAGCGCATATTGTTTGCCCGCTTCCTCCATTAGAAAGACCATCGTATAGCCGGATTCATCCGTATAGCCGGTTTTCGTCGCCTGGACGAGGTCAGAGTAATGGATGCTTCGTTTGTTGATGGCAGAACCAAGGTGATACCACCAACGCCGTTTCAAGTTTCCGTCCTTGTCAACGAAGTTTGCCTCGTATTCATATGTACCGGCAATCTCGACGAGTTCCGGATAGCGGCCGAACACGTACGTAATTTTGGCCATGTCGCGCGCGGTCGTGTAATGGTCCGGGTCCGAGTACCCGTGGGCGTTCATGAAATGGGTGCCCGTCAATCCCAAGACGGTCGCCCGTGCGTTCATCAAGTCGACGAATTCACCAGTCGTACCGCTCACATATTCGGCGAGGCTGTTCGCCGCGTCATTCCCAGACTCTAGCAACGTCGCATAGAGTGCTTGGCGGACGGAGAGTTGGTCACCGATCGCGAGATGGGCGATGTGGCTGTCCCACGGGATATCGAGTGTGGAAGATGTGATGTTGATGAGCGGAGCGTCAAGTTCGTTCGAGGCTGACGCCTTCTCATAAGCGAGGAGGGCGGTCATCAATTTCGTCGTACTCGCCGGGAAGACACGGTCCTCCCCATTTTTGTCCATGAGAATGACGCCATCGGTCAAATTGACGAACGTCATGGCGCCGACAAGGATGTCGTCATGGGCAACGGCCGCGATCGGTCCTTGTTCCCATTCGTTCATCGGAATCACAGGGAAATCTGGCCCTTGACTGACTGTGGTCACGACTGGTGCGGCGACTTTCGGCTCGACTGGCGTTTCACGTTTGAACCCAACGAGTGCTGGGATGAGCGCGATGACGGCGAGAAGCGCAAAGCCAAAGAGGAGGCGCCGCATCATATACGTCTGTTTTCGGTGTCTGCGTGTTTGATTCACAATACATTCGCCCCTTTATAGTTTACTTTTCTACCATAATGGATAAGCGACACATGATTCGTCTGAAAATTCTTAAAATAGGTCAATATTTTTCAAATCATTCGTCTCTTCCCACTAAAGGAAGCGGGAGTTGAGGACTGATAGGGTAAGGAGCGGATGTGTCGAAACGATAGGCAAGGTGAAGCGAATATAATAAAGTAGAAGTGTAACGACATAACGCATAGAAGTGTAACGACATAACGCATAGGAGTGGTATCGAGATGGAATTGACGAAACAGTGGCGTGACCATTTTAAACAACTACGGGCTTTTGATGAGGCAATCTCTCTTTTGTATTGGGATATGCGCACGCAAATGCCAGAACAATCGGCGCCGCTACGGGCTGAGACGATCGGGTATTTGTCGACGGAGGCGTTCAAGCGGCAGACGAGCGACTCGTTCAAGCAGCTTCTCGAAGAGATGGAAGCGGCGAACGGGTTGACCGCGACCGAGAAACGGTCGCTCCAAGTGGCGAAAACACAATACGAACGGAACGCAAAAATCCCGGCGAGTGAATATCAGGCGTACGTGACGCTCGTCTCCGAGGCCGAAACGGCGTGGGAGAAGGCAAAAGAGCAGAACGATTGGGGCATGTTCGCGCCGTTTTTAAAAAAGATCCTCACGTATCAACGAAAGTTTGCCGACTATTTCGGTTACGACGCGCACCCGTATGATGCGCTCCTGTACGATTTTGAGCCGGGTATGACGGTCGCGCAACTTGACGACCTGTTCGAGACGCTCCGCGACGAGCTCGTCCCATTGATTCGTAACTTACCGGGCGGCACCGCCTCACTTGATTGGTCAATGAACGAAAAAGCACAAGAGCGGATTTGTCATGACTGGATGCGAGTCGTCGATTATGACTTGAGCCGAGGACGGCTCGATGCGACCGTCCATCCGTTCGAGATCACGATCAATCGTCGGGACGTCCGTATCACGACCAAATACGATGAGGCAGATTTCCGGAACGCCTTGTTCGGGACGATGCATGAGGCTGGTCATGCGACGTATGAGCAACAGATCGACGAGTCGCTCGATGAGCTCGGACTTGGGGGAGGGGCCTCGATGGGGATTCACGAGTCACAGTCGTTATTTTTTGAGAATTTCGTCGGTCGCAGCATCGCCTTCTTGAAGAGCGTCTATCCGAACCTGCAGGCCGAACATCACGCATTGCAAGATGTCGACTTTGAGACGTTCTATGCCGGAGTGAACGAGGCGAAGCCGTCGCTCATCCGCATCGAGGCCGACGAACTGACGTACAGCCTTCACATCATCATCCGCTACGAACTGGAAAAAGCGCTGATCCAAGGAGATCTCTCTGTCGACGAGTTGCCCGCGGCATGGAACAAACTTTACAAAGAGTATCTCGGTGTCGACGTCCCGAGCGACGCGAAAGGCGTGCTGCAAGACGTGCACTGGGCCGGTGGGTCGTTCGGTTACTTCCCGAGCTATGCGCTCGGATTGATTTATGCGGCCCAGTTGACGGAGTCGTTACGAGCGGAACATCCGGATTTCGAGACGTGGATCGCGACAGGCGAGTTCGCACCCATCAAACAGTGGCTCGCAACGAACGTGCACCGTCATGGAAAAACGCTCACACCAAACGAGTTGATTCGCACTGTCACCGGGGAAGACATCTCGGTCCGTCCGCTCGTCCGTTATTTGACGTCCAAGTACGGAACGGCGTGAGGACAATCCGATGAAGCTTTTCGCACACCGCGGAGTGATGGCTCACTATCCGGAAAACACGATGTCGGCGTTCCGGGCCGCGATTCATACCGGTGCTGACGGCATCGAGACGGACGTTCATATGACGCGCGACGGGATACTCGTGCTCATCCATGACGAATCGCTCGAGCGGACGACGGACGGGCGTGGACGTGTCGTCGACTTGACGTTTGCCGAGCTTCGAACGGCTAACGCCGCGGTCCATTTCGGGGGAGACGAACCGGTGCCGACACTTGAAGAATTTCTAGCGCTGGCCATGCCGACGACGTTGTGTGTAAACCTTGAACTGAAGACAGATATCGAACATTATCCGGGCATCGAAGAGCGTCTCGTCGAGGTCGTCGAGCGGACCGGTTTTCCTGCCGATCGCCTTGTGATCTCTTCGTTCAATCATGACACGTTAAGGCGTTTACGGAAGTTGACGACCGAGTATGAACTGGCGGTCCTCTCCTCGAGACGGATCGCGGACCCGGTCGCTTACTTGAAGCAACTCGATGCGAGCGCGCTCCATCCTAGTGTACGAGCGTTCACGGACGCTGAGATCGAGGCGTTAGTCGAAGCCGGTATCTTCGTCCGACCATACACCGTCAAGACGCTTGATCAATTGGCGCGGTTCCGGAAACTCAATGTGGATGCGTTGTTCGTCAATGACATCGAGTGGGCCCGAACACATTTGAACCTGTGATGATGCACATCACAGGTTTTTTTGAGCGGGCTACAGGGTAGTATGAAGAGTGTAAAGAAAGCGGTATCATCCGGACGGTCGTCGCAGCACATTATGGACACACTGTCATCTTTACGCCGTTGCTCCGTTGTCTTAAGTTTAAGATGTCACCAGCTACATAGCAATCAGATGTAGCACGCTATGCAGCATCACACCAAACTTGTCGTACGCAGTCAATCGGTCAACCCAAGGGGAAAAAGGAGGAAATTTCACATGAAGAAATTGATGTCTTTACTCGGAACGCTCGCACTCGCGTTCGCACTCGTCTTACCAGTCAGCGCGGACGGCCATGAAGGCGATGCGATGGTCCGGGTGCTTCACGCTTCACCTGACGCACCGGCGGTCGACGTGTATGTCAACGGCGAAGTCGCGGTCGAAGGCGCAGAGTTCAAAGCGCTCACAGATTATTTGACACTACCAGCCGGTGATTACAACGTTGAGATCAAGCCAGCCGGTGACACGGAAACGGTCGTCGTCGCAGCTGACCTCTCGCTCGAAGCCGGCAAGTTCTACACAGCGGCAGCAATCGGTCAATTAGAAAACATCGAGATCGCAGCGATGGAAGATGACGCCAACTTCGAAGACGGCAAATCGAAAGTCCGCGTTGCCCACTTCTCACCAGATGCTCCAGCGGTAGACGTCGCGCCTAAAGGCGGAGACCCGCTCTTCTCGAACCTCGAGTTCAAAGCGGTATCTGACTACGGCACGCTCGATGCTGGCACGTATGACCTTGAAATTCGTCCAGCCGGAGCGACAGACGTCGTGAAAGCGCTCGACGGCGTTGCTCTTGAAGGCGGCAAGAACTATACAGCATTCGCAATCGGTCTTCTTGAAGGAGAGCCGGCGTTTGAAGTATTGCTCGCAGCAGACGGTGGGGAAATGGCCGGAGCTCCTGAAACAGGACAAGGCGGTCTCGCCCAAACTGCTTCAATGAACTGGTTGCTCGCAGCAGCGGCACTTGGTGCGGCAGCAGCTGGCTTCTACGTCTTTCGTCGTAAACAGCAAGACGCTTAAGTTACTCTTGATTGGGACGTTCCTATTTCTCACGGTTTCCGCCTCGGCCGATGCGCCTGACGCAACGCCGAAGCTGAAAACGGTCGGTTTTTCTGAACCGCTCGTGCTCGCCTCGACCGAAGTCGAGCGACAATCGTTTCACCGTGAGACGTTCATCCCGAAACGATTGATCATCCCATCGATTGACGTCGATGCGAAGGTGCAACCGGTCGGGAAAGACCGACTCGACCGGATGGACACCCCGGATCATGTCAACGAAGTCGGATGGTATCAATATGGCGCCAAAGCTGGTGCCCTCGGTAACGTCGTACTGTCTGGTCATCTCGATGATCTGCAGGGTCCTGCCATCTTTAGCGACCTCGGGACGTTACAGCGTGGAGAGATGGTGACACTCCAGCATAGCGAACAGGTTGCCAAATACGAGGTCGTCTCTGTGGAACGGTACCGGCTCGAAGATGTGCCGCTCGCTTCGATTTTCGCAGCGACACAATCTGAGCGGTTGCAACTCATCACGTGTGCAGGTCCATACGATCCTGAACACGGGTATCGTGACCGCATCGTCGTGACGGCCAAACTTATACGTTGATTAAATCGACAGCCCGGAGTGATTGCTACTCCGGGCTGTTTGTCGTTTAATTAGGTGAAGCCAATCTTCCATTCAATACGCAGAACGGGGATGAATACGATCACGTTAATAAACAAATATGCCTCGTCGGTCGGATTATGGTTGATCATCTGGTTCCTCGCCTATACGACGGTGGACAATATCGGATGGAGTGTTCTGATTGCGACAATGAGCTATCTGGTCTTGCGGAGCGTGTTCAAAAGATCAGAGCAAAGACAGACGCGGACGTTTGAACGAAAACTTAGAGGTGCGCGTCTCCGCAATGAGGAGGAATTGTATACCGAAGAAAAACGCAGATGGGATCAGTTGGGACGGGACCGAGCGGCTGACGATAAAAACATCGATAAAAAATAAGCCACAGACCTCATCCAGAAGATGGGGCTGCGGCTTATTTTTGATGTCGACGTAGACTGTTAGGCGTCCATGCGGTCGAGCAACTTCGAGAGGACAATCAGTTCTTCGTCCGAGAAGTCCTCAAACACGTCCATCAAATATTCGATCTTCATATCTTCTAACGTTTCGAACAAGGCGCGGCCTTCTTCTGTCGCTTGAAGTTCAACGACGCGACGATCGCGTTCACTGCGCTCACGCGAAATGAGACCTTTCTTCGTCAACTCGTCCGCTAACGCGGTGATCATCGACGCTGAAAATTGGAACTCGTTCGACAGGGCCGAAGCGATTTGCGGGCTCGTTTGGCAGAGCGACCGAAGGATGAAGAATTCATTGCGTGTTAAATACTGTGAGAACATCGCCCGGAGGTTTTTTTTCACTCCGCGATAGTTCATGCGAATCCCGCGTTCAGCGTCAGCAACGAGCTGACGGCGGGATGCTGTTTGGACAGGTGTTGTCATCCTCGGAAGTCCCTCCTACTAAAAAATCATTATTTGCATATATTTCAGAACATAAAAACATTCTACATCAAAAACATGAAGTCTGTAAAGTTATGTTGGCTCTTCTCGGACGCGTAATTGTTGGATAATTTCATCATAATGTTTCAAATCCGGATAGAACCGGCGGAAGAAGAACTCGATTTGTTGATCGTCTCCTTCGGCGAGCAGTTTTGCCAGGACGGCATAGACGACACCCATGCCTTGGCGCGGCAAAAGAGAAGACGGCAATAGGGTGGCACAATTGACGGCTTGTTTAAAATAATGTTCGAGCGTGTCACTCAAGTCTTGGAACGTCCGGATCTCCGCATAATGGAACATGCGTGTCAATTCAATGATCGTCGAGAGGTCCGTCTCGAGCAGCCAGTCGCTTTGGAAAATGGCGTTATCGAGTTTCTCGACGGTGATGTCATTGGCGATATAGTAGTTCAAGTTGTCACGGGTGATCGTGACTTCCTCCGGTGACTCGACGATGCGTTCGACCGTCTCTTGCTCAAACGTGCGCAGCTGTTTTCGAATGTTCACGAACTCCGAGTCAGCGATCTCAAGCAGTCCGGCGACCCGGCTGAAGCTACGTTTGATTTCCGGCGGCACCGCGTTCGGATTCTTATACCCGAGGTCGTGCTCGATTTCGGCCCAAGCGTGTTGCAGGATCGACCGGACTTGAATCTCTGCCTCTTTCTCCTCATAGCGGCGGTATTCGCCGAGCGCTAGCCGCTTTTCGTTCAGCCCGACGACGTAGTGGACTGATAAATACCCGAATTCGTTCGGGTCGAGCAACGTCGACTTGTCAATCGACTGCTCGCGGTCGATCCGAAACTCTTCTTCGAGGATTTGGGCGACGGCGCGCACGTCATCGTGAAAATAAGTCACGATCCGAATACCGGCCAAGTCTTGCACGTCACGGAGCGACCGGTATTGATACGGTTTCCTTGATAGTTTGGCGTAGAGGCTCTCGGCTTCCTTCGCCCGGGCGACGATGGAATGGAACTGAATTCCGGCATCATCGAGTAATTCGCTAAGTAGTTGTTTCAGCTTGGCGGCGAACGCCTCGTAGTCTTCCTTCTCATTCAAGTAATCGAGCATGATCGCATTCATGTCTTGTGTCGGCATCCGTATCACTCCTTGTCTCGTTGTCTTAAGTATAGCATCATTGAAATGAGGACACATATGACGCAAACATGGAAATCAAGTCGGAGGTACGAATATGAGAGCACACCATTCGTTCGAATCAAGCGAACAAGAAATATTGGAGATTACGGCGTCCCTCTTGCAACAGTCCGGTTACCGAATCTCGCGCATCCAAAAACAAGGAACGACGCTATCTTTCACTGCCACGTGTGCAGCGGTCGCCTCTGAACAGGAAGAGCGGGCTCGGATTGAAACGCTCGTCGAACATTTCGCGATTGAGTGCTGGTCGGTTCGATTCGTGTGAGGATGCCTTTTCGATGATCACCATAAATCGGGTTTTACGTCTCATTTTTGGGGAATAGTATATTATTCGATTTTTATGAAGGTGAACGTTTAGGAGGATGAATAATGTTAGAAACGAGAATTGTACGAGATATGATGTCGGTCGACCATGAAGTGAACGGGATGGTTTCGGGCGGCTGTGTGAACGAACACATTTACTTATTCGCGAAAGACGAAGAATTGACGCTCCGCCTCGCCGCTGAAGCAGGCGTCCAGCCTTACCGCATCACGGAGAAAGGGCTCTGGGAGTCACTCGTCTCGAAATTCACGAAAAACTCAGACGATCGGATCGAACAGTTGGAAAGCCTCGGCTTGACAAAAGAAATGGTCGAATCGCTTGAAGGCGAGATTCAAGACGGCAAGATCGTTCTCGTCTGCGACAAATCATAATGCACTCATGCAGAACGGACCTGACGCGCGCGTCAGGTCCGTATTTTTCATGATTTCGTATCGTAATAGGCGTCGACGATTCGTTTGAGTGACCGTTCGTTCAAATCGAGCGGTGCGTACCCGGCCTCGGCCAGAAGTTGTTTCGTGTTCGTATCGACGAAGTTGATGTCGCGATTCAAATACGGGTTGAATACTTTGACCATGTCATTGAACGCCTGCTCGACGACGCTCAAAGACGATGTCGGTGTGTCCGTGATGTGTAGATGAGGGAAGGCGAGCGCGTGTTTCATGTAGTCGAGCATGTCTTCGTTGCGCGGTGGTGTGTCATTCGTCACGTTGTAGATCGTGTTCGGACGAGCGTGTTCGATCGCGGCGAGAAGGACGTCAGCAACGTAGTCGACCGGGACAAGGTTCGAAGTCCCCGTTTCGGAGCCGACGAGACGAATCGGCCCGTCCGGCGCACCACGACGTTCAAGGCGGCGCTTGAACACCTCGAGCGCACGCATGTAGCCGTACATCGTGAATTTCGAGTCGGCTTCGCCGGTCTTCGAGTCCCCGACGATGATAGCAGGACGGAAAATCGATACGTCGAGATGATACCGCTCGTCCCAGACCGCCTGTTCCGCATGGGCTTTGCTCTCCTCATACGGGTTATGGAACGGCTGGTCCGTCGCATAGAGCGTCTCATGTCCGATTTCACGGACACCGAGCGTATAGGCCGTGCTGACGTGGAAGAAGCGGGGGCACTCGAGCGCTTTCGTGAGCGCGAGTGCTTGTTTCGTCCCAGTCAAGTTCGTCTCGAACAGCTCGTCCCGGAGCTCTTCGTCGAACTTGACGAGCGCTGCCATATGGAGCACCAGGTCGATCTTCTTTTTGTTCGTCCCGATGAATGCGTCATCGGCGCCGAGAAGGGGAGACGTCAAGTCCCCGGCGAGGACGTCGATGGATGCAAGTTCTGTCGTCGAGAAGGTGCGCTTCACTTTTTCCGGTGAGCGGGCGAGCAGATAGAGCCGATGCCCCCGTTCGATCAATTCCCGTGCCAACCGTCCTCCTAAAAATCCTGTCGCGCCTGTCATAAATATGTTCACAGTGTTCTTCCTCTCTGTCTCAGTCTTCCTCCATCATACCAACATGGGGCCATTCGAGCCACTTTGATCATTTGTTTTCGATTTTGGGGTTTAACAATTTTTAAAGTGGGTTATGACTTAAAGAGAAGCGTACGCAAGGTACGTCATGACAGTGTTGACCTGTCAAATAACTTAAGTGAGGTTTTTTAGAATCATGGCAAATCTATTCGGAACTGATAAGGATGGCTACAGGAAGCAGCAAGCAGAGATTGAGAAAGCGGTCGAAGAGAAAGGGATCACCCAGATCCATATGTATTTCTCGGACGTCCTCGGAGATTTGAAGCTATTGACGCTGTCTGCAAAATTGTTGCCGGAAGTCTTTGAAGGGAAAACGATGTTCGACGGATCGTCCATCGACGGGTTCTCTTCCATCAAAAACTCAGACTTATTCTTACGCCCGGATTTAGATCGTCCACGGTACGAAAAAGACGGTGACGAGAGCATCCTCGCCTTCTTCTGTGACGTTTGTACTTCTGAAGGGGAGCGATACGAGTTTGATCCCCGGAACGTCTTGAAAGATGCGCTCGAGCGTGCTGCCCGTGACGGCTACTCAATTTTCGTAGGGGCCGAGCCGGAGTTCTTTATCTTTGACGAGAACGGTGAATTTTATGACGAGGCCGGATACTTCTCGACCCGCTCGGAAGACAAAGGCTATGAGGTACGCCAACATATCGCCAACCGCTTGAGCGAAGTCGGCTTCAATATCGAGGCGGTCCACCATGAAGTGGCGCCGGCCCAGCATGAGATCGGTATCAAGTATGACGATGCACTCCGTACGGCCGACAATATCCAGTTCTTCAAGGAGATCGTCCAGCTCGCCGCCCAAGAGAAGGGCGCGAAAGTGTCATTCCTACCGAAGCCGCTCCGCGATGTGAACGGTTCGGGGATGCATTTGAACATCTCGGTCTGGAAGAACGATAAGGATGGAAAACCGACAGACAACGCCTTCGAGGAGCCGGATGCGGATTACGGTCTGTCTACGACGGCCCGTCACTTCATCGAAGGGATCTTGAAGCATGCGCGTGCGACCGCCATCTTCACGAACCCGCTCCCAGAATCGTATGAACGTCTCGTCCCTGGTTTCGAGGCGCCGGTCAACATCTGCTGGAGCCCGTCGAACCGAAGCTCGATGATCCGGATCCCGGCATCGCGCGGTAGTGCGACACGCGTCGAAGTCCGCAACCCGGACCCGAGCGCGAACCCGTACTTGGCGCTTGCCGCTCTCATCTACGCCGGTCTCGAAGGAATCGAGCAACAGCTTGAACCGTCGGCACCAAACGAAGATGACTTGTTCGAGTACTCGGCGAAACAAATCGAGAGCCAAGGCATCGCCTCGCTCCCATCGACGTTCCACGAGTCGATTCAATCGCTCAAGTCGGACAGCTTCCACAACTATTTCAACGAAGATTTGATCGATCGTTACTTGTCGCTCATCCAAGTCCGCAAGTAATAAGTAAAGACGCCATTCCTCCAACGTGAGGAGTGGCGTCTTTTTAGTGAATCCCGCGCATATAGCGTTTGATGACCGGTGCGAGGGCGAACAAAATCAGACTGAGGACGATGGCGGCGCCACCGATGACACCGAAGTAAATCATCTCATTCTCCGGCGAGTAAAAGCGGACGAGCTGGGCGTTGATTCCTTGTGCCGCCGCATTCGACAAGAACCAAAGCGACATCGTTTGGGCCGAGAAGGCCGCCGGTGCGAGTTTCGTCGTCGCCGACAGTCCGACCGGTGACAGGCTGAGCTCGCCGAGGACGACGATAAAGTAACTGAGGACGAGCCAGAGCGGGTTGACGAGCGTGTCCGGCCCTCCGAAGTAAGCCGGTAGCAAGATGACCAAGAAGCTGAGTCCGGCGAATAAGATGCCGAACGCGAACTTGACCGGGATGCTCGGCTCACGGTCACCGAGCCGGACCCATAACCAGGCGAACACCGGCGCGAGCATGATGATGAACAGCGGATTGAGTGATTGGAACCACGCCGCGCGCAGCTCGAGACCGAGGAAGTTCAAGTTTGTCCGTTGATCAGCGTAGTTGGCGAGAATCGTCGCCCCTTGCTCCTGGATTGCCCAGAACATGACCGAGGCGATGAAGAGCGGGATGTAGGCGATGATGCGCGACCGCTCGATTTCTGTCGTCTTCGGACTGCGATACATGACGATGAAGTAGATTGTCGGGATTGCGATCCCGAACACACCGACGAGTCCGATGAACGTGTTGATCGTGAATAGCCCGCGTGGAATCAAGACGGCGAGCAGTCCACCGATTACAAGGACGGCGATGGTCGAGTATTTGATCGCATTTTTCCGTTCTGACGGCGTCAACGGGTTCGGCACGTAAGACCCGGCTAACCCAAGATTGCCTTTCTTCGTGACGATGAAGACGACGAGCCCGATGAACATCCCGACGGCGGCGAGGGCGAAGCCCCAATGGAAGCCGTAATCGGCCTGCACTTGTCCGACGATGAGCGGGGAGATGAACGCCCCGAGGTTGATGCCCATATAGAAGATACTGAAACCGGCATCGCGACGACGGTCCGTCTCATGGTACAAGTCGCCGACGATGCTCGAGACGTTCGGTTTCAAGAGACCAGTGCCGATGACGATCAGCCCCATCGAGATGAACAAGAACGTCAGGCTGCCTGGTACCGACAAGACGATATGTCCAAGCATGATGAACACACCGCCGTAGAAGACGGCCCGTGACGTCCCGAACACGCGGTCCGCGAGCCAGCCGCCGATGACCCCAGACATATAGACGAGCGCCCCGTACACCGACATGATCGACAAGGCGACGTTTCGGTCAAGGCCGAGACCGCCCTCGGACACTTCGTAATACATGTAAAAGACAAGGATGGCCCGCATCCCGTAGTACGAGAAACGTTCCCAAAACTCTGTGAAGAACAACGTGAACAATCCTTTAGGTTGTCCGAAAAAACCTTTTTGTGGCACGCTGTCCACGATTTTCTGTTTATCGATTCTTTCCATGAAAGATCCCTCCCAACTTTCATATCATAAAAAGAACCGTTATGTTTGTAAAGTAAAAACGAATTTCCGCTTCAAAATTTAACTATAATGAAATGAAACTAAAAACCACACTAAACAGCGGGGTTTAGTGTGGTCTTAAGGTCAAGCCGTCTTCTGTTTGGCTTCTGTCGCGCGGACCCGGCGTCCGAGCTGCCAGTAGATGAGACCGGAGACGCAGCTGGCGAGGCCGACAAGGAGGAGGGCGACGTGGCCGGCACCGCGATTGAAGAACAAGCTCGCGAACAGCGGCGCCGTCACGCCCCCGATCAACCACTGGATGCTGGCGGCCCCATTGTAGGCCCCACGCATGTTCTCAGGCGCGATCATGGCGATGAACGTCTGTTGGACCGGTGACATGATCATCTCCCCGAGCGTATAGAACGCATAGACGGCGAGCAAGATCGAGACGAGCATGAGATATGGCGTGCCGACTGAATAAAGGAGACGCGGAACGACGGCGAGGAGCATCATGCCGACACCGAACACGGTCGCCCCGGCGAGCATGACGTTCCCGAACGGTTTTTGGCCGAGCTTCGAGGCGATCGGGAACTGGAACAAGACGACCATGATACCGTTCAAGGCGAGCAAGTATGCGAACGGGTTTTGCCGGTCCGTGAACGTCGGGAACGATTCTCGCAAGAATAGCGGCAACATGCTCTCGACGATGGCAAAGCCCATCGAGATGAAGACGCCGGCGAAAATGAAGACGAGGAAGACGCGGTCCTGGGCGAAGACGCGCAACACGTCTTGGTTCGACAACGTCTCGTGCTCGGTCGTCTCCGGCAACGTCTCACGAATCCATTTGGCCAGGACGAGCGCATAGATCCCGAACACGACTGCCGCCGCGAAAAAGATATATTGTCGGTCGAGGAAGAGGACGGCACTGCCAAGGAGCGGACCGAACGCGGCCCCGATGTTGTGCCCCATGCGGAGCAAGCCGAACGCTTCGTTCAACTGCTCCGGTTCGGTCACGTCGGCGACCATGGCGCTCGCAGCCGGGTGGAACAGTGAATTCGTCAAACCGAGCATCGCGTTTAGAAGCAACAACGGCCAGAACGAGTCGGCGAAGGCGAAGCCGACGAGTGCGAGCGCATCCCCGATGATGGCGATCATCATGACGGGCTTGCGGCCATAGATATCCGCGAAACGTCCGCCGATGACCGAGCCGATGAGCGCCATGATCGGTCCGGTCGCCAAAATGATCCCGACTTGGACGTAACTGTCGAGCTTGTCACTATAGTAGAGGACGAGGAACGGGGCGATCATGAACATCATGACGCCGGTGATCGTCTCCCCGAGAAAACGGATCCAAATGTTGCGGTCGAGCCGCTTGAGTGATTGATACATACGGGTTCACCTGTTTCTGAGAAAGTAAAAAGGGACGCAGCATGCACGGAAGCATACTCGTCCCTTTAAATTTGCGCATGCCACGGATGGGCAGGCAAAACCGATCTTTTTCAGAAAAGTCGAGGCGCCCGCCCGTCAATATGAAGTTTCGTTTGTGGTACGTTCATGACTGACATGGGGCAGCCTCCTTTCGTGAATGTCGTGTGTCTACGTTTCAAATGTATGACAGATAGTTTCAATATGTCAACACATTTCTCTAGCTACAGGAGCTCGTTCAAGTTCTTGCGGGTGAGCCGGTAATCGATGAGCCGCGACAAGATGACTTGAATCATCGCCGTCACCGGCACGCTGACGAACATCCCGACGAGGCCGAACAAACTGCCGCCGATGATGATCGAGGTGATGACCCAGAACGGGGTGATGCCGACGCTGTCGCCGAGTATCTTTGGTCCGAGCCACAATCCGTCGAACTGTTGTAGCAAGAAGATGAATACCAAGACGAGAACGGCCGTGAACGGGTCATAGAAGTATGTGATGATGAACGCCGGGATCATGCCGAGGAGCGGGCCGACGTACGGGATGAAGTTCAGGATCCCGATGATGACACCGAGTAAGAGCGCGTACGGTGCACCGATAACGAGGAGACCGACGACGGCCATCACACCGATGATGAGGCAGTCGAGTGACTTGCCGATGATATAGCGCTTGAAGATATAGTCCATCTCCTGGAAGATGTCGATCGTCGTCTTCGCCGTGGCGACCGGGAACATCGCATACAGCAGACGCTTGAACATGCGGGCGAACACTTCCTTGTCTTTCAACAAGTAGATCGAGATGACGATGCCGATCAAGAAGTTGATGAGCGTCATCGTGAAGCTCGAGACGTAGCTGACCGAGGACAATACGGCCGCCTCGACCCAACCGGAGTAACGTTCCTCGAATCGTTTGAAGTCGAGCGTCTGAGCGATCGTCTCGTTATAATCGTGTAAAAACGTGTTCAACTGCCCTAAGAACCCATCGATTTGGCGAATGTAAAACGGGAGCTCCTCGATGAGCGACGAGACACTCGAATATATCCGCGGGAACAGCGTCACGGCCGAGATGACGAGCAACCCGATGAACGTCACGTAGACGATCAACAGCCCTTGATATCGTTTCAGTGCGAACCGCTCTTCCATATAAGAAAGGACCGTGTTCAACAACAAGGCGATGGCGATTCCCATGATGACGGGCGTCAACAGTTGAAACGTGTATTGTAAGACGCGAGAGATCGTGTCCGGCTCACTGATGACTCGCCATAAGACGAGAAAGATTAGGCCGATCACAATTAATTTCCAAATCAACTGACGGTTTAGCTCCACTAGTCCATCCCCTCATCCTATATTTTTTTCAGAATAACGTTCTTCTTTTACTATGACCGTTTTTTTTCAGGGTTTCAAGAGGCCATAGCAATTTTCAAAATAAGGATTGACAGGATTGGTAACGTTTGGTTTACTAAAGGACATATTACACATAAATCGCATATAAACACTTTCTATCAAGAGAAGCGGAGGGACTGGCCCGATGAAGCTTCAGCAACAGATTGTATACCAATACTGTGCTAATTCCAGCAAGGTGACCTTGAGAGATGGGAAGGTGGTTGTTTGAATACGTCCGTATCTCGACACCCCTTTCCGTGGAAAGGGGTGTTTTTTGCATAGGAGGACCATCCATGGCAGACAGACGTTCAAACTTACTTAAAACTTTACCACCCCAACATTTCGTCGGGCTCGCGAAAGAAGTGGTCGCGCTCGAACAGGCCGGGGCCGACATCATCCGGCTCGGACAAGGGACGCCGGACTTGCCGACGCCAAAGCCGATCTGTGAGGCGCTCGAGACGGCGCTCGCGAATCCGGACACGCATCAGTACGGCCCATTCCGTGGGCAAAGCCGTTTGAAACAGGCGGTGGCGACGTTCTACTTGAACGAGTACGGGGTCGAGATCGATGCCGAGAGCGAGGTCGCAATTTTGATCGGGTCGAAATCGGGCCTGATCACGCTCCCACAATGCGTCCTTGAACCAGGGGAGGGCATCCTGCTCCCGAACCCGGGCTACCCGGACTATATCTCCGGGGCCCGGCTCGCCGGGGCGCGCGTCCACGACCTCGTCTTGACAGAAGACAACGATTTTCTTCCGGATTACGAGACGCTCGACACGCACGGGGCGCGGCTCATGTATTTGAACTACCCGAGCAATCCGACCGGCGCCGTCGCGACGCCACGCTTTTTCGAGGAGACGGTGCAATTCGCCAAGGAGCGGGAACTGATGGTCGTCCACGACTTCGCCTACGGCAGTATCGGCTTTGACGGCCATGTCCCGCCGAGCTTCCTTCAAGCCGACGGGGCGAAAGAGGTCGGCATCGAAGTGTACACGATGTCGAAGGCGTTCAACATGTCTGGCTGGCGCGTCGCC
This sequence comes from Exiguobacterium sp. ZOR0005, assembly GCF_000798975.1. NCBI lineage: Bacteria > Bacillati > Bacillota > Bacilli > Caryophanales > Exiguobacterium > Exiguobacterium sp. ZOR0005. The sequence continues at coordinate 61,914 of NZ_JTLB01000025.1, read as the reverse complement.
TTCGCCGTCGGCAACAAGGATATCATCGAGGCGATCAACACGTATCAAGACCACGTCCACGTCAGCGTCTTCTCGGCCATCCAAGAGGCGGCGGTCGCAGCGCTCGAGTCACCAAAATCCGTCCGCGATGACCTGGCCCGTCTATACGAGGCTCGGCGGGACCGATTGGTGGACGGGTTGCGTCGAGCCGGTTGGGACGTCCCGGCCCCGAAAGGTTCATTCTTCGTCTGGGCGAGAGTGCCGGAGGGAGATGCCAAGTCGTTTTCGCAGAAGTTGCTCCATGAGGCAGGCGTCGCGGTGACGCCAGGATATTTCTTCGGCGCGGAAGGTGAACAGTACGTCCGGTTCGGCCTCGTCTCGCCGGAACCGAAGATTGACGAGGCCGTCGCGCGCATCGAGCAGCTGTTCGCCGCTTATGAGGAGGTGCGGGCATGATTCGTCAAGCCGTCCTCGAGTATGACCACGACGACGATGCCCTCGATCGGCTCGGCGAACTGATCGGAGGCCGCCGGGTGCATGTGTTGCGCGGGCGACACGGCTACCCCGTCGTCGAACGGCTGCTTCCTTCTTTGAAGGCGTATCCGGCAACATCGTTCGCAGGCGAGTGCACGGATCGCGAGGCGGACCGAGTCGACCTTGACGGAGCGGACGTCTTAGTCGCCATCGGTGGCGGCAAGCTCGTCGACACGGCCAAGCTCGTCGCCGTGCGCAACGGCGTCCCGCTCATCGTCATCCCGACGCTCGCTTCTAACTGTGCGGCGTTCACCCCGCTCAGCGTCGTGTACCGGGAAGACGGGAGCTACGACCGGTACGACGTATTCCGTGTCATCATCGAACGCGTCATCGTCGACGCCCGGGTCATCGCGTCTTCACCGTTCGATTATTACCGAGCCGGGGTCATCGACACGGTCGCGAAGTTCTATGAGGCCCGCTATTTGAGCGGTGATACCTCGACCGTTGCGGGTGTCGATGCCGGAATCGCGCTCTCCAAGCAATGTCATCGTCTGCTCGAAATCGAGCTAACCGAGACCGCCTTCCGCTCATACAGCGAAGGGACGCGCTACGCGGTCGACCACGTGCTCGCCATCGGCGGAGCTGTCGGTGGCTTCGGGGATGCTGGGACACGGGTCGCCGTCGCGCACGCTGTCCATAACGCACTCAGCGAGTTCGAGGCGACCCATGCGTTCCTGCACGGGGACAAGGTCGGTTTCGGATTGCTCGTTCAGGAGTCCTTGCGCCGCTCGCCCGACGTGGCTGTGCTTCGTTCGTGGCTCGAGCAAGTGGAGGCCCCGCCGACGCTCGACGCGCTCGGTCTTTCCGCGGACGATATCCCACGTCTCGTGGTCTCGGTTATGAGGGAGACGACGTTGCAACAGTTGCCCGAACCGCTTGATAGTGACTATTTGAAAATAATTTTTGAAACTTTACAGAAAACTATTTACAGATAAAAGAAAAACGAGTAAGATTAAGACAATTAAATAAGACCGATTGCTTATCAAGAGTGGTGGAGGGACTGGCCCTGTGAAACCCGGCAACCAGATCGTTATGATCATGGTGCTAATTCCAACAGACGAAACGTCTGGGAGATGAGCGTGTCCGACTTCGATTTGTCGTGCCCGCCGCTCTTTGTGAGTAGCGGGCTTTTATTTTGGAGGAGGAATCATTCATGAACATTAAACAGAAAACAGTATTCGCCGGAACATCATTACTCGCTGCCATCGCGCTCTCAGCGTGTGGGCAATCTGACGCGAGCGAGGCGCTCAGCAACGAGTCGCTCACGATCGGTGTGACCGGGGGGCCGCACCAGCAAATTGCCGAGGAAGTGAAGAAGCTCGCGGCTGAGGACGGACTCGAGCTCGACATCAAAGTGTTCAACGATTACAACACCCCGAACGCCGCGCTCGCCGAGGGTAGCCTCGACGTGAACAGCTATCAGACGCTGTCGTTCCTTGAACTGCAAAAGTCTGATAAAGGCTATAAGATCGACGACGTGTTCAAGACGGTCGCCTTCCCGATGGGGCTCTATTCGGACAAGTTGACAGACATCGACGAATTGAAAGAAGGCGACAAGGTCGCCGTGCCGAACGACCCGGCGAACGAACTTCGTGCCCTTCGCCTCTATGAGACGGCCGGCCTCATCACACTCAAGGAAGGATTGACGGACAAGGCGACGAAACGAGACATCGCCGAGAACCCGCTCAACCTCGAGTTCATCGAGCTCGAAGCGTCCCAGCTCCCGACGCAACTCCCTGAGGTCGCCCTCGCGGCGATCAACACGAACTTCGCGATGGGGGCGGGGCTCTCGATCAACGAGGACGCCCTCTTCCATGAAGACACGGTCGACAACCCGTATCCGAACTACGTCGTCGTCCGGACCGACAACAAAGAAGACGAGGTCGTCGAGACGCTCAAGTCGTACTACCACTCTGACGAGATTCGGACGTTCATCGAAGAGACGTTCAACGGCTCGATCGTCCCGGCGTTTTAAGGAGGTCCTATGATCGCACTCAAACATATCAAAAAGACGTTCACCGTCAACAAAGGAACGGTCACGGCGCTCGATGACGTGTCGCTCACGATCGAAAAAGGCGAGATCTTCGGCATCATCGGGCGCAGCGGGGCCGGCAAGAGCACGCTCATCCGGATGATCAACCTGCTCGAACGCCCGACTTCGGGCCAAGTCGAGATCGAAGGACAAGACATCACGAAACTAGGGAAGAAGGAGCTCTCGAAGCTCCGGCACCGCATCGGGATGATCTTCCAGCATTACAACTTGCTGAAGACGGCCACGGTCGAAGAGAACGTCGCCATCCCGCTCCGTCTCGAAGGTCTCGATAAACAGACGATCCGACAGCGCGTCGACAAATACCTCGACATCGTCGGACTGACCGACCATCGTAAGCATTACCCGGAGCAGCTGTCAGGTGGCCAGAAACAACGCGTCGCCATCGCCCGTGCCCTCGCGCATGAGCCGGACATTCTTCTTAGCGACGAGGCGACGAGCGCGCTCGATCCGGAGACGACCGAATCGATCCTCGACTTGTTGCTCGAGATCAACCGCGAGCTCGGGTTGACGATTTTCCTGATCACCCACGAGATGGAAGTCATCGAACGGATCTGCGACCGTGTCGCCGTCATCGACGGCGGCAAGATCGTCGAGGAAGGCGACGTGCTCGACGTGTTCGCCGACCCGGTCCACGCGACGACGCAAAAGTTCTTGAAGACGAACCTCGACGTGCCGGAAGAAGTCGTCAAAGAACTGAGCACGCACGGTACGCTCGTCCACTTGTCGTTCATCGGCAGCCAGACCGAACAGGCCGTCCTCGCCCAGCTGACGAAACGGTTCGGCCTCCTCCCGAACATCATTGGGGGCGGCATCAAGAAATTGAAGCGTGGTCTCGTCGGCAACCTGCTCATCCATCTCGACGGGGATGCCGACCAGACCGACCAAGCCGTCCGCTATCTCGAAGCGAGCGGCGTGAAAGTGAAGGAGGTGACGAACCATGCTACAGTTTTGGGCCGACTGGGGTGACTTGATTTGGAGCGGTACGCTCCAGACGCTGACGATGACGGGCATCGCCCTCGTCATCTCGACGTTCATCGGACTGCCGCTCGGCACGTTGCTCGTGTTGACGCGTCCGAGCGGGCGTTTGGCGAACCGCTACGTCTACGGCGCGCTCTCGAGCGTCATCAACGTCGTTCGTTCCATCCCGTTCATCATCTTGTTGTTCTTCATCTTGCCATTCACACGGTTCATCATGGGAACGACGATCGGGGTTCAAGGCGTGCTGCTCCCACTCATCGTCTTCACGGCACCGTATATCGCCCGACTGATGGAGTCGGCGCTCCTCGAAGTCGACCGCGGCGTCGTCGAGGCGTATGAGGCGATGGGCATCTCGACGCGGAAGATCATCTGGTACGTCCTCATCCGCGAGGCCCGCTCGTCGATCGTCCTCGGTTTGACGATTGCGACGATCGGGTTGATCGGGGCGACTGCGATGGCCGGACTCGTCGGGGCGGGGGGTCTCGGTGACATCGCTTATCAATATGGCCACCTCCGTTTCGAACCGGAAGTCATGTACGTGACGATCTTCGTCTTGATTTTGCTCGTCCAATCGATTCAATCGTTCGGCAACCGTTTGGCAGCCCGTTTAAAGAAGGCATAAGAAAAAGAGCTCTGCTTCTGATATGCTCCCCAATAGGTAGACAGATGAAATAACAAATCTGTTTTATCTGATTGGGGAGCATATCATTCGGCAGGGCTCTTACTTATTGTCGAGCAAGCGTTTCAGCTCGGCGATTCGGTCATGTCGCGGGATGAACGTACGGATCTCTTTCTCGCTGAACCCGATTTGAATCCGGTTGTCGTCGACGACAATCGGGCTTTTCAAAATCTGGGGATGCGATGCGACGAAACTGTACAATTCACGGAGCGACATCTCATCGAGCTGGTCCGCCGCCTGTTTGTACACACTCTTTTGGACGGACAACAGGTCGGTCGTCCCGTTCTCGGTGAGCCGGAGCATATCTTTGAACTCGCTGAATGACATCCCTTGATCGGTCAATTTTTTCTCAACGAACGGGATGTTCTGTTCACGTAACCAATCGATCGTCTTGCGGGAAGAACTGCAACTAGTATGTGTGAATACGGTGACCGTCACCACAACCACTTCTCCTTTGCGTCAAGTTGGATAGTTTTATTTTCTCTCATCCATACGTGACGGACAGCGAATATGTTTCAAATCACATAGACTTTTTTATTCGGACAGCGTGATTCGTTTCGGACGAGTTCGGGTACATGACGAGGGACACTACAACTAAGGAGGGAAACACATGTTCGACTACACAGTGAAGACGGACCAATCGGTGGCGGATGTCGTCGAAAAATTAAAAGGGACGCTCAAAGAAGAAGAGTTTGGCGTGCTCTGGGACTTCAATTTGAGTGAGACGCTCGAGGAAAAAGGGCAGGCGATCGATGGGGACTATCGCATCCTCGAAGTGTGCAATCCGAAGGAAGCGAAGAAAGTGTTGACGGCGCACCGGGAAGGCGGTTACTTCCTACCTTGCAAACTCGCCGTGTTCACGAAAGACGGGGCGACGCATGTCGGCATGCCGAAGCCGACGAAACTGATTCAATTGATCGAGGACGAGTCGCTCCAGTCGATCGCCCAAGACGTCGAGACGAGACTGACACGTGCGATCGATAACAGCATCTGAACGGGACACCCGCTGACATGGCGGGTTTTTTTATGTCATCGTTAGTAAGAAAATGGTAAAATTGGATTATCAAATAAAAAGGGGCGGGACGATTGAAGCCGAAGATGATTGCGATCGCGACGAGTCTGCTCATCCTCTCAGGGTGTGGGAGCGAGCGGGACAGCGCACTGAAATTAGATTACATCGATGAACATTGGATTGTCGGCCATTATACGACAGATAAGAAGTCGATGACTGACGTCGGAACGGTGCTCGAGGCGTGTACGGGGGAATTGACGACGGAACTCGAGGGCGAACTGACTGTACACGACACGATTGTCGTGAGCCGTCCCCCGTTCACGAACGCGGGTGATGACTTCATGTACAAGGCGGTCACGTATGTGGAAGGGGATCAACTGTACGCGGTCTGCCGGGACATGGTCTCGCCGTATCTTCAGGCGGAAGTCGTTCCATCGTTCCCTGAACAAGTCGTCACTGCTCAACCGGTCGACCGGGCGCCAGTCGTGTTACCGGTCTCAGCATCGGACAAGGAAACGTTCCTCGAAGCGGATCTGTTGCAGGACCATCCGTTCAAGCTCGAACCGTTCCGTGATGCCGTATTCTCTTACTCACAGCCGTTTTACGGTGAAATCGAGATTGCGATCGACGGATGGCCGCCGTTGTTCCCGCTTCATATGTTTGAACCGGCGTCCGCAGGGGTCGGTAATTTCCAGATGATGTTCGCGTCGAGCGAGAGCGAGTCGTTGCCTTACATCTTGATGCGGTACGGGGACGTACACATCTCTTCCCAACCCCTCGAGGTGACGTTCGATGCGACGGAGGCGGCCCCTCGCTTCGAGTCACTCGAGGTCGAACGGTTGCCGATCGATACGGACGTCCTCATCCCGGACGTTTCGTACCCGATCTTTGCATTTCATTATAAAAAGGACGGGAAGCGTGAGACGTCTGAATTGACGTTGACGTATCGGGAAGGGACGTTCAGCACAGAAGAAGACCGGGACTTGAGGCAGCAATTCGCAGACGAGCAGTTGGCGAATCGGAGGTCGGAGCCGTATGTATACGTCCATAAGAAACCGTTCAATTTTGATGAGACACTCGCCTATCCGGACGTTCTCAAGGCGGCAGGCACCGATATGGACGAGCTGATCGAGGCGATCGAGCTAGCCGAGCCCGTCAAACGGGGCGGCGATACGGGTGAGTACCCACTGTTGACGATCGTGGACGGATTGAAAGGACAGCAGTTCGCCATTTCGTTCAAACAACGGTCGAAGAAGCGTGACGTGTACGTGACGGACCAGTTGACGGACCGGACGTATAAATTGACGAGCGCAGGGGCCGAGACGTTCTTCTCGTACTTCCCGGATCTGAAAAAGAAATGAGTGGGGGGAACATGAAGAAGCGGACGTTAGCGACACTCTCGCTATTGTTGGTCACTGCGGGTTGTTCGGAAGATGTGGACGTCGTCCGCTATGGCCATATCGAGGAGCACTGGCAAGCCGAACAGTTTAAACTAAACGCACGAGATCAACATGTCGATGCGGAAGCGTTATTACACCTATGTGAAGACGATGAACGCTTGTCGGAACTAGACGGTCAGACGTTTTCAGTGCTCGGGATGGCGTATGCGACGCGTGCCCCGTTTGTAACCGACGACTATGATGGATACGCCTTTACCGAAGTGACGTACGTCGAAGGAGACGCGGTCTATGCGCTCTGTCGGTCGAATGAAATGGAAGGATACCGCGCCGCCAAGCTCGAGGACCGGCCTCCTTATTTTAAAGACGAAGTCGGAATGGAGATCTCACTTCTTCCGACCGTCCATCTCGCGACCGAGAGAGAGCGAGACGCGTTAGAGGAACCGGATGCCTTCTATCAGGAAGGACACGATATTCGCGTATATCCTGACACGCTCATGACCATCTCACCCGGATTGAGCGGCACAATCGAGTTTAAGATCGGGGACAAGATTGTCGACTTCCCATCCCTCGACTTCAATCCACAGTTCGGCGAGCAACGGAAGTTCGTGGCATTAGGCTACGATGCTTTGACGAATCTTCCTCATTTTTTGTTATCCCATGACGGTGTTCACTACAGTACGAGCGTCATGAAAGATAGCGACATCCTCCTCAACGGTGCAGACTATCTTTCTGTCCGTCCCCTATTCAAAGAAGGGGATATGGAATCAATGGCATTGATTCCGCTGTACGACCTTACGATCGACACGGGTAGACAGAAGAGCTCGAAGACCGTGTCGATACGTTATCGTCCGAGTCTGCCGGGTACCGGTGCGGACGATCCAAATGAGAGATCGGTCGCGTATTTTCACAAATATCCTTACCACTCGGATGTGCCGCTCCCGTTTCCGGACGCCGTCAGCGTGAGCGGAGAAGCGTATGAACGATTAGTCCGAGCGCTCGAGACCGCAACCCCTTCGACAAAAAGCGGTGAAACGAAAGACTATGAGCATTTGACGATGCTACATGGGAATCTCGGGCAACAGTTCGAGGTGAGTTACCAACAGCGGTCGAAAAAAGTCGACGTCTTTGTGAAAGACATGAAGACCGGTGCGGGGTTCAAACTGTCGAGCGTCGGGGCGGAGACGTTCAAGGAGTTGTTCCCGCAGGCGTTCGAATGACCGGGGAAAACAATCGGTACTCCAGATTTATGGATTGAATAGCATGCCTCAGGAACGCCTGAACTTCGGGCGTTCTTTTATTGTGATGAGCAGTAAACAACTGGTAAATACTTCAAACTCAAGATATTGACCATCTGTACAAATCCTCACTAGGCGGGACTTTTCTCACACGGTAAACTGAAATTCCAACACATTAAAGGGATAAAGTCCTAATACAATTCATGTAACTAAGGTGGGATTAATCGGAATGACACAACTTAGCAATCGTACGCTCGCAGCACCGGACGTCTTGACTACAATCGCCGCCAATATGGCGATGATCCGTTTCGACCGTCAGCGCCGCGTCGTCGACGTGAACGACTTGTTCGCCAAGACGATGAAATATCGCCGTGATGAGATGATCGGCATGCAACACCATTTGTTCTGCACGCCGCAATTCGTCGGCAGTTCCGATTATCAGGCGTTTTGGAACAAACTGTTCAGCGGCTTCAGTGCATCCGACAAGATCGAGCGCATCGACGCCCGCGGCGAATCGATCTGGCTCGAGGCGACGTATATGCCAATCTTCGAAGGGGACGAGGTCGTTGGTGTCGTGAAAATCGCTTCGGACATTACCGAACGTCAGTTGACGATCGAACGTTATGCGCGCTCATTCCGGGACTTGGCAGAAGACTTGGACGCGCGGGCTCAGAGCGGTATGGAAGAGAGCCATCATTTGAAGAAGACGATCGAGCGCCTTGAGCGGGACGCCCACGTCAACTTGTCGACGCTCGGGAAGCTGCAAGAGCAAGCCAGTGAGATTACGAAAATCGCGAGCACGATTAAAGAAATCGCCGCGCAGACAAATTTATTGTCGCTCAATGCGGCGATCGAAGCGGCCCGGGCCGGGGAGCACGGGAACGGGTTTAACGTCGTCGCGACAGAAGTACGCAACCTATCCCGTCTCGTCGAACGTGCCGTCATCGAAGTGCGCGCCAATACGGACGGGATGAACAAAGAGCTCGCCTCGATCGTCGACGGGGTATCACGATCGAACGAGGACATCCACGCCAGCGTGACCATCATGGAAGAGACATTGCGTCGGTTCGAGAGCATCGAACAATCGGCCGAATCGTTGAACGGCGCGACCGAGCAGTTCACCACGGTCATCTGAAGAATTAAAACCAATCGTCCGGGGCAGGAAACGCCCTCGTTCAATTGGTTTTTTTGATGCGAAGCGTATGTCCATTTTGTCGGAGCCAATCCTTCGCCCATGCCACGTTCGGATAGACCGATTCGACGGTCGACCAAAAAGATTTTGAATGATCGAAATGGACGAGATGCGCCCACTCGTGCGCAATCACATAATCGAGCACTTCAGGTGGGGCGAGCATGAGGCGGACGTTGATCGAGATGGTGCCTGTTGAGCTGCAGGAGCCCCAACGCGTCTTTTGGTGGCCGATCCGAATGTTTGTCGCACGCACCCCGAGCAACCGCTCGTAACGCGCCGCGCGTTCCGTGACATGCCGCAGCGCCTCCTCGCGGAGCCAGCGCTCGTACGCGTCTCGTAACGTCGGCTCGTCCCAGTGGCCTGGGCAGAGGAACTTCTCCCCGTCATATGTAAACGAACGGGTGGAGCTTGAACGGATGAGAGGTAACATGTCGCCCCGGTAGAAGAGACGATTTTCCGGCAACGGGCTCACTTGCGGTATGGCAGCAAGCCGCGTCTCGATCCAGTCCGCGTGGTCGCGCAAGATGGCATCGACTACCCGTTGCGGGAGCCGGGCCGGGATACGGAGCTCGACGCCTTCTGTCGTCACATAAAATGCGGCCCGTTTTCGCCGCTTATGGCGGATGACGGTCACGGTCATCGTTCTCACCTCCATGTCTTTGTCTTGCTCGATTATAGACCACGTCTCGAAAATCTGCCACGCTTTTGCCGACAAGGACCTCTTCATTTTTGTTACAGTAAGAAGAGGAGGGATGAACATGAAATCAATCTTACATCAAACGCTCGACCGGACCGGCACCGACTCGGTGAAATGGGATGGACTTGAGCGCTGGTTCCATTTGAAATCGGATGTGCTCCCTTTATGGGTGGCGGATATCGATGTCCGCACCGCACCCGCCATCAGCGAGGCACTCACGGCACGGGCAGCGACGGGGGAGTTTGGGTATACACTCTTCTCCCGTGATGCACAACGAGCGGTCAGTGACTGGTACAGTCGTCGTCATGACGTCAAGTTCGACCCGAACCATGTCTTGTTCTCAAGCGGTGTCGTCCCCGGGCTGACCCATATCGTCGAGGCGTTGACCGAAGAAGGGGACGGGGTCGTCATCCAGTCACCCGTCTATCCTCCGTTCCATGAACTCGTGACAGGATTGAAGCGTGAACTGCTCGACGCCCCGCTCATCCAAGTCAATGGTCGTTACGAAATGGACTTTGACGCCCTTGAGGCGGCGATGCGCCAAGCGAAACTGTTCTTACTCTGCTCGCCGCACAATCCGGTCGGACGCGTGTGGACGGAGTCCGAGCTCGCTCGTGTCATCGAGTTGGCGCGACGTCATGACGTCATCATCGTCGCCGATGAGATTCACGCCGACTTGACCTATCCGTCCCAACAGCACGTTGCGATCGGAAAGCTCGATGAACAAGTCATCACGGTGAGTGCGCCCTCAAAAGCGTTCAACATCGCAGGATTGTTCGCCTCGTACATCATCTGTCCGGATGACGCCTGGCGCAAGCGCATCATCCAAGTCCAGAACAAACATCACGTCCTGCCGACGCCGTTCGCCAATACGGCCATCATCGCTGCGTACACGGATCCTCGAGCCGAGCGGTGGCTCGATCAGTTGACGGCCGAGCTCGAGGAGCAGGCGCAATATGTCGTCGGTCGCTTCCGCGAGTCGATGCCGTATCTGACTTGTTTCATGCCGGAGGCGAGCTATCTGCTTTGGATCGACTTTGAAGCGCTCGGTCTCGAACCGGACGCCCGGAAGAAGTGGTTACAGGACGACGTACGCATCTTCCTCTCGCCAGGGACGCCGTTCGGTGAATCCGGGCGCACGTTCGAACGCTTGAACTTCGGGACGCGTCGCGCCCTCGTCGACGAGGCGCTCGAGCGGTTGATCCGTCAAGGTGACGGGAACGAACAACGCGCAGGAAACGCGTTTGTATGAAACGAGAAACGGGAAAAATTTCACAACGAGCCAATGAACATGGCGTTAGAAAGCAGGTGAGACGATGGAGACGATCAATTGGAAGAAAAAGATGGAGGAGCAGCTGAGACGGAGCGGCTTCACGCTCCAGGTCGAAAACATGGCCAATCTCGGGCTGACCGAGATCCACGCGTCCTCGTCTCCGCTCATCTTCTATCCGCTCCGGGTCCGGCTTTATGAACGGATGGGCTGGCTTATGTGCACCGTCGACGCGACGACCGTCGACCGGAGCGAAGAGCATCCGTTGTTCGAACGCATGGTCGCCGCCGTGTTCGAACGAATCGTCCGGCACTTGTACCATGCCTACGGCTTCCACTTGTTGACTTATATCGGCAACACCGGCAACTATATCGCCCCGCAAGACTCGGAGACAGGAGAAATCGTCCGTCTGCTCGCCCAAGTATGGAACGACCGCTCCTATTTGCATCTCGAGACGTACGAGGAGTATCCGGCCTTGTACGTGACGCCGCCATGGGCCCACCAGGCGTACGCGTTCGAGAGCACGGATGATGAGTGGATCGTCTACGCCGGGCGGAGCGGGCGACCGGCGACGGACTACCGGGCTGATGGGACCGAGCTTCGGCCCCACCGGCTTAGTGAAGGGGATTTATTCTTCCCGGTCGATCGCATCTCAAAAGAACGAGGGCCGCTCGCACTCGCGGAATGGCTCCGGCTCGAGCGGCGGGAAGTCGAGGACTTCATGCTCGCCTTCATGCGGACGATCCGGAAATTCGATCCTTCGTTCGGTTTTGCCTGGGGCGGGACGGAGACGTTCTTCCACGGCGTGCCGGTCGAGCCATATGCCCAAGTGCTTCGGCTCGAGAGTGGCAAGCGCCGCTATCGCGTCATGAACAACTCTGCCAAGCGCTTGTTCGCCGTCGCCGATGAACCGAATGCTTGCTTGAACGAGGTCGAACAGACGTTACGGACGGTACGACTACCGGACGATCGTGTCTCAGCGCTCGGCCAACTCGTGATGGGGATTTGGCAACAGTTCGAGTCGGACGAGGCCACGTATATACAGGAAGTGGCGTACCGCGGTATTTCCAAATTTCAAATCGAAGAGAAAATCGGACATGCGCTCGCCAACCAAAAACGTGTCCGGTGGATCGAGAAGACCGACCCCCATCAGTCGGTCATCGAATACGCGCATTTACGCGTCTCGTTCCCGAAACGGCCGCCTGGCCTTGTCACCGTCGAGCCAATCGAGTCTCCCTATGAAAGAGGTGCCTTATGAGAATTGTCGATGCTAGAGCGATGCCGATCAGCCATGAGGATCTGATCGCCGTCACTGATTCGTCCGTCTACTATCGAGAGAAGACGGGGGAGACGAGTTTCTCCATCTATCGTTTTGATGAGGTTGATGGGGCCGTCACCAAGATCAACCGACGCCCTTATGAGGACTACGGGATTTCGAAGCTGTTCATCAGCAACGGCCGTGTCTATTTCTTGAACGAGACGCCAGACCGGTCAGGCGTCGTCCGGACAGAACTCGTCGCCCTCGACTATCGCTCCGGGCGTGAAGAAGTCCTCGCTACGTTCGAGAAACGGGGAAACAGCACACTCTATTGGGTGCTCGGGGATCGTTACTTCCTTTTTCTGACGAACTATGAGTCGACAGACGAGGCGTGGCTCTTCGATGCCGAGACGGCCCGCCAAGAACGGATTCGCGATGAGCGTCTCATCGGGCAGGCCGGACGCTTCCGGGAGCTATATTTGTTCGCGACCGAGTTCGAAGGGGTCCCGCATGTCGTCTGTAACGCCCGTCTCGACGAGTTCGATTATTATGATGCACTTGAATCGGGCTGGGTCTCCCCGGACGACCCAGTCGACCATTCCGAGGCGATCCTCGTCTGTTCCCTTGACGAGGCCGTCGAATCGATTTGGGCCAAAGCGGAGGAAGTACCGTTCGAGGACTTGCTTCGGCTACACGGGGAAGGGGACACCGTGCAGTACCTTGGGGAGAAAGACGGGCATGTCCGGTTCGCGGCGTTCATCGATGAGGCGAACGAGGAGACGATCTATGAGCTGACCGCACCCGACGTGTTACGTGAAGTCGGGGTCGTCGACTGGGGAGCGTACGAACCGATCGACTTCACATACGACGATGTCGGTTCGACCATCTTCATCAAAGTCGAAGAGTCGGCAGATCATACGGAGCTCATCGATGCGACGACCGGCGCACGCTTTTTGGACACGGCACCGTTCGAACGGGTGCTCGACGAGACATATTTCATTCACGAGTCGGCAGACGGTGAACGCGGGGGTGTCAGCATCTTCCATCTCGAGACGAACGAACGGCAAACGTTCGAAGACGCATATTATACGGTGCTCGATGACACAATCGTCATCTTGTCGACGCGACAATTGTAAAAAGACACGGTTCCTTGAAACATAGGAATCGTGTCTTTTGAATGTGGTTTACATAATAAGTTATCGTAAACCTGTTATCGCTTGTTTTTTCTTCTCATCCCCGATATGGGCATACACTTGTGTCGTCGCGACCGATTCGTGGCCGAGCAGCTGTTGAATCGTCAAAACGTCGACACCGGCCATCGCCAAGCGCGAGGCGAACGTATGGCGAAGTTTGTGCGGGGTCACTTGTTTATGGACGAGGAAAGGCAAATACGATTTCAACCGATCGATATGGCCCTTCAACATATGCTGCACCGTCCGCACGGCGATCCGTTTCCCGGATTCCGACTGGAGTAACGGTCCGACGCGCGGGCCTGGCGACTGTTCAAGCAGAGCGATCAACGGGGCCGCGAGCGGAAGGAGTCGTTCCTTATCGCCTTTCCCGATGACACGGATCGTCCCGGTCGTCAGATCGATATCGCTCCAATCGAGACCGGTGAGCTCTGAGACGCGCATCCCGGTGAGTCCGAGCAGTTGGATGATGAGGAAATCCCGGTCCCGGTTCCGTTCGAACCAAGCCGCCTCGCGGTCGGACATGCCGACGTTGCTGCGGACGAGCGTCGAGAAGTCGAGCCATTCCTGCTCGGTCAAATAGACCGGGTTGCGCTTGGCGCGTTTCGGCCGCTCCACGGCTTGGAACGGGTTCGTCGTCGTGACGCCGCTCTCGATCAAAAAGTTGAAGAGCGACTGCATCGAGGACAACTTCCGGTTGATCACGCTCGGTGCGTTGTCGAGTTCGAGGGCGAGGTAAGTCGCGTACGCGTCGGCACCGGCGTGGTCGAACTCGATGAACGACTCGGCCTCGACGGTGGAAGGGTCGACTTCTGCCGCGCTCGCCATCTCGACCCATCGGAAGAAGTCCAAAAAGTCGTATAAATAGCGTTGGGCGGTCTGTTGCGAATAGTGCTTGGCCGCCATATGGTTCAAAAATCGTTGGATGAAACCGGGCATCCGCTCGTATCCGTTCAAGTCAAAACGGCGTGAAGCGGCTTGTGCCGGCGCTTGGCCGAGTTGACGAAACAAACTCAATAGAAATCACTCCTTCATGAACTAATCGACGTGATGACCCGGTCTTTTCCGGCCTGTTTCCCAGCCCGGAGCCGGTCATCGGCCTCTTTGACGAGCGTCTCGACGTACTCTTCCGTGGTGCCGTCGCGATAAGAGACGCCGAACGTCATCGTCACGTGTAACCGCGACCCTTCATAGATTGTCTCGTTGGATTTGATACGGGTGCGCAGCTCGTCGAGGGTCTTCGTGACTTCCTCTTCCGATTGGCCGGCGATGAACAAGAGGAACTCCTCACCGCCCCAACGGACGCAGATGGCATCAGTCCACGTCAAGGTGGCGGCGACGCGCTTCAAGACGAGGTCGCCGCAGTCGTGCCCGTACCGTTCATTGAACGCTTTGAAGTGGTCGATGTCAGCGAGGGCGACGGCGTACGGCCGACCCGCCGCGACGGACCGCTCGATCGCCGTCGCGATATGGGCCGATCCGGTCATGCGATTGTATAGACCGGTGAGACCGTCGCGCGAAGCGAGCGTATGCAGGCGGTCGTTCGTCCGTTCGAGCTCGGACGTCACCTCGACGACAGACCCTTCGAAGATGAACGAGAGCCCCGCGATGAGGCCGATCGTCGACAAGAGGCAAAAGAGGCCGAGTGTTTGCTCGAGCGACGGCGCGAGCGGTTCGGTCCCGGTCGTCGCATTCACGTACAGGAAACCGTAGATGGCCATGGCGACGCCCGTCGTCGCGATGCGGACGAGCCGACTGACGTTAGGCATGAAGAACACGCCGTAAGCGGCCATGATGATGAAATAATGCACGTTCGCGTCCCAGCCAAGGACGATCGTCGAGATGACCGCGTTATAGACGACCTCGACGAACAGGCCGGTGAAGAACATGCGATAGTAGCGCTTATGTACGAAGTAAAAAGAAATCGTGTAGTAGATGACACTCGCGACGTTCGACCAGGTGAGCAGGCCAACGTCTAGTCGCCAAAATGTGATCAAGAACACGACGTGAATCAACCAGGCGAGCGCGTTCCCGTACAAAGTGATGCGGTAGTTGTATAACGTCCCGCGACGTTCCTCATAGGCAGTTCCCACGTGAACACCTCCTTTTACCAGTATACCGAACTCTCCCTTGTTTGCCCATGCATGTTCATGAAATCACATCAATCTTGATAGCTAGAACCGCTTTGGAACAGTCTTATGATTGCGTGAAATAGATATTTCACGCAACGTTTTTCAAAAGCGTGATTGATCTCGTAACGACAGTAGTTATCTGGAAGTGAAATAATAAACCGCTTAACACGGTTTACATAATATTTTATAGTGAACCAATTGATTTGTTTTAAAAAAAGGAAAGAGTTACAGTTGTATGTAAATCGAAAATAAACCTTGAACCACGATTAGGGGAACGGTACACTGAGAACGTAAACAAAAGGGGGCTACTGGAATGGACGACAAGCATTTGAAACAATTGCTCGAGGAAGCGAAGACGATCGCCGTCGTCGGGATCTCCTCGAATCCGAACAAGACGGCCAACCAGATCGCGGACTATCTGCTGCTACAAGGCTACACGGTCATCCCGGTCAACCCGTCACTCGAGACGTGGAACGGCCGCAAGGTATATCCGACCGTCGAGAGCATCCCGGGCCATATCGATATCGTCGACGTGTTCCGTCGCAGCGAGTATTTGGCCGGGGTCGCAGAGGATGCCGTCCGGCACGGGGATGTCGGTCTCATCTTCAACCAGCTCGGCCTCTCGAGCGCTGACGCGGAACGGATCGCCCGCGAAGCCGGGATCGATTACGTCGAGAACCGATGCATCTATGTCGAGCACGCCCGCTTGATCGGTTAAGACCTGCCTCCTTGGCAGGTCTCCTTTTTTTCACGTGTCTCGCGCGTGGAGGTAGGCTTGCCAGAATCCGAAAACAGCTATACAATAGGGTAGAAAAACGAACGTGTGTTCGAAATTGAGGTGACGAAGATGTCAACAGACTTATTTAATTACAACGAAGACGCCATTCAGGTGCTCGAAGGATTGACCGCTGTCCGAAAACGTCCGGGGATGTATATCGGCTCGACCGACCATCGCGGTCTGCACCACCTCGTCTATGAGATCGTCGATAACGCGATCGATGAGGCGCTCGCCGGCTTCGGCGGCCAAATCGACGTGACGATCCATCAAGATGACGCCATCACGGTGCGCGACCACGGGCGCGGCATGCCGACGGGGATGCACGCCTCGGGTAAACCGACACCAGAGGTCATCTTCACCGTCCTCCACGCCGGCGGTAAGTTCGGTCAAGGCGGCTACAAGACGTCAGGTGGACTCCACGGTGTCGGCGCCTCGGTCGTGAACGCACTCTCGAGCAAGGTACTCGTCACGATCTATCGTGACGGCAAGGTGTTCGAGCAGACGTTTGCTGACGGTGGGATCCCGCAGACGACGCTCCTCGAGACCGGGAAGACACGCCAGACTGGGACGAGCGTCACTTTTAAACCGGATGCAAGCATCTTCTCGACGACGACGTACAATTACGACACGCTCGCCGAACGGTTGCGGGAATCGGCTTTCCTGTTGAAAGGATTGACGATCACGCTGACGGACGAGCGTTCTGGTAAAGAAGAGACGTTCCATTACGAGGAAGGGATCGCCGAATTCGTTCAGTATTTGAACGATGACAAGGCGACGCTCCACCCGATCGTCTACTTCGAAGGGACCGAGAACGACATCGAGCTCGAACTCGCCTTCCAGTTCACGGACGCCTACTCAGAAAACGTCCTCTCGTTCGTCAATAACGTCCGCACGCGCGATGGCGGTACGCACGAAGTCGGTGCCAAGACGGCGATGACCCGAATCGTGAACGAATACGCCCGCAAGAACGGTCTGTTGAAAGAGAAAGATAAGAACCTTGACGGCGGTGACGTCCGTGAAGGCTTGACGCTCATCGTCTCGGTGCGGATCCCGGAAGAGTTCCTCCAGTTCGAGGGGCAGACGAAGTCGAAACTCGGCTCGCCCGAGGCCCGTACGAGCGCCGATGGTGTCATGGCGAAGCAACTGACAATCTTCCTCGAGGAGAATCCGCAGATGGCGACGATGCTCATCAAGAAAGCGATCCGTGCCGCTCAGGCCCGCGAAGCCGCTCGCAAAGCGCGGGAAGAGGCGCGTAACGGCAAGAAGAAGAAACGTTCGAGCATCTTGAACGGGAAACTGACACCGGCGACGTCGAAGAACGCCGCCAAGAACGAACTGTTCCTCGTCGAGGGTGACTCGGCCGGCGGTTCGGCCAAACAGGGCCGTGACCGGACGTTCCAAGCGATCCTGCCGCTGCGCGGGAAAGTCATCAACTCGGAGAAGTCGAAACTCCAGGACATCATGAAGAACGAGGAGATCAACACGATCATCCACGCAATCGGTGCCGGGGTCGGCCACGACTTCGACCTCGAGGACTGCAACTTCGACAAAATCATCATCATGACCGACGCCGATACGGACGGGGCTCATATCCAAGTGCTCCTGTTGACGTTCTTCTTCCGTTATATGCGCCCGCTCGTCGAGGCCGGCAAAGTGTTCGTCGCCTTGCCGCCGCTCTATCGCATCTCGAAAGGGAAAGGCAAGTCGGAACAGTTCGAGTACGCCTGGGACGAAGAGGCGCTCGAGAAGCTCGTCAAAGTGTACAAGAAGGGCTATATCCTCCAGCGCTACAAAGGTCTCGGTGAGATGAACGCCGACCAGCTCTGGGAGACTACGATGAACCCGGACACACGGACGCTCATCCGTGTCACGGTCGACGACGCCGCCGTCGCCGACAAGCGCGTCTCGGTGCTCATGGGGGACAATGTCGCCCATCGCCGGGAGTGGATCGAGGAGAACGTCGCCTTCGGCCTCCAGGAAGATGATTCGATCATCGCCAATGAACACGTGACTAAAGCGATTGAGGAAGTGATGTAACGATGTCGACGATTCAACACATTTTAAACTTGTCGCTCGAACAGGTCGTCGGTGACCGTTTCGGGCGTTACTCGAAATATATCATCCAGGACCGGGCCCTCCCGGACGCGCGCGACGGGCTCAAACCCGTTCAGCGCCGCATCCTGTATGCGATGCACCATGAAGGCAACACGAACGAGAAACCGTATCGGAAATCGGCCAAGACGGTCGGGAACGTTATCGGGAACTACCACCCGCACGGTGACAGTTCCGTCTACGAGGCGATGGTACGCCTATCGCAGGACTGGAAGTTGCGCTACCCGCTCATCGATATGCACGGGAATAACGGCTCGATGGACGGCGACTCGGCTGCCGCGATGCGGTATACCGAGGCCCGGCTGTCGAAGATCGCCGGCGTCATGCTGACGTCGATCTCGAAAAACACGGTCGACTATACGCCGAACTTCGATGATTCGACCGAGGAGCCGCTCGTCTTGCCGTCGCTCCTCCCGAACCTGCTCATGAACGGGACGACCGGGATTTCCGCCGGTTACGCCACCGAGATCCCGCCGCACAACTTGACCGAGGTGCTCAACCTCGCCATCGCTCGTCTGAAAGGTCAGGTTCAGACGGCGACGGAAGCGCTCGAGTACATGCAAGGACCGGACTTCCCGTCCGGCGGGATCGTCATGGGACGCGACGGCATCTTGAAGGCGTTCGAGACCGGGAAAGGCAAAGTCATCATCCGTGCCAAATCGGTCGTCGAGCCGCTCAAGGGCGGCCGTGAACAGATCACGATCACCGAGCTCCCGTATGAGGTGAACAAGGCGAACCTCGTCAAGAAGATGGAAGAGCTCCGCCTCGACAAGAAAGTCGAAGGCGTCGCCGAAGTCCGTGACGAGACCGACCGGACCGGTGTCCGAGTCGTCATCGAGTTGAAGAAAGAGGCCGATGCGGAAGGGGTGCTCCACTTCTTCTTGAAGCACACTGACCTGCAGCTCGCCTATAACTACAACATGGTCTCAATCGTCAACCGAACGCCGAAACAGATGGGTCTGCTTCCGATCATTGACGCGTACTTGAAACACGTCGAAGAGGTCGTCACCCGTCGCACGACGTTCGAGCTCGACCAGGCGAAGAAACGCGCCGAGATCGTCGACGCGCTCGAACAGGCCATCTCGGTCTTGGACGAGACGCTCGAACTTATCCGTTCGGCAAAAGACAAGGCCGAGGCGAAACAGAAGCTCATGGCGCGGTTCTCGTTCTCGGACCGTCAAGCCGAAGCGGTCGTCATGCTCCAACTTTATCGGTTGACGAACACGGATATCGTCGAGCTCCAAAAAGAAGCGCAGGCGCTCCAAAAAGAGATCGCCCGTCTCGCCAACATCTTGAACGTCGACGCGACGAAACGGAAGCTCATCTCGAAAGAACTCACGGCGCTCCGTGACGAGTTCGGCGATGCGCGACGCTCGGTCATCGAGTCCGAGGTCGAAGAGTTGAAACTGAAGACCGAGGTCATGATTGCCGTCGAAGAGACGATGGTGTTCGTCAGCCGCGACGGCTACGTCAAACGCTCTTCGATGCGCTCATACGGCGCCTCCAGCGAAGAAATGCCGGAGATGAAGCAGAAAGACCGTCCTGTCCTCGTCACCCAGGCGATGACGACGGACCACTTGCTCGTCTGGACGAACAAAGGCAGCTACTTGCTCATTCCGGTCCATCAGATCCCGGAGTCGAAGTGGAAAGATGCCGGACAACACGTGGCCAACCTCGTTCCGATCGAAGGCGAACAAGTCGTCTCGGCCGATGTCGTCTCGACGTTCGAGACGGAAGCGCACTGTCTGTTCGTCACGCGTGAAGGGATGGTCAAACGGACGCCGCTCCGTGACTATGACGCCCAGCGCAAGTCGAAGGCGCTCATGGCGCTCAAACTGAAGGGTGACGACGAGGTCGTCTTTGCCGGCATCAGTGACGGTCCAGGACAACTGTTCCTCGTCTCTGAGCGTGGCTATGGCCTCTGGTTCAAGGAAGATGACGTACCCGTCGTCGGCCAACGTGCCGCCGGCGTCAAGGCGATGAACTTGAAGGACGGAGACGTGGTCGCCGATGCGTTCGCCTTCTTCACTCCGCCACTGTTCGTCCTCGTGACGCAGCGTGGAGCGGTCAAGAAGATGAAGCTCGAGGACCAGTTCGACTGCACGAACCGCAACTTGCGCGGGACGATGCTCATCCGCGAGGTCAAGTCAAAACCACACCAGATCCGTCGTGTGTTGCCGGTGCATGGGGATGAGACGATCCACATCGTCGGCAAAGAGAAAGCGAAGACAGTCAAAGCGAAGCAATTGACACTCCTTGACCGTTACGCCAACGGCTCGTTCGTGTTTGATGAAGAGACGTTCGGAGAGATTGAGGACGTGTATCTCGATTAAGGATGACCCTGTACAACAGACGTTGTGCAGGGTTTTTTCGTTCCGCTATACTGAACTAAAGCATAATTGGAACTTATAGAAACCAAGATGAATTAAGGAGATGATTCCTTGCAAGAATTGCTGAACGATCCATACATGAACAACTATCCAGAGTTCCGCACGTTCTGTGAATTGAAAAGTCTAGGATTACGAAAACAGGCACTCGCTGCCATGACCCCGTTTCTTAAAACGGTGGAGACATGGAGTTTTGAACAACGACAGGAATTCGTGAGCTGGCTATACACGCATGACGAATCGTCCGAGCGATCCGACTCCTATAATGTGTTCGTGCATTCGCTCGTCACGAACGTGCTACGGCCGACGCTGATCGAGTGGAAGCAGCGCTTTCCAAACGACCCTCGCCCACATCGCTGGCTGCAAGAGTATGAACAGGCTTTCGCGCTCGGTGGAGTGACCGAACAGATTGCGGTCCAAGCGCTTATGGATAAAAAAATCCATGCACTTTGGTTCGCGTTTCATCACATTAACGAAGATCTCTATCTCGGGGAGGTCGATGAGGACAGAGGTATCATCATGGAAGCGAGACAGCTGAACGAGTCTGTATTGAGTGAAGAAAAGCAAGTGGAATATGAGGCAGAACTTAGTTACTATAGCGACTTGCTGGCGGATTGGGTGACCTACACTCAGACAGAGTCAAAAGACGAAAGCTTTCTCGACTGGTGTGAACGGAACGAACGAAATTATCCGTTCACGGAAAGCTATTATTATGAGGAGTAAATTAAAAGACGCTCAAGGGCGCCTTTTGCTGATTGCATTTTAGATTCCAGCCTCCATCAAATAGCGCTTCAAGTCGGCCTGTTGCCGCAAATGATGCCGGGTATGCATCTCGATGAGGTCGTAAAACCGCCATGGAGAGCTTTGACGTCAAGGTTCGGCGAGCGGACGAGCGGTTGTGATTCAGTAGAGGCTGGACAACGCTCGATTTCATCTGCATACTCTAAAGCCACTGCGATGATATGGTCGTACATCTGCCCGATTGACCAGACGCCCGCTGCTGCCTCGTAGCGCAGTTGCCGTTCGGTGTAACCGTTCAAGTCTGCTTTGAACTGGTATAACGCTGAGTCCGCCATGTCCGACCTCCTTCGTTTTGTCTTTGTCCAGTATGACACGGGGGCCAGAGACGAGATTTTCAAACGACGGCGACATTAAATTCTCCGAGGAGCGGGTATTCATATACAGGAACGAGAACTTCCTTTGGCGAAATGGATAAGCAGGACAAACGATGGAGGGATGTATATGTCAGAATGGCTCAGTTGGGCCAAACGGCTACACGCGTTGTCACAGGCAGGATTGACATTCACGAAAGACGAGTTCGACCGGGAACGCTATCTAGAATTGCAACAGATCGCGACCGAGATGTTCGAGCGGCAATCCAACCTCGCGCTTCAAGAGATTACGGAGTTGACGCACGTTGACGGTTATCCGACACCGAAGCTCGACGTACGTGGTGTCGTGTTCCAAGAGGACCGCTTGTTGCTCGTCAAAGAACGCTCAGACGGTCGTTGGACGCTCCCTGGTGGTTTCTGCGAGGTCGGACTGTCCCCAGCAGAGAACATCGTCAAGGAGATCGAGGAAGAGGCTGGTTTCGATGTCGTGCCAATCCGTCTCGTCGCTTTGTTTGATATGCATCACCATCCGCACCCGCCTTTGTCCCAACACTATTATAAACTGTTCATCGAATGCGAAGTGATCGGGGGCGAGGCGCAGGCGAGTCAAGAGACGAGTGACGTCGGCTTCTTCACCCGGGACGATTTACCGCCGCTCTCGCTTGCCCGCAATACGCCTGAACAGCTCCATATGTGTTTTGCGGCCCGTTGGCAAGACGACTGGGTCACCGTGTTCGATTAAGGGGAGGGGATGACTTGAAGGTCACACGTCTAGAACATGTTCACCAGCTGACGTTTTATGCACCAATCTTACCGATCAACGTGCAGTTGATTGAGAAAGAACTTGGGCTCGTCTTGATCGATACCGCCTTGGAGCGGAACGCGGAAGATATCCTCGCATATATCGAGTCGCTTGGACAGCCGCTTCTCGCGATTCTGTTGACACACGCCCATGGAGACCATGTCGGGGGCGTCGATGCGATTTTGAAGGCCCATCCCCATGCGGAGCTATACGTCTCACGCCGGGACGCCCGGTTGCTCGATGGGGACCGAACGTTGGACCCGGACGAGCGGAACTTGAAAGTGAAAGGTTCTCTCCCGATGATCCATTCCTTGCCTGATAAGTTGCTAGATCCGGGGGAGCGTCTGTTTGGTCTGCGTGTTTATCCTGCGGCAGGCCATACGCCGGGGTCTATCGCTTATTTTGACGAGGCCCACCGTATATTGTTCGCTGGTGACGCGTTTCAATCCCATGGGGGAGTCGCGGTGGCAGGGGATGTCAGACCGCTCTTTCCGCTCCCGGGGATGGCGACATGGGACAAGCGGGCAGCGGTCGAGAACGCCGAACGGTTGATTGATTTGGCGCCGCGGCATACGTTCGTCGGTCACGGACCTGAGATCGCCGGGACGCATCGATTGTACCGGGCGCTCAAACGCGCCAAACGCAAGCAAGCACGGTTGTTCGCAAGATGATGCCGGAGGTGTAGGATGATGGAACTGCGAGAGATTCAGACAACACATTATCGTTCCGCGGAGCAAATGCTCGAGATTCAGCGAAACGCCTATGCGGTCGAGGCGGAATTGATCGGGTTTGATGAGATCCCGGCCCGATATGAGACGGTCGAAGTGATCCAAAACTTGCCGGGCACGAGTTATGGCTTGTATAACGACGAGCGGATGATCGGATTTATTACCATTGAAGCGGCCGAAAATACGGTCGAGGTCACGAAATTATGCATTGACCCAACGTATTTCAGGGCGAGGCTCGCGACGACATTGCTCGAACACGTGCTCAGCTTGCACGAAGATAAACTCGTCTACGTCCATACCGGAAAACATAACGGACCGGCGAAACGATTGTATACGAAACTCGGGTTCGAACCGAGCGCCGAGTTTGAGCCTGAACCGGGTGTCACGTTGATTCGATTTACTCGGACGTGAATCCTGGCTCAACTTTCACATTCCGTCTCACTTCTTTAAGTATACTAAAGAATTGAGACGGAGTTTTATTTTCACTGATAATATATGTTATGTAAACTAATGGAAAAAGCAGAGAAAATCGATGTCAGATGTGACGTCTCTCCTCTCAGCTGCAACTCAGAAAATCTTGTACCAATACAACGTCATGTCGATGTTCGGATTGCCGGTTTGTTTGAGTGTATCGACACCGCCGAGCGCGAACCCTTCTTTCGCATAAAATCGACACGCGATCACGTTATCGTTCTGCGCTTCGAGTGACAATCCGAGCAACGATTGCTCTTTTGCCCACGTCTCTGCAACACCGATTAACAAATGACCGAGCCCGCTGTTTCGATACGCTTTCTGCACAGCGATGTTCTCGATATATGCAAAACGGTTCCAGTCTCTTGCGACACGGATTTGTCCGATACAAGTCGTCTCGTCGAATGCCAAGAATACTTGTTTGTCCTCACGATTGATGTACTCAGACCAGTCCAGTGAATCGTCCGGGAATCTCGTCTCATAAACTTTCTCATATAACTGTTCCTCATACATCCAAACTCCGTCTCTATAGCTCGGAATGATTTTTCCGATGATTGGAAATGAATCATTTGCCTCGTTCACGACGCTGATGGAATCCTCATTTAACGTTTGAATCGAGATATCTAGGAATCCTCTCATTGGATCTTTCTCCTTTCGGACGCTCCTATATCGTCTCATCAGACTAGCCATACAGTGGCGGTTATGAAATCAAACTTGGAGGTTCAGTTGACAATACTTCGACTACATCATGTGATGTCAAGAACACATAATGGTGAATATCATAGATTTTTTCGTAAATGTTGTCTGCCTCTTCAGCTAGCCATTCCAAATAGTTTGAATCGGTCACTCGGAAGAGTGTCCACTCGCCAAAATAATTCGTGTCATAATGTTTATATAGATGGTCTAGCGTTTTTAAAAGCGTTCCTTCGTCTGTATTTCGATACGAAAACACAAGTCCGTCAAATAAGAATGTATATATGTTCTCATCCGCATCAGTAAACACGAGTTTTAATCCGTCTTTATCATCAATTAGAGCCTGCAATTCTAGTTTAGCCGGCACCTCTTTATTCACGCTCCATCTTTCCCATTTCGCCATTCGCATCCCCTTCTTTTATTGTGATCGTCTCTCACGCACATTACATACCCATAAAGAATAGGGTCATGAAATTCCAAAGCGATAATCCGAGCGGAATGAGGGATAAGATGGTAACCCATCTTTTCTTCATGAATAGTCCAATCAAAAGTGTGAGTAAGCCGATTATTAAAACGACGAACATAGTCATAAATGTCATGGTTGGTCCATCCTCCGGAGCTAGCTTATTTTAATTGGATTCAAAGGTAGCTACATACCACTCGCATTTTACATGATTTGCTATATCCGTATGAAAATCCTCTTTTTATAGTTTCTTTAGAATAAGTCATAACCAATATTAACGGTTTGGTGACTCAATTTTGTTCATTTTTGAACGTAGTTAGTACCCACCCGCTCAAATCCTTTTTATACCGATTCATATCTGTTTCGTTTATATGGATAAACTGTGTCACTTAACTGAATCGTTCATTCAAGGACGTGTTAGCGCTTTATGTGTTTATGTTTCAAATATAATTTAACGCCTGTTTCAAAGTGTTTAGGAGTTGCCACAGGACTAGTGTCATGCTATTTTTAGACAGATGATAACTTAAGGAGGAACTTGAATGAAACGTATGACAAAAGGTTTGGCAGCATCCCTATTACTCGCTGTCCCGCTCGCGGCGTGTGGTGATTCTAGCACCGATCAGGCCGAGACTTCGCGCTGGGACGAGATTCAAGAGAGCGGTACGCTCACGGTCGGGACGGCCGGTACGCTCTACCCTGCTTCGTTCCGGGCTGAAGAGAGCGACGAGTTGACAGGATTCGATGTCGAGTTGATGAAAGAGATCGGGCAACGGCTTGACCTCGAGGTGCAGTTCAAAGAGATGGCTTTCGACAACATGTTGACGAGTGTCCAGAACGGGCAGGTCGACGTCGCGGCGAACGATATTTCGGTCACAGAAGACCGCAAAGAAAAATTCGCGTTCTCGACGCCGTATAAGTACACGTACGGGACGGCCATCGTCCGAAAGAGTGACCTCTCAGGCATTGACTCGCTCGAGGACTTGAAAGGCAAGAGAGCCGCTGGTGAAGCGACGACCGTCTTCATGGAAGTGGCCCGTCAGTACGGAGCAGAAGAAGTGATCTATGATAACGCGACGAACGATCAGTATCTTCGTGACGTCTCAACTGGGCGCACTGATGTCATCTTGAACGACTACTACTTGCAGACGCTCGCCCTCGCCTTCTTCCCGGAGTTTGATATCGCCATCCACCCGGATATCGCCTACAACCCGCAAGAAGTCGCGTTCCTCATGGAAAAAGAGAACGATGAGTTGCAACAAAACATCGACCGCGTTCTCGCTGAGATGCTTGAAGACGGTACGGTGAAAGAATTGTCGGAGCAGTTCTATAACGGCGCGGACGTCTCGGTCGAGCCGGACGTCGATGCGACGATCGTCGAATTGGACTGAGCATGTTCGAAGGAGTGAAATGGGAGGCGATTTTTGACGCCGACTTGGCCATCCGCTCGTTCCCGTATCTTCTCGGTGGACTGCCGAATACGCTCTGGATCTCATTCGTCAGCATGTTTTTCGGACTCGTGCTCGGGCTCATCCTTGCCCTCGGTAAGCTGTCACCGTCGCGTTTGTTGCGTTTCCCGTCGACGTTTTATATCTCGTTTATGCGCGGTGTGCCGATTTTGATCATTTTGTTTATCTTATATTCAGGATTCCCGTTCATCGGGATTCAGTTTGCGGCGTTGACGGCGGCGATCATCGGGTTCAGTTTGAACTCGGCCGCCTATATCGCCGAGATCATCCGGGCCTCGATCCGGGCAGTGGATAACGGACAAATCGAAGCGGCCCGCTCGCTCGGGATGAACAAGTGGCTGACGCTCAAAGGTGTCATCTTGCCACAAGCGACACGGATCGCGCTTCCCCCGCTCTCGAACGTGTTTCTCGACTTGATCAAAGCGAGTTCGCTCGCGGCCATGATCACCGTCCCTGAGATCTTCAACAAGGCGAAGATCGTCGGGGGGCGAGAATTTGACTATATGACGGTCTACTTGGTCGTCGCCCTCATCTATTGGGGCATCTGCACGTTCATGTCGTTCTTCCAAGACTGGCTCGAACGGCATTTTGAACGCTATTTGGATTCACCGAAACGATGACGCTGCTGTCATCGTTTTTTCTTTTCGTATCATACGAGCGTTTGAATGTGCTATGATTTTCTTAAATATTCAGAAAAAGACGGGGGAACTACAAATGATACAACCATGGACCACATATTTGAACGACCAGGTGATCGGACAGTCGAAAGCCATCAAGCTGTCGACGATCGCCCTCCTTTCTGGCGGACACGTACTGCTTGAAGACCGGCCGGGGACCGGAAAGACGACACTCGCGAGAAGCCTCGCCTCTTCCGTGTCTGCTGCCTTCCAACGGGTGCAATGTACGCCGGACACGCTTCCGAGCGATATATTAGGGATGGAGCTGTTCAATCCGACGACCGGCTCGTTCGAGCGCCGGACCGGACCAATCTTCACATCGATCTTGCTCGTCGATGAGATCAACCGGACGACGCCCCGGACGCAATCCGCACTCCTTGAGGCGATGCAGGAACGCCAAGTGACGCTCGGCGAAGTGTCACTTCGTCTGCCGGACCCGTTTTTTGTCATCGCGACACAAAACCCGTTCGACGGGCAAGGCACGTTCCCGCTCCCGCAAGCCCAGCTCGACCGTTTCTTGTTCAAGCTGTCACTCGCACCGTTATCTCGCGAGTCCGAGCGCCGGTTGCTGCGGAATGAACATTTGAGCGCGGCGCCGTTCACGTTGAAGCAAGACGAGCTCGCCGAGATGCAACAAGCGGTCCGTGACGTGACGTTCCACGAGGCGATAGAGGATTACCTTCTTGATTTCGTCGAAGCACTCCGCCATCACCGGGACATCGAGGTCGGGCCGAGCCCGCGGGCGACGCTCGCTTACACGATGGCGGCCCGGGCCCATGCATTTATGGACGGACGCGATTACGTGTCACCAGAAGACATTCGGGCGCTCGCCATGCCGATTCTTGGCCACCGCGTCGTCTTGACAGTCGAGGCATCACTGAAGACGAAACCGTCGAAGCTGATCAAATCTGTCCTTGAGACCATCGCGGTCCCATCAGAGGTGTGACATGCAACTCGTCAGCCCTCGCTACCTCGAGTCCGGGTATATGTGGCTCTTGTTCGTCGTCGGGGTGTTCATCGCCTTGTACGGCAACGTCTTCCTCGCGAGTGCGATTCTCGGCTTCAGCCTCTATGCGCTCATCATGCCGGAGCTGTTGTTCCGTCTCGCCGATCACGTGCATGTCGATGTGACCGACGAGTTGAAGCTGTTCCCGGGTGACGAGGAGACGTATACGATCAAGCTTCTGTCGACGGCCCCAGTGCCACTCGGCGTCGTCCGGTTGTCCGGTTACTTGCATCCGACCGTCGATTCGGAAGACCATGCGTTTTGGCGCCAAGAGAACTATGTCGGCCGCGAGGCGGAAGTCGCCTATACGCTCCCGCTCAAGGCGATCAAACGCGGACCGATCCGAATCGAGGCGATCGGCATGGAAATCCGAGACCCGCTCCGCATGTTCTCGCTCTATAAAGAAGAACCGCTCGACCGGATCGGCTACGTATTCCCAGAATTCTTACCGTACCCGATCCCGAAACGGCCTCCGACGTTGCCCGGAGAAGAGATGGTGCGCCATAGCGCCTACCGGGATCCAGAGACGTTTCAATCAGTGGCGCCGTATCACGGCCAGCCGATGCGTCAACTGTATTGGTCGGCGTATGCGAAGACGGGCGAACTGCTCGCCCGGACCGAGCAACCGGTTCAGGCGAATGAATACGTCGTCGTCCTTGACTTGTTGACGAAAGACGGACGCGCCCTCACCCATCAGATGGAACGATTGATCTCACAGGCAGCAGCGCTATGTCGCGACTTTGAGAAAGAGAATGCGAGTTATGGACTGATCGTGCCGACGCTCACGAAGGACGGGATCACGTATGACCTCGCCCCGGGGAGCGGTGAGACACATTTCCGCAAAGTGATGACAACACTCGCTTGTCTATCGGAGCGGGACTTCCCGCTCGCGCGGTCATTATTCGAACGGAAAGTCGCGAAATACGGGGGCAGCCAGTCCATACTCCGGCTCGGAGGTGATGGTCGATGAAATGGTTATGGTGGGTGTTTGCCGCGTTTTACGTCGGTCACGTGTTTCCGCTCGTCTATCTGTTCACCCTTCGCCTGCCTCGTAATTGGCAGCTCGTTACCCAGACGGCGCTCAGCGTCGCGGCATTGTTCTTCTCGTATGAGATGAGCATTACTTTATTGTTATTCACGTATGTCCATGCCTTCATCCGGACGCTCGACTGGACGGACCGCTACGCGATCGCGAGCGTTCTGTTCCTCATCGTCGATTGGTTGTTCCCACCGGCGTCGCAACCGCTCGCGATGATTGCGTTTCCGTTCCTGTTCTTGTTCTGGCAACGGAGCCTCTATTACCGACGGGATTACAAACGGATGTTGTCGATGCTCTTCATCGGGCTCACCGTCGGTCTCGTCCTCGCCCTGCTTCTCCGAACGGTGAAAGAGCTCTTGTTCGGGGACTTGGTCGCATGGGTCAGTCCGTTCCTCATGTGGCTCGGCGGTTGGTTCGACGGCATCACCCTCGACCCATCGGATCGGGTGAACCGTTTCATGGTGCCGGACAATCCGAACCTCGACGCAGAGACGATGACGAACGAGACGTTTTTCGAGACGGTGTCGAACCAGTCGATGCTCGTCCTCGGATTCTTCATCATCTTGCTAATCGCTGGAATCGCACTATTCTTCTATCTACGAAAGCGGAACGAGGTGCAAGAGGACGCGGTCGTCCCGAGACACGCCCACACGCCGCATACACGGGCGTCACGTGCCGTGCGGACACCGAAACATGTACAACTCCTCGATGCCGGGAGACGTCTTGAGAAGGCTCATCCGCGTCATCGAGAAGAGACGGCCTCCGATTGGCTGACGCGCATCCGGTTCACGGACGCCCCACTGTTTGCCTCCTGGCTCGAGGCGGCCGAATACGGGGAGAAAGACGCGCCGGGTCCAATCGTTGAGGCGTTCGAACAACATGTTAAACAAGTACTCAAACAATAAGACCAGCGTGACCTCTAGGGGTTACGCTGGTCTTTTGTTATAAAATCGGGCTGAGCAACCGCGAGACGCTCTCTTTGAAGCGGATCCATTTCGTCCGTGTCTCATAGCGTTCGATCGTCAGTCGCTCAGCGCAGGTTTTGTCTCGTTCAAACGCCTCGATGACCGAACGGGCGACCGTCTCGTCATAGACAAGGGCCGAGATCTCGAAGTTTAAATGAAAACTTCGGGCGTCGATGTTCGTCGTCCCGATCGAGGCGACCTCGCCATCGATGACGAGCGTCTTCGCGTGCAAGAAGCCACCCTCGTACGTATATACGTCCGCCCCGTAACGGACGAGTTCGGCCGCGTTGGCGTACGTCGCCCAGTAGACAAACATATGGTCCGGTTTGTTCGGGATCATCAAATGGATTTTCGTACCGGACATGAGTGCGATCCGGCAGGCGTCTAAGAAACTCGCGTCCGGGATGAAGTAAGGCGTCTGGATGTAGATGCTGTCTTTCGCCTCGGTGATCATCTTGACGAGCATGTTCTTCAAATGCTCGGTCGTCGAATTCGGGCCCGACGTAACGATTTGGACCGGCGTCGCGAACGGATCGAGCGTCGCTTGTGGCCAGACGAGCGCTTCCTTCTCGGTCTTCTGCCTTGTCGGGACAGAACGGTTCCAGTCAAGGAGGAAACGTTCGAGCAGCTCGCGAACGGCTTCGCCTCGTATGCGCAAGTGCACGTCGCGCCAGTAGCCGAATTGTCGATTCGTCCCGAGGTACTCGTTCCCGACATTGAAACCACCGATATAGCCGATCTCTCCGTCGATGACGCACAACTTTCGGTGATTGCGGTTGTTGACACGGAAATTGATGCCGAGACGTGACGGGAAGAACGATTTGACCTCACCGCCATAGGCGAGCAGTTGTTTGAAATGATGGCGCCGCAAGCCGCGTGACCCGACCGCGTCGTACAGGAGACGAACGCGCACGCCTTGTTTGGCCCGTTCTGTGAGGGCGGCGATGAGCGCTTGGCCGAGCGAGTCGTTTTGAATGATATAGTACTGGATGTTGATTTCACGCGTTGCCGACTCGATGTCGTGAAACAGCGCCTCAAACTTCTGTTCCCCGTCATGAATGACTTGAATGGCGTTATGATACGTCACGAGGGCGTTCGTCGACAGTAAATTCAGCCGGGCGAGACGTCGATATTTGGAGAGGAGCGGGTCGCTCGTGAACAAGTCTTGCCGTGCGTCTAATTCGTCGAGCTGATCTTGGACGTGATGGGCGTATTCGATCCTTCGCTCTTCGTCGACTTGATAAAAATTGTTCGACTTGATCAAGCGGCCGAAGAAGATGTAGATGAAGAAACCGACGAGCGGTAAAAAGAATAAGACGAGAAGCCATGCCCACGTCGAGCCGATGTCCCGTCGTTCGAAAAAGATGATCGTGATGGCGAACGTCATGTTCAAAATGAGTAACAGGATTCCAAACACACTGATGATGACTTCGGTTGTGATCATGATCGCTTCCCCCTTCTCTTCCTTTCATACCCGTTCTCACCATTCAGTCGCCATCATAGCCGCTTTCGACGAGGAGAACACAAAAAAACACCGCGCCTGCGGTGTTTTTGGGGTCGTACGAATTAGTTTAAGATTGTGATTTGAACAGATTGACGACCAAATTGGATTGCTTGTTCTTGTGTCGGCATCAAGAGGTCGATTTTGTTCCCTTTGATTGCGCCGCCAGTGTCTCCAGCGATGGCTTCGCCGTATCCTTCAACATAAACTTTAGAGCCGAGTGGGATGACTGATGGGTCAACCGCGATGACTTTTTGGTTCGGGTTTGAACGGACGTCGATTCCTGTAGCTGTGATACCTGAGCATCCTGCACAGTATGGTGTATAGGCTGTGGCTTCAACTGTCATCGTCTTACCCGAAGCCGGAGCTTGGGTTTGCGTTGTCGACGTAGACTGTTTCGTCACAGGTGTAGATGTTGAAGCTTTCGGCTTCGCTGCAGGAGCGTCGTTCGCTACTGATGCAGCGGCTGCGCCTTTCACTGCGAATTGTTGACCTGGGAAGATAAGATCTGATTTAAGACCGTTCCATGTCATCAATTGGTTGACAGTGACGCCGTTGTTAGTCGCGATTCGATACAACGTGTCGCCTGCTTTAACTGTATACGTTTTAGATGAGTTCGAAGCTTTTGCTTCTGCCTTGCCAAGTTTCAATACTTGGTTCGGGAAAATCATATTAGAGTTTAAGCCGTTCGCTTGTTTAATGTCGTTTACAGAGACGTTGTTGTTCACGGCGATACGATACAATGTATCTCCAGACTGAACTGTGTGTGTTGATGCTGCCGAAGCTGGAGCAGCGACTCCTAAACTAAGGCCAGCGAGTGCCGTTAGTGTCAATAGTGGTTTTTTCATAAGAATATTCCTCCCTTTTCTAACGCTCCCTAACTGTAACACCTCTATATTTCACTGCGATTACAGCGCGATATGAGAGTGATATCAGTTCAGTTACAGAAGGTTATTGGCGATAAGTCAAGGAAGAGATTCTTACAAAACGGATACAAATGGCTTTGTTGAGCCGTTTCACGGTATACTAAACGAAGAAGAAAGGAGCGGATAGTCTTTGGAACTATTACTGCTATATTACATTGTGACTAATTTCCTAGCTTTTATGACATTCTTCGTTGATAAACGACGGGCAAAAGCGAACGCGTGGCGAATTTCGGAAAAAACGTTGTTGACGCTCGTCTGGATCGGCGGGGCGTTCGGGGCGTATATCGCGATGAGGCTGTTCCGTCACAAGACGTTGAAGCCCGCCTTTCGACTCGGCGTGCCAATCGCCATCTTGGTCCATGCCGGCATCACGGCGTATTTCATCTTCTGACGCCGTTATATAGAAGAAACTCGGTATGGGAATATTTACGCAGTCGGACATAAAATGTCTGATTCGTCGTCTGTTTAGGCAGAATCGAATTATCGGGACGGTGGAAATCAGAAAGAAATGTTCTATTGTTGAGGTGGGATGAGAATGAGAGACACACAGACGATTTTTTATATGGAATGGTCCGACGAACACGTCACGACGGTCGGGATAGACGTGACGACGCATTTCCATGCGTACGTCGTCAGGCAAGGTCGCGTCGATTTGCTGGTCAATGGAGAAAAGATTCGGCTTGAATCAGGAACGGGGCTCCTCGTCGCGCCGGGGCAATTGATAAAACGCACCGGATCGGCCGATCAGACTCGTCTCGTTGAAATCAAGGTCGACCCTTATGATCTATTCGCCCCCGTCATGGCGCAACAGTATGTGACTCCTTTCTTGAACATGCCACGTTTGACGAGAAAGCAGTTGTCACCGACGAACCGTCACGAAAAGGCGGTACTGGATACGATTGATAAGACGGCACGGACGCTCAAATCTGATACACCGTTCTCCCGTCTTGATGCCGTACTACAATCGACCGTGCTCTGGCGTTATTGGATTCAACAACCAACCGATGAACCGAGACGAGTGACGGGGCAAGATCGGATGACGGCGATGATCGCTCATATCCATGATCACGTGACGGAGCGCCTGACCCTCGAGCAAATCGCCGCTGCCGGCGGCTTGAGTCGCGCGGAATGTTGTCGCTATTTCATGAAATGGTGTGCGACGACCCCGCTCGCGTACGTATGTGACGTCCGCATGGAAGCGGCGGCCCGTCAGTTGCGGGGGACGGGCGATCCGATCGCTAAGGTCGCAGAGGACTTCGGCTACTCGAGCGTCAGCCATTTCGTTCAAACGTTCAAGAAAGTACATAAGGTCACGCCTCTCGCCTACCGTAAAGGAAAGAGGGCAAACTAAAAGCCGACAAGCGTTTGTCGGCTTTTACTGTGTTTAACGAGCTGTCCAACCGCCGTCAGCCTTCAAAACGTCGCCATTGACGAAACTTGAATCATCCGACGCGAGGAAGAGCGCAACCTTGGCGATTTGCTCCGGTTCACCGATCGGCGCCTCCCCTGCCCCTTGGATGGCCCGCATCCCGAGCTCGCTCGGCGCGGTGATCGTGGCACCGATATTCGTATTGACCCCGCCCGGTGCGATGGCGTTCGCCCGAATCTTATTGAACGTGCCGTATGTCGCGGCGATGTTTTTCGTCAATCCGATCAGTGCGTGCTTCGAGGCGACGTAGGAGGCACCGCCCCGTGTCCCGAACAACCCGCCGACCGAGGCGTTATTAATGATAACGCCGCCTGACTCTTGTTTGTCCATAATCTGAATCGCGGCCCGGGCCAGTTTCATCGGTCCGGTCAAATTGACGGCGAGGACCCGGTCCCACACCTCGTCGGGCACTTCGCCGACAGTCAAAAAGTTGTCCATAATGCCGGCGTTGTTGACCAAGATATCGAGCGAACCGAACGTGCTCGTCGCCGTATCGATCATTTTATCGATATCTTCTTGTTTCGTGACGTTCCCCGAAACACCGACAGCTTCCCCGCCACTCGCTTTAATCTCTGAGACGACTGCCTCGACTGTATCCCCGTTCATGTCGACGGCGACGATGCGCGCCCCTTCCTCGGCAAACAGTTTGGCGATGGCGCGCCCCATTCCTGACCCGGCCCCGGTGACGAGCGCCGTTTTACCCGATAATTTCACACCGCATTCCTCCTTGTTGAGACAATCAACAGCGACAGAGAAAACGACATGTGCATGTTGCTCACGTGTCATTAGTCTATACCCGGATTTGGAGGAAAACGTATCTCTGTTTGGAAGAATATGCTTCTGTTCAAGTAGTTCGTCACGTACAATGGAAAGATACAGATATTGGGAGTTAAAAGGTGGGGTTTGATTGAGTGGTTATTATGCAGAAGTGATCGGAAGTGGGACACCGATTTTATTTTTACCGGCCGGGGGATTCACTGGAGAAGAAGGCCGCTCGCTCGCTGAAAAGCTACGCGACGACTTTGAGGTCCATTTGCTCGATTTGCCCGGATTCGGACGAAGTGAAGGGATTAGACAAGTCGTCGATGCCAAACAGATGGCGGATTGGGTCAACGATTACGTCGTGACACACCGACTCGGGTCGGTTCATGTGATTGGACACTCCCTCGGAGGTGCGGTCGCACTCGCTTTTGCCGTTCATTATCCCGAGCAAGTGAAGCGACTCGTATTACTCGATCAAGGACACAAGGCGTTCCCGCGCGTCCCGTTAAAAGAATATGGTATTTTTGGACTTCTCGTCCCGCTCCTGAGCGGGATTTCTCGCCTGCTAGGCCCTCGGGTTGTAGAACGAATTGAAAGAAAGATGGTCTCAGACGAACGAGCACAGCCCATCTCAGACGAACGGTTCCAAATGTTTTGTACGAAGACCGGTCTAACCGAACGAGATGAGATTCGACGCGCATTGGATGCACCGGCCAAGCTCGGACAAGGCGGATTGAATCTGTTGTTCGGCTTCTATCGCCTTGACGTGCCAAAGCTCACGCGGTCGCTTCAGGTCCCGACGTTACTTCTTTATGGGGATTTTGTCGGACTCGACGATAAAGGGGCCCGGTTGACGCAATCGGCCATTATAGATATGCAGCGGCATGAGCTACCCATCACTTACATACGTGTCACGGGTGGCCACTTCGTTCATTGGAATCCGGCGTTCCCGATTGAACAGGTGCGACAATTTTAAAAAAAACAGATTGAGGACGAATCCCCAATCTGTTAACGTTCACAAGCGATGCCGTCTTTGTCCCGATCTTTCGTAATGTTCGCTTGATACAGCGCGGCATCGACGTGTGGCTTGTATTTTGTTTTTCCACCTACGTTTTTGACGGTCTTGTTTTTCGCAACACCGCCTTTATACGTCTTATTCAACTCAGTGCAGTTTTTGAATTTCTTAGCCGCAGCATCGACGGATGATGTCGGCGTCACGCTCATCGTGAACAATGCAATTCCAGCGATCGAGGCATGGAGTAATCGTTTCATAGGTAGTCCTCCCTTATTATACGTAACAACAAACAGTTGTGATTATTATACGTCCGGTTATGAGAGATTTACCTTCTTTCACAAAAGTTCAATGTTTAGAGACGTACGTTGATTATGCATTTCAATACATGTCTTCCCTACAAACGAATAGCATCCAAATATCAGTATTATAATCGACAAGAGAGAAGGTTAATCATGGATTTTATCAATTTGATACAACAACGTGCAGTCCCTTTACTCGTCCTCACGCTATTTGTATTATTGAACTTCGCCTTTTTGATAGCGATCTGGAAGAAACGCAGTCACTACTCAAACGTCTTCTTGGTTTCCGCTACTACACTTGCAATCGCTCTCGTGCTCACAGCTACAATTCTCATGACGTTCACAGTACTGATCGGCTATAACGACTGATCTAAAATAGCCAGTATATCCGGTAGTGAACTACTCGCCACTTATTTGCTTCGCAAATTGAAGTGGGAGCTTCTTGGGAAGACCGCACTTTTACTAGCCACGGTTGTTTACCAAGCTCGTCGGGCAAGTCCCTGCCCTGAAGGTTTTTTTAGTCAGCTAACATCAACAGGTTGATGCTCGCATTGATGTCGCGGTCATGATGAGCGCCACACGTACACGTCCATTCGCGTACATCCACTGTTTTCTTCTCGCCTTTTTCGCCGCAGGAAGAGCAGATTTGCGTCGATGCGTACCATTGATCGGCCTTGATGAGCGTCCGTCCGTAGAACTTACACTTGTAT
The DNA here is from genome assembly GCF_000798975.1 of Exiguobacterium sp. ZOR0005. Classification (NCBI taxonomy): domain Bacteria; kingdom Bacillati; phylum Bacillota; class Bacilli; order Caryophanales; genus Exiguobacterium; species Exiguobacterium sp. ZOR0005. Next base: position 24,964 of record NZ_JTLB01000025.1, on the reverse strand, counting down.
TCTAGCTGTCGGACGAACTCATACCAACTGACGTCGGCGATCGATTTGGCGACCTTGTGGTTCTTCATCATGTTCTTCGATTTCAATGTCTCCACGACGATGACTTGGTTCTCGTCAACGATTTGTTTCGACAACTTATGAATAAAGTCTTTACGTTGGTTTGCGATTTTCTCGTGTTTCTTGGCGAGGATCAGTTTGGCTTTCTCTCGGTTCTTGTTTCCGATCTTCTTACGTGACAGAGCGCGCTGCGCCTTCTTGACCTTCTCTTCTGACTTGTGAAGAAAGCGAGGATTATCAATCTTATTTGAAAGCATCTCGTCATTCGTCATGATGGCGAAGTGCTCCAAACCGAGATCGATACCTACTTTGTTTTTAACGGGAATCCATTGTTCGTCATCCTGATTGACAAGGATGGAGATGAAGAACTTGCCTGTCTTCGTCATTGTTTGAACTTCACGAAGCCGATCTTAGGGAGTTTCACCTTCCCGTCCTCGATCCGGACGCTCCCGTTCTGATTGTTGGTCGTGTAGGAGGCGCGGTCGCCGTGCTTCGATTTGAACTTCGGAAACCCGACAGACTTGTCGCGGAAGAAGTTGGCATATGCCTTGTTCAAGTCCATCTGGGCGTTCGCCAGAGACAAGCTATCGACCTCTTTCAAGAAAGGGAATTCGGGCTTATACTTCGCCGGGGTCGGGAGCTTCTGCTTTGCGTCAGGGTTCAGCCTCGACTCTTCATATAACCGGATACGTTCCTCGAGCATCTTGTTGTAGACGAAACGGACGCAACCGAACGTCTTCATGAAGTATTCTTGTTGTAGCTTTGTCGGGTATAGTCGAAACTTATATGCCTTCAACAAAGTGATCACTCCCTTCCTTGTTTTTCGATGTATTGCCTGATGACGTCGATCGTCGCACCGCCGGTCGTCACGAGGCAGTAGCTCCGAGACCAGAACATTTCTTTCCACAGTCGTCTCTTGACGTGTGGAAAGTCCCGTTTGATCAGTCTGCTGCTGGCGCTCTTGTAGGCGTTCAGAAACTTCGACATCGCTGTGTTCGGGTTAGCCTTGAACAACACATGGATATGATCACCGTCATGATTCCATTCGGTCAGTGTGATATGGTATGACGCGCCGATCCGTTCGAACGTCTGTCTCGCGAACCCCGAGATGGCGTCATCAATCACCTTGCGTCTGTATTTGACCACCAAGACGAGATGGTAATTCAGAAGAAAGACTGAATGTTTGTATGTATCCATTTTCATTGATAGTTCAGTCCTTTTGATTGGTTACATCCATTATACCAAGCACATACAATCTTGCTAACACAGGCGATTCATCTCCCACCTACGCTGGGCTTCGCCCCGAGACGCTTAGAGGAGGGAGAATTCTCGCCTACTATTGTTAAAAACCACCTGTTCAGACCAAGTGTCCTGACGCAGGTGGTTTTTTTATCGTTCAACGGTGCATGTCGATTGTGTCTGTGATGATGTAGAGAAAAAAGTCGGCAAACGATTGCTTCTTAACCTCCTAGACTGCCTTCGAACACTTCGGGGTACTTCTTAATCATCTTTACGACCCGATTGAACTTCAACTCAATTTTGTTCATCGTGTTTTCTCTCCTTCGTCTTGCACGCGTTTATAGATGTCGATGTCCCTACTTCTGAAGTCGACGCGTGCATTCCAGTTCCGGACGTCAGATTGAATGATAAACACATCGTCTGATTCCCAACGACTCGTTCCGAAATACAACGAGAACGCGTACGGGCTCGCAATCTCTTCAATCACCTTCTTTTGAAACAGTCTTATACCTCGTTCGTACCCTTCAATCCAAAACGACGCACCGGTCACCGAGACGCTCAATTTGAAAAGCACGATCCGATTGCGTTTTTTGTTCGATTTCGGTGTCTTATTCAGCAAGGCGACCAACTTATAGTCGTTCATTTCAATCTGCTTCAGGCAATGCTCGATCATGTCAGAAATCGGTCGTTCTGTGCTACTCGTCTGTTCTTCTAACAAAGGCACGAGCACGTCCCGAATGACTATCGCGAACTGCTGAAACTTCTCTTTCTCATCAAGCATCATCTCATACGTCTCATAATCGAACGTCTCATGCGTGAACTCGTGCGTCACGAGTTGATGATGTGTGTCATCATACGTATGCGTATTGTATGTATGATTTGTTTCAGCATGGATAAGGTTTATCCCTACAAAATTAGGGTCTTTGAAACGAATGTCCCCGCTCTCCACGAAGCGTGACAACGCACGTGATAACAATTCTTCAAAAACGTATGACGAATGAATCGCTGTGATGTGTTTCTTTGCCCAGTTCCGGTCGCGCTGCGCGTTTACGCTCGAATATAAACGAATGGTAATATGACTCATCTTTATCCCCTCATTTCTCTCACTTCTCCATTATACAAAAAACTCCTTTTGACGATCATCGAGATCATCAAAAGGAGTCTGAGATTACTTGACCGGTTCGTACGTGAGCGCTTCCCCGTTCGTCTCGATCACGTGCTTGTACCAATCGAACGAGTCTTTTTTCATCCGCTCCATCGAGCCGTTGCCTTCGTTGTCACGGTCGACGTAAATCATGCCGTAGCGTTTCTTCATCTCGCCCGTCGTGAACGATACGATATCGATGATGCCCCACGGCGTGTAACCGATCAAGTCGACGCCATCATAGACGACCGCCTCTTTCAGCTGCTCGATATGTGCCTTCAAATAGTCGATACGGGCCGCATCATGAATCTTCCCGTCAACGATCTCATCGACGGCACCGAATCCGTTCTCGACGATGAAGAGCGGGATTTGATAGCGGTCATACAACCGGTTGAGCACGTAACGGAGACCGACCGGATCGATTGCCCATCCCCAGTCACTTGACTTGATATACGGGTTCTCGACACCGTTCGGCAGACCGCCGTTGACGATATCACCGCTGTTGTCGGCGACGATGTCACTCTTCACGGTCGTCGACATGTAGTAGCTGAACCCGAGGTAGTCGACGGTCCCGTTTTTCAAAATTTCCTCGTCCCCTTCTAGGAACGGGATCGTATAGCCTTCACGCTCGAACTCGTTCAAGGCGTAGCTCGGATAGACGCCGCGCACTTGCACGTCCGGGAAGAAGTAACGCTGGCGCATCATCTCTTCAGCGAGCATGACGTCGTCCGGGTTCGACGAGTACGGATAGATCGGAACGTGCGAGACCATCGCCCCGATCTCGAAGTCGGGGTTGATCGCCTTCCCTTTCGCGACGGCGAGGGCGCTCGCAATCAACTCGTGGTGGCCCGTCTGATACATGACCTCACGCGCGTTCTCCCCTTCTTCGACGATGACGCCTGAGTTCGTCCATAAGAAGAGCGGGTTGTTGACGTCCATCTTGTTGTTGATTTCATTGAACGTCATCCAGTATTTGACCTTGTCTTTGTAACGGTCGAAACAGACCTCCGCGAAGCGGACGAAGTGGTCGACGACGGCACGGTTGCGGAACCCACCGTACTCGCGTGCGAGGTGGAGTGGCATCTCGAAGTGCGACAACGTGATGATCGGCTCGATATCATGCTTCAACAGCTCGTCGAACAAGTCGTCATAGAACTTTAGACCGGCCTCATTCGGCTCTGCGTCGTCTCCGTTCGGGAAAATCCGGCTCCAGCCGATCGAGGTGCGGAGACACTTCAAGCCCATCTCGGCGAACAAGGCGACATCCTCTTTATAGCGGTGGTAGAAATCGATTGCCTCATGGTTCGGATAAAACTCGTTCGGCTCGACCTTATCCGTGATGCGACGCGCGACGCCGTGTGCACCGGCCGTCAAGACGTCGACGACGCTCGGTCCTTTGCCGTCGGCGTCCCAGCCACCTTCAAATTGGTGAGCAGCGAGTGCGCCACCCCATAAAAAGTCGTTTGGTAATGTTTTCATTGTAGTTCCTCCTTAATTGTTCACAATCGTGAGCATTACTTGTGTTGTGTCTGTCTTGTGGTTTGGTTGAACGAGCACATCGGCGTATGTCGCACTGTTCGTCACGATGACCGGTGTAATCGTCGAGACGTTGTGGGCTGCAATCATGTCACGGTCGAACGTCGTCAACACATCGCCCGCTTTGAAGCGATCCCCATCCTTCACGTGCACGGTGAACGGTTTCCCGTCGAGCGTCACCGTATCGAGCCCGACATGAATCAAGAGCTCAATTCCTGAGTTCGAGCGGAGCCCGATCGCATGTTTTGTCGGCGCGACCATGACGATCGTCCCGTCAAACGGTGCTACGACATTATTCCCGTCTGGCTCGACGGCGTAACCTTTCCCCATCGCCCCGGAGCCGAACACGTCGTCCGGAATCTCGTTCAACGCGAGGACTTTCCCTGACACCGGTGAGACGATCGTCTCTTCCTGAACGAGCGTTGCACTCGCTTCTGCCGTCGCCGGTGTTTCTGTCGCTTCCGTCACTTGTTTAGCCGTATCTTCTCCAAAACCGAAGAGTTGAATCAAGACGACCGGGAGAATGATGGCGATTGCCGTCCCGATCAACAGTCCCCAGATTGACGAAGGGACGTCCGAACTGATTCCGTTCACGAGCGTGAGCGGACCCGGAAGGCCGGCATAGGCGAAGTAGTATGGATTAAAGAAACTGGCGACGATGGCGCCAATCGCACCTGAGATACATCCAAAGATGAACGGCTTTTTGAAACGAAGCGTGACCCCATAAATGGCAGGCTCGGTAATCCCGAACAGACCGGTGATTCCAGCCGAGACGCCGACTTTTTTCGTCTCTTGACTCTTCGCTTTCAAGATGACACCAAGAACGGCGCCGACTTGGGCGATGACGGCAATCGTTTGATACGCCTGGAACGAGTCGCGGCCGTATAAATCAAAGTTCGCGAGCACCATCGGCGTGACGCCCCAATGGACACCGAAGATGACGACGACTTGCCACAGGCCACCGATGATGGCACCGGCGAGCATCGGCGCGTTTTCTGCTAAGAAGTTATATCCGTTCGCGATCCCAACCGCACCCATCGTCGTGATCGGTCCGATGACGAGAATCGTCAGCGGCACCATGAGTACCAAACTGAAGAACGGGACGAATAGTGGACGAATGACCTCGTTCATATGTCGGTTCAAGAACCGCTCGACGTAAGATAAGATCCAGACGAGGAAGAGCGGTGGCAAGACGGACGACGTGTACGTCGTTCCCGATAAGGCGAGCCCGAGGAAGCTGATCGTCTCCCCTGACGTGATGCGTGCTGCCATCTCGGCCCATGTCGGGCTGACCAATGCCGCGCTCGCCGCCACCGCGATGAACGTGTTCGTCTTGAAATGCTTCGACGCGGTGATGGCGATAAAGATCGGTAAGAACGTGAACGGCGCCCACGAGATGAAGCTGAACACTTCGTACGTCCCGGTCTCGGCGAACCCTTCAAAGAGAAGCGTCGTGATAATGAGCGTCCCTTGCAGAATCCCCGCGGCAGCTAAAATATAGATGAACGGAGCGAACACGGCAGACATCGTCGCGATGATGCGGTTGAGGATTGTCCCTTTACTTCCCTCTTCCGTCTCGTTCGTCTCCATCTTCACGAGCTTCGAGAACTCATCGAACACTTCCCCGACGTGTTGCCCGATGACGACCTGGAATTGTCCGCCCGTCTCGACGACCGTGATGACCCCTGGCATCGCCATGACTTTCTCTTTCGCTTGCGGATTCGACCGTTTCAACACAAGGCGAAGCCGTGTCGCACACCGCGCCGCATTGATGACGTTCTCTTCCCCACCGACCGCATCTAAAATGTCACGGGCGAGCTTTGAATAATCCCGAACTTTACTCAATTGAAAACCCTCCTTTGATGTAACGCTTACATTTTGTACACTCTTACTATAATTGTACCGGTACAATTAATCAAGACCGATATAAAGAATGTGTGTGATCTTTTTTCTAACAGGCGTGTGATATAATAAAGACATCATGACAATGTAGATGAGGGACAAGGATGCTAAAATACCAACAGATTGCAGCAGAGATTGAGCAGTACATTAATGATCAGGATTTAAAACAAGGGGAAAAGTTGCCTGTGCTCGAGCAGTTGATGAGCCAATATGGCGTCAGTAAGAGCACCGTCACGAAGGCGCTCGAGTTGCTTGAACGTCGTGGAGTCATCTTTCAGTTGCGGGGAAGCGGGATCTTCGTCCGGCGTCACAACCGCCCGGGCTACATGAGTCTGTTCTCGACGCAAGGATTTAAAAGCAACCTCGGCGACCGCGTCTTGACGTCGGATGTGCTCGATGTGTCAATCACGAAGCCGAGTGAAGACGTCGCCAACAACTTAGGGATTGACGTGTCGGATGACGTGTATCGCGTTGAACGCGTCCGCTACGTCGATGGGGAAGTTTTTTGTTACGAGGAATCGTATTATGTGAAGGCGATTGTGCCCTATTTGAATCGGGAGATTGTCGCCGACTCGATTTTCGACTACGTCCAAAGTGCGCTCAGCGTCACGATCGGTTTTTCCGATATGTATATGCAGGTCGGGCGACTGAACGAGACGGAGGCCGGTTATCTTGGCCTGAAGATGGACGACCCGACGCTCCGCATCGAGACGATTTTCCATCTGACGAACGGGAAGCCGTTCGACTACTCACGAATCACCTACCATTACAATCATTCTCAGTTCGTTGTCCAGGCGAACGGGCCGTACATGTGAAAACACCGCTCGACGCGATGGCGTGGAGCGGTGTTTTTGTGTGGTTCAGACGAGCGGTTTACGTTTCAAATCGAGTAGCGCATCATCCGTTTTATAAAGCAATTCGTTGAACCGTTCTACCCCGTGCGCTTCGATGAACGCTTCTTCAGATGGGAAGATGGGAATGAACCAGACTGGGACTACGGTTTGTTCGTCCCCTTCGTATGCATGAAACGACTCATTAAAATAAAACGGGGTCGCCACATAGATCGCTGAGAAGTTCAATCGTTTGAAAACGTTCGGGGGGAGTTCAAAATACTCACCGAGTTTGAAGGCGTGATGTGTCTCGAGCGCATGCGTCGTTAATTGCCACAACAACTCGAGCACGTCTTTATACGAACGTTTTTGCTTGAAACTCACCAAGAGCTCTTGGTGTGTCTGAGTACCGTCCTCGTTTTGCAGCGTATGCCAATGAAGGCCTATCGTCGAGAGGGTAAACGTATCGGTCATAGGGCTGTCATCAAACTGCAAGAACTGCACGGCCTGCTCTAACAAATCGTCCGTTTCGAATTGATTCGTGAACTCTCCACAATGGGATTCAAGGTGTTCTAAATAATTCATTATGTTTCCAACTTTCTTGATGGATTCTTACTTTACTATAGGTGTTTGTTCTCGATGCACCCAATCCATAATAAACCTCTCTTGGTGGCTGTTCAATGTTGGAAGTTCATGGCGTGAGAAAAAAAGATGCTCGTGACTCTCTTGTCCTTCCTGCGTGAGTGCTCCTGAGAATGCCGTCGCATGAAAGATGACTTGTACACTAAAGACTTGATCTCCATTTTCATAAGAAGCATATCCTTCTTTTCCTGAATAGAGCCCAAACAAGCTTAGTTGATTGACTGTAAGACCTGTTTCTTCAAACGTTTCGCGTTGTGCAGCGCTCTTGAATGTTTCACCAGGTTCCATCACACCACCCGGGATTCCCCAAACGTCATGATCTTTACGATGTTGAAGCAGAATTTGATCATTGTGTTCGATGATGACACCACAACCGACGGTCATTAATAGATTAGTTCCAATGAGGTTCCGCATGTCCTGTATATAATTCAATCTACTTCCCCTTTACAATATGAATTTCAAAACCGCTTGATTGAACCGTTCACATGATCAAGAAAGTGATATACATCGTCCGCATCATGCGCTAGTACGAAGTTTCCAAAGATATGAGGATGACATTCTCCTAAGAACGTCTCGAGTGACTGTTGAGATGTGGTTGATGAAAAAGACTGCCAAAACCTTTTTGCTTTTGGAATCTCTAATTGAGGTAACAACGTTTCTTCAATCAATTTCTCCCATGCTTTGTCATGTAGCGTCAACCGATACACCTTTTCGCTTGGAGCAATTGTACCACCGAAACAGAACGTCAATTCGATTGGATACGCCCCCCGTGTCACGTGGTGAAAGAACGTCACATAATCCGCTGTGTCAATTGATTCAACGGATTCAATATTCTCCCCTTGGAGTGTCAACCCCTCCCGGTAATAGCTCAAGAGCCAATCCGTTTCATGTGAGAACGTGACGACGTCTTGGCGCTGGTCGTCAATGGAAAGTGTCAACCATGGGGCAATCTCCTCATGATTGCGAACAATTCCTGATAGGACAGACTCCTCTTCTATGCGTTCAAGCGAGAAACGGTGTCGCTTCGGCAACCGTACTGACGTCTTGCGTTCCACATGTAACGGGAACGTTGCGCCAGCGAGATGTCGGAAAATTAGGCGATTTGCTTCTCCTTCTTTTAATGCCTGCCTCGGTAAAATCAGCATCTCTATCTGATGATAGATGATTTGACACGGTTTTAAGTCCGGCTCGTTCGCGTAGTCCAAAAAACATTTTGCGAGCGTGTTCGCCGCCACAGGCAAACGTTGCTCAAACTCTGTCCATCCGTACAACTCCACGATGTCCGGCAACCCTTTCTCATCGGTAATCACATCCCAAAATGCGTCCCAGTTCATGCCATAGTGCGAAGGGAATTGTAACTGTTCTCTTAATAGTTTATGTAACTCGGTTTCCTCCACGATGTTTGAGACGTCTAGCGTCACACGAGTGATTTGGTCTCTCTGTTGACACACCTCGATCGGATGCATCCAGACATACACCGTCTCAACGACCCCAGATGGAGCGACATCGACGTAGACATCTCGGGTGAACGGATGCAAGACGAGGTAACGTAGCATCGTTGCATCCGTGAAACCCTCATCGATTTGTATATCACCTGAATGAAACGAGAAGATGTCAGCAACTTGTCGACGAACCGTGCGATACACGTCATCAAGCGCTTGATCGTAGACGCGGTCGAATTCATAACGGTCGACTTTCCATAACGTCCCATCGCTTGAACTTGATAAGTGTTCCGTCTTTTGTTCAAACTCATCCGTGTGCACTGCATGTCGACGCACAAATAAAGCCGTGGCCGCATCGACCTCATGCAACCACGGACGTTTTACATTCATCTTTTTCCTCGCCTCCTGTATAAAAGATAACCGATTGGGAGACCCGCCAACAACGCGAGGCCAAGCATGCGATACGATGTTGACTCTGTCGCCTGAGCCTTCCCCGCCCCACCCACGAGACCATCCTCCGCGGAACCTTGAACGTTTGAATGTGTCTCGACCAAGAGTTTCTGATACATCTCGATTGCAATCGTGTCTCCATCGATGAACCGTTTCGCATCGGTCGTCAAGGCGGTCAACGTCTCCCCGTCATAGTCAAACCAGGCGTTCTCGCGCGCGGAATGGACCAATGTACCGGACACATCAGCTAAGGCAATGGCCAACTCGTCGCCATACCCGAGCGTGGAGAAGGCAAAGACGCCTGGCTCTTGCTCGTACGTACCGATGACGTTTCTTGCTTCTCCGTCCTGTAGGACAGCCGAGACGTATTCTTTGCTTGAGACGAACGTACACGCGTCATCTGGCGAATAACAGGATTGTGCGGCCATCATCACTTCGTGCAGCGGACCGAACGAGATGGTGCGACTTTCCGTCAAGTGATAGTTACTCGGGTCGTCTCCTTCGATATGGTCGAGGACGATCGACTCGAAATGTGTTTCAGCAAATTGTTCTGCTGACCGTTCTGTCGGCGCGGCAATGGCTGACGTCGTACCGAGCGTGAAGAGCCCGGCTAAAGCGAATGTCGTGAGGTGGCGGAACATGTCTTTACTCCTTTCAACCGACAGCGATTCGGTTCATCAGTGACACGTCAATCCGAATCACTTCCGCATGCGGATGCTTCTGTCGATCGATAATTTGATTGAACCGTTTCGAAGCGACGAATCGATCGGATTCATAAATCCATGCCAAACGTACGAGGGCGAGGCGTAACTGCTTACGACCATCACTCATCCGCAGGTGGTCAATCTGATTATCGGCGTCTAGCCGATTGATGAACAGCTCGACTTTACAATCTTCTTTCACCAAATAGGCCACGAGATAAGCTGCTTGTTGAATCAACTCTTCGTAACGAGCGTGGAGGCCATTCCCGAGCGTACCGCTCAAGTCGAGTGCGAGTGTGAACGTATCGAGGTTTTGGCGTTGAAACACTTTCGCCTGCAGCTTCCCTGTCTTCGCTGTCGCGACCCAGTCGATCTGTTTGACCGGCTCTTGCTCATACCGTTTTGTGCTTTGCATCATCAACGGGTCATTGAGCGGTGAATGTTTGACGAGTCGGTCTCCCATCCGGACGAGGCGTGAGTCGAATCGGTTCTGTTTCGTGATGCACGGGAGGATAATCCAGGACGGCAGTGTAAAACCGGTGACGAAGATGGTGCCGAGCCAAAACGGGAGCTTGAACTGAAGGGTGCATTCATCGATTTGGACGGGACCGCGTTGCTTCGCGTGGATTGGAAGCAAATAGGTCGATTCATGACGAAGTTGTAAAGTGTGCACGGACTGATCTTCGTCAAACGTCAAGCCGCGTCCCGTTACCAAACGGACCGAAATCGGGATCCCGAGCGTTTCAAGTCGCTCGATGCCTGTCACGTCCATCTTGAGCGAGACGCGATCATTCACGAACAACAACTGCTCCTTTTGATGGAACGACAAGCCTGTCGCCTCAACGATTTGTTTCGTCAGCCATTTCCGTGCGAGCATCAGCCCCAGAATCACGCCAGCCACGTAAGCAAACGGCCATACGTATGGGAACCAAACGAAGAAGACGAGTATCCCTGTATAGGCTGGCCAAAGCTTTTCATCTAAAAGGGACGGAGTACTGACTTCGACCTGTCGCATCCTCACACCTTCTCGACTGGAACGTCGACGCGCTCCAAGATGTCGGCGAGGACGGCCCGTTTCGTCGATTTCACGTCTCCTTCGAGCGTGAGCGTCAACCGATGCGCGAGGACATGCGTCGCGACGGCTTGGACATCCTCTGGCGTCACGAAGCGGCGATTCTCGATGTAGGCATACGCCTGAGACGCTCTAACGAGGGCAAGCGTCGCACGAGGGCTGGCCCCGACTTCGACGAGCGGATGGTTCCGCGTCTCTTGGATAAGGGCGAGCAAATAAGTCACGACGTCCTCATGGATGCGAACCTCCTCGACGTCTCGCTGTGCCGCTAAAAACGTCTCGGACGACATGAGGGCGTGGACGGCGTGGCGTGTCTTCGAAATCGTCTGTAGAATCAGTTGACGCTCTTCCCTTGCCTCGGGATAGCCGACTTGGAGCGACATCAAGAAGCGGTCGAGTTGTGCGTCCGGCAACGCGAACGTCCCTGCCGACTCGATCGGATTTTGTGTCGCGATGACGAAGAACGGTTCCGGCAGTTGATACGTGACCCCACCAATCGACACTTGCCGCTCTTCCATCGCCTCAAGTAACGCCGACTGTGTCCGGGGGACGGCCCGGTTGACTTCGTCAATCAAAAGGATATTCGTGAAGATTGGACCCGTCCGATTCTCGAACGCCTGCGTCTGCACGTTGAAGAAGTCAGCCCCGATGATATCACTTGGAAGCAGGTCGGCCGTGAACTGGATCCGTGTGAACTCTGCCTCGAAGCTCTTTGCGATACTTTTGGCGAGAAGCGTCTTCCCCGTGCCTGGGACGTCCTCTAGCAAGATGTGTCCGTTCGCGAGTAGCGCCGTGCAACAGAGGCGCGTGATGTCAGGTTTTCCGAGATAGATTTGGTCGAGCTGTTCGAGTACGCGTGTGATCGTCATAAGGGTGGCTCCTTTTCTAAGCGAAGTAAGTGGGCATCAAGCTGTTGTTTGAACGCTTCTTCCCGTTGTGGCGTGATCTCGACTTGGTCATAACGGGTCTCTAAATAGCTCAAAAGTGAGGCGTCGAGCCGGATGCGGTTCGCCCAGGCAGATAACGTCTCGAACGGCCGTCGTCGTTGTTGTGACGGGAGCGCTTGTTCGAATTGAATCAGATGTTGCCGCAACGGGGAATCCGGCAGCGGGTGAATCGAGCGTGTGGGCTGCTCGAACCTTTCATTTATGTTTTGCTTTGAGTGGGGCATTTCCTCTGTCGGAACGAAACCATTCACTTTTTTATTGAGACGCTGTCTGCGCCACAACCATGCGCCAATCAACAGAAGGAGTGCGCTGAGGATGTATGGGAGCAGGGATAGGCGATCGGCTTCGTCATTGGATGGTTCCGCATATGACGGAGACAACTCATCCGGATCTCCTCTCGGTGTACCACCTTCCTCATCCGATGGTCCAACAATGCGCCCGCTTCCAGAAGACTTAGACGCAGAATCTTCGTCAGCGCCACCTCCGCACCAACGCTCGGTATCGACCACTTCGATAATCCCAAACAACTTTCGCTTGTCGTGACAGTCCGTAACCCAGCTCGTGATAGGGCTCCCAGAAATGTCCAATCCTTTGAAGTATGTATACGCGACTTGACCTGAGAGTGAAATGAGTGCGACAACCAGTAATGAAATCAAAACCGTGGATACAAAAAGGGCTTTGGCCTTTCTCATGGATCGATTTGTCTGTGAATTTGTTGATTCGACTGCATTCGATCTCACTGCTCCCTTCATTCATCGATTCCACTTAACCCTTATTATGGAAAATGGATTTGAAAGGATTATAGCATAGGGTTTGATCGAATATTCAGTTTTTTCATAAAAAAGTTGCCCGTTTATCGAACGAGCAACCATACTTCCCCGCTATGTGTGTCATCCTCGTCTTGAATCCGCTCATGAAACCGATGTACCTCGACGTCCGTTGAAAGGTTGAACCGTTGTAAGCACATAGAGTCGATAGGCAAGCGCGTCCACGTCTGCTCAGACGTACCGCGTTTCATGAACGCCTTCAGTCGTGCGTCGCTTTCGAATACGAGAAGTTCGGACTGCCAGAGCGTCGGCAGGTCAATCAAGACGACGACCCGGTAACTCTCCTGTTCTCGGAGGCGCACAAGCTGAGCTCCCCCTTCAAGCATCGCCTCGATGACGGCTTGTTGAATCCGGCTGTTCTCCTTTATCGACAGCAAGAACGATTGATCGATCGGAATTTTGCTATGCCAATACCCGCCATGGAACGTCGTCGGAAACGAATGGGTCTGTTCTGCGATATCCAACCGCAACCGTTTCAACCTTCGTCTGACACCTCGTACTTTCGTTCTTCTCTTCACGGTTTCATCCCTATAACTCGGTCGACTTGCTGCTGATGGTGGCGGTCATGTTCGGTGAACTCGGCGACGATATAGGCAAGTGTGTATGGAACACCTTGATGCGGGCAATGGGTCGCCCCGTTTGCCGTCGTGTGCATCGTCATCGTCTCGTGACGAAGTGACGTCAGCCCTTCTATAAGTGAACTCCGACTCGCTTTGGCTAACTGGAGCACCTTTTCTCCAGAGAGACGTTTCGCTTTTTGGGTCGCGCGCGCGTTAAACGAATCGAACTCGGGGAAGATCATCCCTTCCCCGTTCTTGACGGCTGGGATGATGACGTTCAACAGATGGTTGTCCCAATGGGCGATGTGCAGGATGATTGCTTTGATTGACCATTTGTCGGTCGCGATCGTTTTCTCCCACGCCGATTCATCCAATTCCGTTAGCGTGTTTAGCCATGCGGTATAGGATGCAAACTCGTCGATGACGTTTGAAGTGTTAGTCATGAAAGTGTCCTCCTTGGTTTATAAAGTAAAGAATCCGCTCATATTCGATCTCATCTATTCCGTTTCATATAACCCTTCCGTACGATTATATTCCTCTAAACTTCGCCAATCGGGGAATGTTTGACGGAATCGCTCGCTTACGTCCCCAACTTGGCTCAGCATTAAAACAAATGTTGAGTCCCAAAAGATTAATTCACACATAGCATCCGGATGCTGAACACGGGGTGACTCGATCCATAGATCACTATTCCCGTCTGCGAACGGATGGACGATTAGATCGTTTAACGTGATGGACGTCTTTCGTTCAAACGCCGTGAATACTCCCCAAATGACGTATAGGTTTGTGTGTTGGACAAGTTCGAGTAGACGTTCACCTTTTATCCAGTAGGCCGCTCCCTCCTCAAGTTCTTGAATCTCTTCGAAATACTTCAACGAGTCATTTGAGATTACGGCGTCGAGGTCCGTCACCAACCAATTATAGTTGGCGACTTGTAAACGGAGAGCATCCATGACTTCTTGAATGGAAACGAATCGCTCGATAATCGTATTCATGTCAATACAGCCTCATCTTTTAACAACCATCTGAACCATCTGCCGTGCCCGTCCGTCTCCGCAATCGTCTGCTCTCGTTTGATACCGTTCACGTATTCGTCCAGATGCAAGTCTTTGTCATGGATATTGTTGTAGAGATGAAAAACGTCTCTCGTCTGGCCGATCTCTTCGACCACGTTCAATAAGTGTTTTTTCATGTCGATCGTCATCTGGTTGGCCACGTGCGTGTGGAAGATGCATAAGGTGCTTCCTTCTGGAATACTCCCGACAAGGCCGCTCAATCGACTGATCCCGTCGCCTTCGATGAAGTCAATCGGCTGCTCGCCGATATAACTCGACGCGCGTTCGAACATCTGTAAACGTTCCTCATGCTCTGGCCAAATCAACGACTTGAGCCATAACCGCTCTGCTTCATTATTTAAATCGACGATGTTCAAATCAAGTCCGATACGTGCTACGACCGGAGCGGGTGCTGACGAGAGCGGCGGTGTCAGCTTTCCGACGAATTCTGAACGAATATGTAGCCGGGACTGCACCTCTCCGAACACTTCCTCTGTCCCATATGAATATGCATATTGGTCCCACAACAGTTGTAAGCCGGCACTTGTCCCAATCTCAATCAATGCCAGTGGTTTTCTCGTTTTATGATGAATGTAACCAAAAGCGGGATATAAGTATGCACACCTTCGGACTTCGTTCGCCTGAACGCGTTTCGAACTTAAGATAGACTCGATTTCATTTCGATACGTGAGACAAAACGATTTGAACGACTCGAACGATTCGGTTACGGGCTTAGCGTCACGCACTATACTCGGGTAGTAGTCTTTTAGCGGGTGGTCGTTCCCTTGCATCAGCAAGTAATGGACTGCACCGAACAATAAGTTCGGGACCGGTTGACCGTCCCTCGCCACGTTACAGAGTTCAAGCAATTCGTCGTCCTGCGAGATGTGAAGCGATAACGATTCATAGAGCGGGCTCGAGTCCCGGCATTCTCTCTCAGCAAACGTCGCAAACTTTTGAGACAATTTAGATGTCGTCAAATCAAATCCTCTCCTCACACGTGTTTCATGCATACTACTTCCCGTGTAAGTCATGAGACTCCTTTTTATCCATACAAAAAAACGGCACCGTATTCACGATGCCGCCCTATCTTACAGCCAGACTGGTAAAGAAAAGAAAACGAGGAACAAGACGGTCAAGACACCGACGACCGGACTGAGCGACCGATAGCCCTTCTTGAACAAGACGATCATCGTATAGGCGATGAAGCCGAGCCCGATGCCGTCGACGATGGAATACGTGAACGGGATCATGATGATGACGAGAATCGCCGGGAAGGCATGCTCCCAATTGTCGAGCGGGAGATGCTTCACGTTCTGGAACATCATCATGCCGATGATGATCAAAACTGGCGCGATCGCCGTCACCGGGATGATCGCGAACAGCGGCAACAACAAGAGCGAGACGACATAAAGGCCTGACGTCACGAACGAGGCGATTCCGCCCCGTGCCCCGACCGAGATGCCGGCTGCGACCTCGACCGTCGAGACGGTCGGGCTCGAGCCGAATAGGGCACCGGCCATCGTCGATAGTCCTTGCGCGACGAGCCCTTTCGGTGCGTCCGCATCTTTGCCGATCGCCCGTGTCTGATTCTGGATCAAGCTGATGTTTTCAATCAGCAAGACGAGCGTCAACACGCCGACGGCGACGAGGAAGAGCGGCGACATCGATTCGGTGAACGAGACGCTCCCGAACACGGTGCCGAACGACTCGAAGAACGGTGTGAGCGCGAACTCACCGGTCCAGTCGAGCGTGCCCATGACGGCGCTCAAGCCGACACCGAACGCGATGGTCCAAAGGAAACTGCTCGGTCCCATCTTCAAAAAGAGAAGGATGGCGACGAAAAGCGTCAGGAACGCGACCTGCACCGGCCGTTCCCCGAGATCTCCGATGTGAAGCAACGCCCCGCCACCGCCCGAGACGATCCCCGCCGCCTCGAGCCCGATCAAGATGAGGAACAGGCCGAGACCGACCGTCAATCCGTCATGAATGATCGGTGGGAACGCGTTCGCGAGTTTCCTCGCCACCTTCGTCACCGTCAGCAGGACGACGAGCGCCCCCGAGACGAATGATACGGCGAGCGCACCTTGCCAGCTCAGTCCCATCTGCAGGACGAGCGTGTACGTGAACAACGCGTTAATGCCCATCCCTGGTAACAGGAGCAGTGGCAAGTTGAACAGCCCTGCGATGAACGTTCCGATGATGCTTGTCAAAATCGCTCCGACGAGCGCTCCCTCGAACGGGAGTCCGGCTTGTGTCAAGATTGCCGCGTGCACGGCCGGGATGTATGCTGTCGCCAGAAAGTTCAGCACGCCCCCGTATGTTTCTGTTTTCCATTCTGTTTGTTTTGCCATAGGAATCAATCCTTTATTGGCACCCTCACCCACCCATGTGGTTATACACACGAGGTTGATTATATCCTGTCTGACTTCTGACATGCAAGCGAATGTTGACTCAATTCCACCTTTCGACCCACCCGTGAGACCTGCTCCGTCTAAAGCTTCATTTTATAAAACAAGAACAAACGTTCCTGTTTTTAGCATCTTTTTTGAAGAGAATCTGCTATAATGAAGGAGCAGGTTAACGCAGCAATAGTGGGGTCAGCCGCCAAGTCCACAATGGAGGAAGGCGGTGGTGCGGATGGAACAGCTATGGACCTGGGTCGGTGATTACGTAATCCTCCCGATCCTCGCTCCGATTATCGTTCACTTGGTAATCCACCAAACATCCAATCGTGCAACGTCTGAACGCACAAAAAAATGACCCCCTCGGCGCAATGAGATGGGTCACTTTCTGATTCACTAACCATTGTGGCGGCTGGGCCACTCTTGAAGTGGTAGCCTGTAAGCCAGAGGCCGGTGTATCGAGCACCGGTCTCTTTCTACTTGCATCATACCACATTTGTTCCCGGTTTTCAGTAACAGAAACACGAAAATTGTGAATCGAATCGCACAAATGGGACACACCGGGCCATCTTCAGCCCGGTGTTTTCATGTTTTCTCCGTTGTAGCGCGAGAACCAGTCAAGCATGGCGTCCGCTTCACGTTTCGGGATATCCTCAATCGACTCGATGGACAACACACCACCGCGCGTCGATAAGACGACGTTACAAAGACCGAAGCGTCGTTGCAACCAAGACTGCGTCACGTGAATCTGTTCGATGCGCGGTTTGTCCGTCACGAACGAGCGCACATTGAACGCGCCCGTCCGCAGTTGGATGAACGCCCCGTTCCGCGCATAGCGGGTCGTATAGTAGCTGAGCACACGCCCGCCGACGATGAGCGTCCATAACAGCAGGAGCCACCACGCGTATTCGCGGAAGAAATAAACGACGATGCCGGTGACGATCACGCCGAACCAACTGATGCGCATCAGCTTGATTCCAAGCGATCGTTTCGGCAGACGGTGGAGCGTGTCGGCCCAGGCGAACTGGCTGAAGTGTTCGTTTAGGACCCGCATCGCCCGGTCGCGTCTCACGAACGGGAGTATAGTCGACGACTCGTCTTTCAACTCGTCCATCGTCCCGGCCGCGACGAGCTCGACACCGATGATGTTGAACCAGCGCCGGATGAACGTCTCCTTGATGCGAATCGCTTGAATCTTCTCATACGGGATCTCTTTGGCCGACCGGTTCAGTAAGCCTTTCTCGACCCGGATGCGGTCGCCCCTCCGTTCGAGGACGAAATTCCCATACTTCAGGAAGTTGATCACCGTCCCGATGACGACCGACAAGAACAAGATGGAGAGGACGAGCACGCCGATGGCAATCACCGAGGCGCTGATGACCCAGTCCCCGATTTGGTCGAACGTGCCATCGAGGTTGATGAAGTCGTCGATGTACGTGATGATCGTCGAGGCGACCGGGAAGATGGCGAACACGGACAGCGATGTGAGCGAGGCAATCAAAATCTCGCGGGTCGATAGTGTATATAGCCGAACGCCCGGCGGTTTCTCGATCGTCACCGACTTCTCCGTGCTTCCTTCCTCCGTTTCGCTCGATTCGGCCGAGGCGTCAAGCCGTCGACGTCTCGACTGGTCGAGCACATCCTCGAGCCGTTTCGCCTCACCCGGGAAGACGCCTGCGAGTTTGAACGAGGCGTCATCACTGTTTGCGTTCGTATCGAACGTCAATTCAACGACGCCGAGCAACCGATAAAAGAACGGGCTGTTCGAGTGGACGCTCTGAATCTTATAGAGCGGCAGCGACTTCTCTTGCTTCATCCAGTTCCCTTCGATGACGTACATCGTCTTCTCGTCCAAGGCGTACCGGAAGTTACGCCATCCGAAAAACTTTTGCAGCAAATCGAATCCGATAAACAGGAGTACACCGACGCGAAGGATAATTCCAAACGTCGTCTCCCAGTCATTGTTCAAGACGAACAAGATGACGATCGGGATGGCGAACGACTTCAGCATGTCGGCGATGCGCAGGACGAGCACCCGTGTCGGAAGCCGATGCCACGTGAGCGACGTTTCGGTCATACGACATCCTCCTCTTCGATGCGGGCGTAGACGGCGATTTGCTCGCGGAGCGTCTTCGCGAATGATTCTTCGATCGCATAAATCTCATGCGATCCGCCTGCTGTGCCGATCGTAATCGTCTGAAGGCCGAACTTTCGAAGAAGCGGTCCTTGCTTCGCATGCACGTATTGCACTTTCGTCATCGGGATCAAGACGTCATGTGTCGTGATGATGCCGTGATGGAGTCTGATCTCGAGAGGTTGGACGAGATACGTGAAGCGCTCCTGTTTCCATTTCTGGAAGACGATGATGTCGACTAGGCTATAGATGACCGCAATCGCCAGTAACCCGTAAGCTGTGGCTTGGAGCCAACCTGGCCAGTCGAACCAGACGGCCGCGAACACGAGCGCACCCGTGATGACCAAACCGATCACATAGAAGATGGCACTCGATAAGCGGAATACGGTTCTCGCCTCGATTGGCAATGTACCGCTGATGGGTGATGCTGTTTCATTCTCTGACATTGGTGTTTCCCCCTATCCGTTCGGACGTTCGTCCGTCTCTCTCTTTAGTATACGCCGTTTTTCTGAAAAAAGTTTCAATCTGACACGGTGAAAGCGGCAAGCTGTTCGTTGATTAACTGAAACCGGTGCACATACTCAGGCTCGACTTCGTCGACGATGGTCGTTAACGCTTCGTGAGCGGAACGTTTTAACGCATCCGTGATTCGTCCGGTCAGCTTGATTGAAGCGAACGCACTCGCGAGGATGACGACGTCACATGCGAAGCGGTCCCCGTTTTGCATCCAGTCTTCGGGCGTCGAGATGTCTTCTTCAAGCCAGTCCGATAGAATCGCATACCCCCCTTCCAAAAAATCGACGTCTCGTTCTTTCCGAAGCGCTTCTCCGAACATGTCGAGGACGTCGGCCCCTTCATCGCTCCCGAACGGCGCGAATTCGTCCGTGCAATCCAAATAGAAGTCTTCTTGGAAATGTCGCATGAACGCCGGGTGGGCCGTCAGCGGATGCGGCCCGATCTCCGGGTCGTCGACGTAAAGATGGGTGTCCCAGTCGTACTCGACCTCGACGTACCCTTTTTTCAGTTTTTGACGGACGAGCTTGTCCGCTTCTTTCTTGCACGCTTCTTCCGTATCGAACGATTTCAGCTGGACTTTCCCGATTGTGCCGCGTTTTCCGTATTGGACGACGAACTCGTCCGTGCCGACACGGATGTTCCAGAATTTTGTGGTGTGTTGTAAGTAGGTCTGCATCTTGTTCTCCTTATGTAACGACATAGCTTAAGTATACAAAAAAACCGCCCAAGAGCGGTTTAGTCTTCAAAGAACCACTTCTTGCGCGGTTCTACTTTCAAGTTGTCGCCATGTTTCTTCATCTCGGTGATAAGATAACGTTCAAGCTCGTTCATCGCCTTGACCCAGTCCGTCATCGTCGCGACGAGCGGGACGACGGTCAAAATCAAGTCTTCCTCTTCGTCTCGCATCTTCTCAATCATCAGCTTGGCGAAGTCGAAGTTCTCATGGATGAGGTCCTCTTCCCGATCGATGATATGCTCGTTCTCGAGTTCATACGCTGAGAATAGGCGCTCATGTCGTCTGAGCAAATGGCGTACATGTCGCAACAGTTCTTCTTCGAGCTGAGGTGGCAAATGTTCGAGCGTCAGAAAATCGTCATGCAGCTTGTCGAGCACGTGGATGGCGGCACTGTTCGTGTCAATCATCTTCGACTTCAAGACGGCCCGGCGATAAATCGGCGTCTTTTTCTCGAGCCAGCGATTCGCTTTAATCTCTTCCTCGAAGAAGTCGTAGGTCGTCTTCGAACCGCGATGTTTCTTCTTCGTCTCTTCGAGTGACTCGAACGAGGAACGTCCCCCGTCCGTCTCGGAGAATAGACGTGCGATGCGGACGGCCATTTGGAACACCGTCGTGATCTCGTCCTCGAGCTTCCGTTCATAGCGTGGCGGGAACAACAGTGCGTTGACGAGAAGCGCGACCGTGATCCCCATCATGATGAGTAAGTATCGTTCCCCGGCGAACATCCAAATCGGCATGTCCGATTGGCTCGCCCCTTCCATGATCAGGATCGTCGTCAAGATGACGGTCCGTGTCGTCGACTCGAGATTCAAGAACAAAAGAATCGAGATGGCGATGATAATGACGACGCCGATGGCAATCGGGGTCGGGTTCGGCGTCAACAGTAACGAGAAGACGGCAAGTAGCGCCCCGATCAAGTTCCCCTTCATCTCTTCTAAAAACCGGAGTCCCGTCTGATAAACGGACGGAAGTAACGCGAGCGAGGCGGCGAGCGCCGGTACAACGATTTGTTGAAACTGAAACGCCTCGGCGATCAATAACACCAAGGCGACCGAAATCCCGGTTTTGATGGTTCTAGCTCCAAATCTCATGCGGTGTCGACAGCGAACTGTCTTCCTCCCTTGTACACGTCTTCTTTTTTTTGTATCCTTCTTATCACGGGTTGAAACATGCGAACAAACGAAGCCGTTAACCGCTGTTTCGAGAGCGCTTCCGTGGTATGATGGCGGTGGATATTTTCTTTCATCTTGATGGGGAGGGGTTTACTTGTCAACCATTGCTTTATTCGGAGGGAGCGGCCGCACGGGGATGCGGTTGCTCGAGAAATTGTTAGAGGCCGGTCATGAGGTGAGACTGGTGTCTCGCCGACCAGTCGAATCACGAGAAGGCGTCACCGTCATATTAGGGGATGCGACCGACCTGACCGCAGTCAAGGAGACGGTGCAGCATGCGGACGTCGTTTTTTCAGCACTCGGCACCGACAAACAAAATGTCTTGTCGCGCTTCACCCCACTCGTGATTGAGGCGATGCGAGAGGTTGGGGTCACACGCATCGTCACGGTCGGGACCGCCGGGATTTTAAAGGCACACGACACGGATGCGTATCGTTTCCAAACACGAGAGTCGAAACGGACGATGACGACGGCGGCCGAGGACCACGCCCATGCGTATGAGTTACTCCGCGACTCAGATCTCGACTATACGGTCGTCTGCCCGACGCAATTGATTGACGAGCCGTCAGATGGGGACATCGTCATCACACCAGACGAACTCGGGACGCTTCATTCTGGCCCGATTTCACGCGATGACGTCGCCGATCTCGTCGTCAAGGCGTGGGAAGAAAACAACTATATAGGGCATCGCGTCGGGATCACGACGGAGTCACGATGAGGGGATGAAGAAGTTGAACGAACAACACATGCGCCTCGCGCAATTGACCGACCTGTTTGAGACGCAAGACGAGACCGAACTGGCCCGTCTCGCCCGGACGGCACTCCGCAAAGTGACCCGTGACGAGATTTGGATCGCCGTCTGCGGTCACTTCTCTGCCGGAAAATCGACACTGCTCAACAACTGGCTCGGGGACGGCGTCTTACCGACGAGCCCGATTCCGACGAGCGCCAACATCGTCACACTTCGAAGCGGTGCGACCGGCGCCTCGGTCGCGGTCAACGATACGGACTGGATTCAGCTCGGGACAGATGAACTCGAACGTCTGAGTGACTTTTGCAAGATTGAAGAAATCAAAGAAGTCGAATACGCCCTACCCCGTTTCCCGTTCGGCGACGACGTCGTCTTGATGGACACACCGGGCATTGATTCGACGGACGAACGCCACCGTCAGGCGACAGAACGCTCGCTCTTCCTCGCGGACCATTTGTTTTTCATGATGGACTACAACCACGTCCAATCGGAACAGAATATCCAGCTCATGAAGCAGTTCAGCGCCGAGGGTCGTCCGTATTCAATCATCATCAACCAAATCGACAAGCATGAGGAGAGCGAGCTGTCGTTCTCGTCGTTCAAGCAGACGCTCGCGGCAGCGTTCGCGCACCACAATATCGAGCCGGATGACGTGTTCTATATCTCGCTCCGTGAACTCGACCATGTGGAAAACGAAGTGACACGGCTGCAATCATACGTCGAACGCGTCATCGCCACAGCAAGGAATGACCGTTTTGAAAGTGCCGAGCAGTTGACGAACACGCTCCTCGAGCGTTCGGAACAGACGTACGCCCGTTCACTCGAGCAGTTACCGACTGTGGAGAAACACCCGACCGAGATTCAGGCCCGCCTGCAGCGACTCGAGAAAAAACACGTCTGGCTCAGTGCGTTCCGCCGCGAGTTCTTCCGCCACCAGGCCCCGATCGTCGCCAGCGCCCCGATCATGAACTATGAGTTCCGCGAACTGCTGCGGGACTATTTGGAAAGCTGCTCCCCGACGTTCAAGGTCGGCCTCTTCTTCTCGAAAGACAAGACGCGGCAAGAACGGTCGCGTCGTGAAGAGATTGCCGTCAAAGAATTCAATCGCCTGCTCGACACGAACTTGCGACCGCACCTAATCAAATACGCGGAAGACATCATCCGTGACTTGAAGTTACCTGAAACGGCACTTGCCCGACCGGATGCGTTGCCAGAAGCGCCGGCCACACTCATCACCGACCAAGTGAAAAGCGGTGCCTCGCTCAGCGGGGATACGGTCCTTCAGTTCAGCCGCGACATCGAGTCCGCCCTCGCCGCCTGGGTGACGAAAGCGTCCGACCCGTGGGTGGCGTCGGTCGAAACGTATCTCGAGACAGACGGTGCGGATCGGCTTGACCAAATCACGACCGAACAAAACTCGCTTTACGACATGTTGGACACGCTCGGTACGAGACGTCGCCTGCTAGAACGACAGACTGCACTTCAAGCCTATACGGAACAATCCTTGACGCCGGAACGCATCGAGGCGCTCGAAGTCCGTCACTATGTCGATGTCGAGCATTTACCGAAGCAACAAGTCGCCCAGCAACAGAAAGAAGTTGCACTGACGACAGTCTTGGATGATAATTTGACCGCTTTTTTGTCTGATTTTTCATATGAATATGCGGTATGTGAAATATTAGAAAGTCATCCGTTATTCACGTCCCGAGTGAGGTCGCTCCGACGCAAACTCGAACGAGCCGAAGCCGAGACATTCACGCTCGCCATCTTCGGTGCGTTCTCTTCCGGTAAATCGTCGACGTTGAACGCTCTACTCGGCGAGACGGTGTTGCCGACGTCACCGAACCCGCTCACCGCCTCGATCACGAAGATCGTCCCGCCGAACGGACGAACGCACAAGAGCGCCACGATCACGTTCAAATCGCGTGACGAGCTCGAGACGGAACTCGACGGTTACGGGACGACACTCGATTCGCTCGCGCTCGACCATCCGTTCGTGAACGCTTTGAAACACGCCCCACTCCACCATCTCGGGACGACGGAGACGGTCGATTACGACACGTTCGCCTCGTTCGTCACGGAAGAGACGAAGAGCTGCATCGTCAAAGAGATTGAGCTGTACGTCGATTCCCCTTGGGCCGAGCGCGGCATCATCTTCGTCGACACGCCGGGCGCCGACTCGCAGTTCAACCGACATAGCGAGGTCCAATTCGGTTATATGCGTGACGCCGATGCCGTCTTGTTCGTGACGTATTACAACCACGCCTTCACCGAAGCCGACCGTGAACTCGTCATCCAGCTCGGACGTGTCCAAGGGACGGGCGACCATCAGATGTTCTTCCTCGTCAACGCCTCTGACTTAGCAGCGGACGAGACAGAACGGGATGCCGTGTCCGACTACGTGGCCCAGCAATTGACGAAGCTCGGCGTGAGACACCCTTCCGTGTTACCAATCTCGAGCCGAAACGCCATCCATGGAAAGGACGTTGGGTTCGACCGCTTCGCAGAACGGCTCGCTCAGTTCGTCGACCACGACCTCCGCCGAGCGAACGCGCTTCGCATCAAGGAAGAGACGGCCGCGCTCCTCGCCTCGTTCGATGAGGTCATCCGGGAAGCGGACGCCGATGCGAGCGTCAAAGCAAGACGCCGCGAGCGGCTCGAACGGTTACAGGACGGACAAGCGCTCCCGGTCACGTCGCTTGACGCACCGTTCGCCCGGGAAGCGAAGGAACTGCTCGCCCACCTCGAGACGCGGTCGCTCCTGCGCTTGTCGGACTTCGTCAAGGAGACGTTCCACCCGGTCGAAGTGGACGGATCGAAGGCGAGTCTAGAACGCGCCCTCGTCC